>CAZWWR010000005.1:0-54960 GCA_964637265.1 uncultured Jannaschia sp.
CGCAAGAAGCAGCTCAACATGGGCCGCCCGCCGGTCTACGACCGCGCGGCGCTGGCGCTCTCCGCGGAGGAGCGGGAGCGGCTGCGCGGGGAGCGGGGCGCGGGCGTCTGGCGGTTCAAGCTCGATCATGCGCGCATCGAGTGGGAGGACGGCATCCTCGGCCCGCAGTCCATCGACGCGGCGTCGGTCTCCGATCCGGTGCTGATCCGGGCCGACGGTCAGGTGCTCTACACCCTCGCCTCGGTGGTGGACGACCTCGAGATGGGCGTGACGGACGTGGTGCGCGGGGCCGACCACGTCACGAACACCGCGACGCAGATCCAGATCATGGCGTCCCTCGGCCGCGGGCATCCGCGGTTCGCGCACCACTCCCTCCTGACCGGACCCGGCGGAGAGGGCCTCTCCAAGCGGCTCGGGACGCTGTCGCTCCGTGACCTGCGCGAGGACGGCGTCGAGCCGATGGCGATCCTGAGCCTCCTCGCGCGTCTGGGCTCCTCGCAGCCGGTCGAGCTGCGCGAGTCGCCGGAGGAGCTGGCCGCCGCCTTCGACCCCGCGCAGTTCGGGGCCGCGCCCACGAAGCTCGATCCGGACGACCTGCGCCCTCTCTCCGCCCAGCTCCTCCAGAAGCTGCCCCGCGCGGCGGTGGAGGGGGATCTCGAGCGTGCCGGGATCCCGGAGGACACGCGGGCACCGTTCTGGGATGTCATCCGGGAGAACGTGTCGACGCGGGCCGAGATCGCCGACTGGTGGCGGCTCTGCAGCGAGGGCGCGCCGCCGCTCGTGGCCGAGGAGGACCGCGCCTTCGTGAAGCAGGCGCTTGGCCTGCTGCCCGATCCGCCCTACGGGCTGGACGCCTGGAGCGAATGGACCGCCGCCGCGAAGGAGGCCTCCGGGCGCAAGGGCCGGAGCCTGTTCATGCCTCTCAGAAAAGCGGTGACGGGGCGCGAACGCGGCCCCGAGATGGCCGCCCTGATGCCCCTCCTGCGGGTCCGCCCCGGGGGCTGATCCCCTGGATGGCGTCCGGCCCGCCCGCGGCGGTCACGGGAGGCTGATCGACGAGGCGCTTGCCCGCCCGGCCGGGGACCGCCACCTTTCGGCACGGATCCAGCGGGAGCGCCCACATGCCGACCGAACGTTTTACCTTCCCCGGCCATGCGGGGCACGAGCTGGCCGCGCGTCTCGACCGGCCCGACCGGCCTCACCGGGCCGTCGCGCTGTTCGCCCACTGCTTCACCTGCGGGAAGGACATCGCGGCCGCCCGCCGGATCGCCGCACGTCTCACTGCGGACGGATTCGCCGTGCTCCGGTTCGACTTCACCGGGCTGGGGCATTCAGAGGGTGAGTTCGCCAACACGTCCTACACGACGAATGTCGGCGACCTCGTGGCCGCGGCGACGGCGCTCGAGGAGCGGGGTCTCGCGCCGGGGCTCCTCGTCGGGCACTCGCTTGGCGGCGCCGCGGTGCTCTCGGCCGCCGGCCGGATCGGCTCCGCGAAGGCCGTCGTCACCATCGGGGCCCCCTACGACCCTGGCCACGTGACCCACAACTTCGCCGCTTCGGTCGATCGCATCCTCGCCGAGGGGGAGGCCGAGGTGCCGCTGGCCGGGCGCAACATCCGCATCGGACGCGGCTTCGTCGAGGACATCCGGGCCGCACGGCTGGCACCGGCCTTGGCGCAGCTCCGCAAGGCGGTGCTGATCCTCCACGCCACGCGCGACGAGACGGTGGCCCTCGACAACGCGAGCCATATCTGGGCCGCCGCGCGCCATCCCAAGAGCTTCGTCACGCTCGACGACGCCGATCACCTCCTGACCCGCCCGAGGGACGCCGAATACGCGGCCTCGGTGATCGCGGCCTGGGCGGCGCGCTACCTCGACCTCGCCGAGGAGCCCTCGCCGGCCGAGATCCCCGAGGGCGTGACGCGGGTGTCGGAGGCCGATCCGTCGGGCTTCACCCAGGACGTGCGGGCCGGCCGCCACCATCTCACGGCGGACGAGCCCAAGGGGATCGGCGCCGACCTCGGCCCCTCGCCGTATCAGCTCCTCGCCGCCGGTCTCGGCGCCTGCACCTCGATGACCGTGAGGATGTACGCGCGCCGCAAGGGCTGGCCGCTCGAGCACGTCTCGGTCGACGTGACCTACGACCGCGAGCACCTGAGCGACGTGGAGAAGGACGCCGGAGGCAGCGACGCCGCCCTCCATGTCTTCCGGAGGGAGATCCGCCTCGCCGGGTCGCTCGACGGCGGGCAGCGTAGGCGGCTGATGGAGATCGCGGACCGCTGCCCCGTGCATCGCACGCTCGAGGCGGGGGCCCGCATCGAGACGCGGGAGGTCGTGGTCGAGCCGGCCTGAGGGCGATCGGTTCGACACCGGCGCCCTGCCCGGCTAGGTCGCTCCCCATGAAGATCGCCACCTGGAACATCAACGGCCTGCGAGCGAGGTTCGAGACCCTCTCCGCCTGGCTGCGGGAGAGCGCGCCGGACGTGGCGATCCTGCAGGAGACGAAGATACCCGACGAGCTCTTCCCGCACGAGGAGCTGGGCGATCTCGGCTACACTACGCATGCGCATGGCCAGAAGGGCTTCAACGGCGTCGCGCTTCTTTCGCGCGTGCCGCTCGAGGATGTCACGCCGGGCCTCCCGGGCGACGAGGGGGACGAGCAGGCGCGCTACATCGAGGCGACCGCCATCGGCGCAGACGGGGCGATCCGGCTCTGCGGCCTCTACCTGCCGAATGGCAACCCGGCCCCTGGAGAGAAGTACGACTACAAGCTCGCCTGGATGCGGCGGCTCCGGGACCGGGCGGTCGCGCTCCTCGAGGAGGAGACGCCGTTCCTGATGGCGGGGGACTACAACGTCCTGCCGGCCGACATCGATCTCGCCCGGCCGGAGGTCATGCGGGACGACGCGCTGATGCTGCCGCCGACGCGGGAGGCGTGGCGCAGGCTGCTGAACCTCGGTCTGACCGAGGCGTTCCGGACGCGGCATCCCGGCCAGCCCGGACACTACAGCTACTGGGACTACCAGGGCGGCGCCTTCGAACGGAACCACGGGCTCCGGATCGACCACGTGCTGCTCTCCCCCGCGGCGGCCGACATGATGCGCTCCTGCTCCATCGAGGCGGAAATGCGAGCGCGGCGCCGTCCCTCCGATCACGTTCCCGTCTGGATCGAGATCGACATCTGACCCCATCGAGGATTCGCACATGAAGACCGTCCCGCTCGGCCCGGACGACACGACAAGCGCGCTCATGATGGGCACGATGACCTTCGGGACACAGACCCCGGAGGACGACGCGCACCGGCAGCTCGACCTCGCCGCCGACCACGGCGTCACCTGGCTCGACACCGCCGAGATGTACCCCGTGAACCCGGTCCGCGCGGAGACGGTAGGGCTGACCGAGGAGATCGTCGGCCGCTGGATCGCGGGCGGCGGGCGGGGCCGGATGCGCGTCGCGACCAAGATCAGCGGCGCCGGTGGCGCGGCACGTGGCGGCGATCCGATCACGCCTGGAGCGATCCGCGAGTCGGTCGAGGCCTCGCTCTCGCGGCTCCGGATCGAGGCCGTCGACCTTTATCAGCTCCATTGGCCCAATCGCGGGTCCTACCACTTCCGCCAGTGCTGGACCTACCGCCCCAAGGGCGAGCGGGATGCGGTGCTCCAGGACATGGCGGATACCGCCGGTGCGCTTTCGCGCGAGGTCGAGCGTGGCACCGTGCGCGCCTTCGGCCTCTCGAACGAGACGGCATGGGGAATGGCCCAGTGGTCGAGGCTCGCGGAGGAAGGGACCGGCCCGCGACCGATCGCCCTTCAGAACGAGTACTCGCTCCTCTGCCGCCTCGCGGACACGGACATCTCGGAACTCCTGCACCACGACGATGTGACGATGCTCGCCTACTCGCCGCTCGCTGCCGGACTTCTCACCGGGAAGTACCAGGAGGGCGAGGCGCCGGAGGGCTCCCGGATGTCGATCAACGGCGACCTCGGCGGGCGGTGGACGCCGCGAGCCCAACCTGCCGTCCAGTCCTATCTCGACCTCGCGATGGAGCATGGGGTCGATCCGGTGCAGATGGCTCTGGCGTGGCTCCTCGACCGGCCGTTCCGCTGCGTGCCCATCGTGGGCGCGACGACATCGGTCCAACTCGAGCACATCCTTGGCTCGGTCGACGTCTCGCTCTCCGAGGAACTCGCGGCGGCGATCGACTCCGAGCACAAGGCCCACCCGATGCCGTACTGACGGCGCGCCGGCGGGTCTCGGACGGTGGTCGCGCGTGGGGCTCCCCTGTCCGGTCAGGCCCCGACCGCGCGCCGCCGGACAGGGCGCCGGGGCGCCGAAGCGGGACCTTCGATGTGCATCGGTCTGCCGAGCGCGGCCATTCCCTCGCGGACGAGTTCGATGCCCGGACGGCGGACGGCGTCCCATGCGGTCTCGTCCAGCGCTTGCAGAGCGGCACCGACGACGAGCTTTCCGGCCTTGTAAACCCTTGAGGCGTCGCCGGGATGCTCTGGCTCGCTGCTGTAGAGCCATCGATCGTGCAGCGCGGCCGGCGCTTCCGAGTTACGCGCCAGATAGTCTAGCGCGCCGTTTGGATCGCGAAGCGCCCGGTCCGCGAACACGCCCGCCGGACCGGCCGCGTCGTGATCGGCGACGAGAGCGAGGCCCTCCAGAACGACCGCCTCCGCGACCGTCCAGCGCCTGACGTGGCGCCAGCGCAGCGCGTGGTGGAGTTCGTGGACGCAGGTGCGCGAAAGCTCAGCCTCGCCGTCCTCCTCGTCGAGGAATGACGGATCGACGGCGATATGCACGTTGTTGCCGTCGAAGGTCTTCCCGATGATGGGGTAGCTTCCCGTGGTCCCGTCGAGCGGCTGGACCACGAGGTCGACGTTCCGGAGCCTCGAACGCGCGCGGACATGCGCCACCGCGTCATAGAGAAGGGATTCGAGCGCCATGCGTCCGGTGCCGAAACGGCCACGGACGTCGAACACGTGCACGCGGATCACGGGCGCGGTACCAGTGCGCCCCCCACGGGGCGGTTCGGTCGCTGCATGAGGGTCCTCCGGTCTGGCGTCCACGTTGCGCGGATAGGGAGCCATGTGACAAGACATGACGACAGTTCGACATGATATGTTAATCCGACTTCACATGTCGGCGCCCGCACTAGGCAACGGGTCCGGTGTTTCAGGCGTCGGCAGGTGCGTGATCTGACGTAGACATGGGAAAGGCTCGGCGACACGGACGGCAGGACGGGAGGTGCACACCCGATCTAGCCCGGAAGCCAGTTCGGTGAGCTTAGGCGAACCCCGACCGTCACGACTGCGTTCCCCCCTCGGTTCGGACCGGAGAGGGCTACATGGCGAAAGCGATGGACGTGGTGGAGGCGCTCGAAGCGGCGGCGGGGCATGGGAACCCCGTCTCGGTGGGAGAGATCAACGACGAGGTCGGCCATCGCGGCACGGGGGCGCTGATCGCTGTGCCCGCCATGCTTGAGATCACGCCCATAGGGGGCATCCCGGGGCTGCCGACGACGCTCGCGCTCATCGTGTCGCTCTTCGCGGTTCAGGTCGCGTTCGGACGCCGCGACATCTGGCTTCCCGGCTTCCTCGAGCGGCGCACCGTCGAGGCCCGGCGCCTCGACGAGGCGGCCGACAAGCTCCGCCCCATCGCGCGGTGGATGGACCGGCATTTCGGCGTCCGCTTCCCCTGGCTGACCGAGCGGATGCGGCAGCGTCTCGCCGCGGGTGCCGTTCTCGTCATGGCGGCAGCCGTGCCGCCGCTCGAACTGGTGCCGTTCGCCTCGACCGTTCCGATGGCCGTGATCGCGCTGTTCGGCCTCGGCATGCTGCTCCGGGACGGCCTCGTGATGGGCCTCGCCTGGGCGGGGTTCTTCGCGGCCGCGGTCGGCCTGTGGTTCGTCGTCCCCTTCTAGGTGGAGCGCTCGAGCACACGCGGGCGACCGTCATGCGCCGGCGCCGGTCACTCCTGCAGCCCCCCGGGCCATGTCGCGATGGATGCCGATGACCTCGTCGAGGCCCAGACGGCCGCCCGGCCGGTACCAGCGCAACGCGCCGTTGAGCATCGCGATCAGGGCCATGCTCGCAAGCCGCGGGTCCGGAACGTTCATCTCGCCTGTTTGCGTCCCGTCGAGCAGGATGGCGCCCAGCCGGTCCTCGTAGGCATGTCGAAGCGCCTCGATGCGGGCAAAATTCGCGGGCTCGAGATTTCGGAGCTCCATGTAGGCGACGAAGACGGCGTCGCCCCGCGTCAGATGATACCGGATGTGGAATTCGACGAACCGTTCGAGGCGCGCAACCGAGGTGCCGGCAGGGTCCGCCTCGTCCCAGGCGAGGAGGAGCGCCTGCAGGTGTTCCTCCATCGAGCCGACGAGCAGCGTCTGCTTGTCCGGCACGTGGTGGTAGATCGCGCCCGGGGCGATGCCGACCTCGGCGGCGATGCGGCGCATGGAGACGGCCGCGTAGCCATGCGCCGCGAACAGGCGCTCAGCCGTCCTGCGCAGCCGTTCGCCCGTCCCCTCGCCATCCGTTCCCGCACGCCGCGCCATGGCCCGAGCATAACGAACGTCCGTTCTGTTCCAAGCGCTGGCCCGCGGATGCGCTTGCCGATGCATGGCCACGCCGGCTATGCGGTCCAATGCGCGTGATCGCCGCCCTCCTCCCGCTCCTCCTCGCCGCCTGTGCCGAGGATTTGCCGCCCGCGAACCCGCGCATCGCCGGGGCGGGCGAGGGGCCGGGGCCCCGCCTCCTCCCGCTCGACCCGATCCTCGCCCGGGCGGCGGCCGAGCCCCGGGCCGCGGCGGAGGGCGAGGCCCTCGACGCACGCCGAACGCGGCTCGAAGAGCGAGCCGTGTCGCTCGACCCGCCTGCCCCGGTCGGCCAGACACGGGCCCAAAGCCTGCGGGAGCGGGCCGAGGCGCTGCGCAACGCCCCGTTGTGATCAGTCCACCGGGGGGCTAGGCGTCCCGGAGGTCGGAAGGGCGGAGGTCGCGAATGGCTGGGGAGTTGCGTCTCGGGGTGGCCGGGCTTGGGACGGTCGGCGCGGGGCTCTTGCAGATCCTCCGGACGCACGGGCCCCTCTTGGAGGCGCGCGCGGGCCGCCCGATCGCCGTGACGGCCGTCAGCGCGCGCTCGCGGGGGAAGGACCGTGGGGTCGACATCTCGACGCTCGGCTGGGAGGACGACCCCGTGGCGCTCGCCCGGCGCGAGGATGTCGACGTCTTCGTCGAACTCATGGGGGGCGAGGATGGACCCGCGAAGGCGGCGGTCGAGGCCGCGCTTGAACGAGGCGCCCCGGTGGTCACGGCGAACAAGGCCATGCTGGCGATCCACGGCCAGGCCCTCGCGGAGAGGGCCGAGGCGAAGGGCGCCGCGCTGCGCTTCGAGGCGGCCGTGGCCGGCGGCATCCCGTGCGTGAAGGCGTTGACCGAGGGCCTGGCGGCAAACAGGGTCGAGCGCGTCCTCGGCGTGATGAACGGCACGTGCAACTACATCCTCACTCGGATGGAATCGGCCGGCCTCTCCTACGAGGAGGTGTTCGAGGAGGCGCGCGCGCTGGGCTATCTCGAGGCCGACCCGACGCTCGACGTCGGCGGCATCGATGCCGGCCACAAGCTCGCCATCCTCTCGGGGATCGCCTTCGGCACCCGCGTCGACTTCGGGGCGGTGCGGCTCCAGGGGATCGAACGGGTCTCCATCGACGACATACGTCGCGCCCGGGACATGGGATACCGGATCAAGCTTCTCGGCGTGGCACGGCGCAGCGGCGACACCGTTGAGCAGTCGATGCGTCCGACGCTCGTGCCCGCGGAGTCCGCGCTCGGACAGCTCGAGGGAGCAACGAACATGGTGGTGATCGAGGGCGACGCGGCGGGGCAGATCATGCTGCGGGGCGCCGGAGCGGGGGCGGGCCCCACCGCCAGCGCCGTCCTTGCCGACATCATCGACATCGCCCGCGCCGGGCCGGGCGCTCCCCTGCCGCCGTTCGGCCAGCCTGCCGGGACCCTCCGCCATGCCCCGCCCGCCGAGGCGGAGACGCCCTGCGCCCACTACCTGCGGACGGCGCTGCGGGATCGGCCCGGAGCGCTGGCCCGCGTGGCGGCCGTGCTCGGCGAGGCCGGCATCTCCATCGACCGGATGCGGCAGTACGACCATCCGGGCCAGGACGCGCCCGTCCTCATCGTCACGCATCCCTGCGCCCCGGGTGCGCTCGCTTCGGCGCTCGAGGGACTCGAGGCCATGGAGGACGTGACCGCACCACCCGTCGCCCTCCAGATCCAGAACGTCTAGGTTCCAGAACCGCTAGGCCGGGGCGGCCGAACGGCCCGCTGCCGGCTCCGCGGGAGATCGGCGGCTCCTGCGAGCGACGACGCCCGGGGTCGGGGACGCCATCGGGGACGAGGCATCTCGTCAGGTCATCTTCTTCCTCGGCCCGAACGGAACCGGAGCGATCGGGATGCCATCCTCGAGCAGCGAGCGCGCCTCGTCCGGAGCCGCCTTGCCCCAGAGCGGCCGTTCGGGAGCATCTCCCCCGTGGATCGCCCTCACCTCGCTCACGAAGCGATCGCCCACCCAGTCCGACTCAGTTTCGAGCTTGTCGCGCAGCTTCCCGAGCGCCTTGCCCGCACGGCCCCGGCTCCCAGTCTGCGGAGCCGGGCCGTCGCCGGCCTGACCGCCCTCACCGCCCACGCGCGGCGCCATCAGGGCCTTCGACACCTCCGTGCCACCGCATTCCACGCAGGTCAGGAGGTTCCGGTCGGCCAGGGCCTCGAAGGCCTCGGATGACTGGAACCAGCTCTCGAACTCGTGGCCCCCGGCGCATCGCAGGGCATAGCGGATCATCGCGTCGCCTCCATTCGCCCTGGAGATAACCATGCCGGGGGCCCGCGCAACCCGGATGCGCAATGCCTCCTCCGTGGGGGGCCCGGCCCGCTCGGTTGATCCCCGGAGGGCGGCTCCTACCTCCGGAAGGCGCCGCCGCTCGGGGCGGCGCGCAGGGAGAGACCGCCATGTTCCGCAGCCTCCTCGCGCTGACGTTCTGCGCCCTCGCCGCCCTGCCGGTGCGGGCCTTCACCTTCGCCTCGGTCGATGGCGGCGAGATCGACCTCGACGCGCTCCGCGGGCAGGCGATCCTCGTCGTGAACACCGCTTCTCTGTGCGGCTTCGCTCCCCAATTGAGCGAACTGCAGGAACTCCAGGATCGCTACGAGGACAGGGGCCTAACCGTCCTTGCCGTCCCATCGGACAGCTTCCGCCAGGAGCTGGGAAGTGCCGAGGAGGCGCGCGAGTACTGCGAGGTCACCTATGGCCTGACGCTGCCGATGACGGAGATCACCCCGGTCACTGGCCCGGCCGCGCACCCGTTCTATCGCTGGCTCGCCGAGGAGCACGGGGTCGCGCCGGGGTGGAACTTCAACAAGGCCCTGCTCGACCCGGAAGGCGCGCTGGTCGCCTTCGAAGGCGCGTCGACGCGGCCGCTGTCGGATCGGTTCCTCGCGACGGTCGAGCGGGCGCTGCCGACGTCGTGACGGGGGCGCTCCTACTCGGGCACGACATCTACCGGGGTTCGTCCTACGGAGATCATCATCCGCTCCGGATCCCCCGCGTCTCGACGGTGATGGATCTCTCGCGCGCGCTCGGATGGCTCCCGCGGGACCGCTTCCGCCGCTCCCCCCGCGTGAAGCCCGAGGCGCTCCACGTCTGGCACACTCCCGACTACGTCGCTGCCCTGCAGCGGGCCGAGGCGGCAGGCGAGGTGGACGAGGCGACCCGGGCGCGCCACGGGCTCGGCACCCACTCGAACCCCGTGTTCCCCGAGGTGTGGCGCCGGCCGGCCACCTCGGCCGGCGGCTCGTTCCTCGCGGGCGAGCTCGCGGCGGATGGCGTGCCGATCTATCACCCCGGTGGCGGCACGCACCACGCCATGCCCGACCGGGCGGCCGGGTTCTGCTACCTGAACGATCCGGTGCTCACGATCCTGTCGCTGCGCGCGCGGGGGGCCGGGCGCATCGCCTATGTCGACATCGACGCCCATCATATGGACGGCGTGGAGCATGGATTCCGTGACGATCCCGATACCCTCCTGATCTCCACCCACGAGGAGCGGCGGTGGCCGTTCACCGGGGCGCTCGAGGATCGCGGGATCGGACAGGTCTACAACCTGCCGTTGCCGCGTGGCCTGAACGACAGCGAGTTCGCCCTTGCCCGCGACCGTCTCATCCTGCCGGTGGTGGAACGCTTCGCACCGGACGCCGTGGTTCTCCAGTGCGGCGCGGACGCGGTGGAGGAGGATCCGCTTTCCCGACTCTCGCTGTCCAACACTGCGCATTGGGCGGTCGTCCGGGCACTCCTCCCTCTGGCGCCCCGTGCGGTGGTGCTGGGCGGAGGCGGGTACAACCCGTGGTCGGTCGGGCGGCTCTGGACCGGGGTCTGGGCGCAGGTCGCCGGGTTCGCCGTGCCGGATCGCCTGCCGCCCGAGGCCGAGGACGTGCTGCGCGGCCTCGTGTGGCGCAAGGCGAGCCGGGGGCGAAATCCGCCGGACCACTGGTTCACGACCCTCCGCGACGCTCCTCGCCCCGGGCCCGTCCGCGCGGATGTCGCCACGCGAGTCGCGCAGCTCGCCGCGCGCATCCCGGGCACGCCGGGACTGAAGCGCGCGGTCTGACCCAACGCAGAGGACGGGGAAACCCGATCGCCACATGCGCGTTTTACTCACGCACGACTTGGCGCACCAACCTTGCGGCTTCGTGGCACCTCAAGGCACCGCCATCGGCAAGCCGGTCTCCGGAACGGTGGCGGGCGCGGTTGCAGTCCCCGCTGCGCTTCCTCCCGACCGATACGGGATAGGCAATCCAGCACCGTCGGGCTCCGCATCTGCCCGAGGTGCCGCCATTCGCTACCTCTTCCCCAGGTGCTTCCGCAGGCGGGATGGCTGGGGCTTTCGGCGGTCCTTGTAGGGGTTCGCGTCGCCCTGCCCCCGGATCGTCAGGCGGATCGGCGTGCCGGGCATGTCAAAGTCCTCGCGAAGGCCGTTCACGAGGTAGCGCGAGTAGGCATCGGGGAGCGCGTCGGGCGACGAGCACATGGCCACGAAGGAGGGCGGGCGCGTCTTCACCTGCGTCATGTAGCGGAGGCGGATGCGGCGCCCCTGCGGCGCGGGAGGGGGATGCGCCTCGAGCATGTCCGCCAGCCAGCGGTTCAGCCGCGCCGTCGGCACCCGACGGTTCCAGACCTCGTGCGCGCGCAGGACGGCCGCGCGGAGGCGGTCGAGCCCGCGTCCCGTCCGGGCGGAGACGGTGACCAGCGGGGCGCCGCGCAACTGCGGAAGAAGCCGCTCGAACGCCTCCTTCAACTCGGCGAGTTTGGCCTGCCGGTCCTCCTCCATGTCCCATTTGTTCACGGCGACGACGACCGCACGTCCCTCCGACGCCGCCAGATCGGCGAGCCGGAGATCCTGCGTCTCGAACGGGACGGCGGCGTCGAGGAGGAGCACGACCACCTCGGCGAAACGCACGGCGCGCAGGCCGTCCGACACGCTCAGCTTCTCGAGCTTCTCGACCACCTTCGCGCGCTTCCGCATCCCGGCGGTGTCGAAGATGCGCACGGGCGTTCCGGACCAGTCGAAGCTGAGGGCGATGGCATCGCGGGTGATGCCGGCCTCCGGTCCCGTCAGCAGGCGGTCCTCGCCGATCAGCGCGTTCACGAGCGTCGACTTTCCGGCATTCGGGCGGCCCATCACGGCGATCTGCAGGGGGCGGTCCGCGTTCGGGCGCCAGTCCTCGGCCCCGAGCGCCTCGCCGTCCTCCTCGACGGCGACTCCCGTCTCGGGTTCCTCGACGGCGGTGCCTCGGCGCGCGTCGGCCTCGTGCTGCGCGATCAGGGGGCGGAGCACGGCCGAGAGTTCCGCCATGCCTTCGCCGTGCTCGGCCGAGAGCGGGACGGGTTCGCCGAGACCGAGAGCGTAGGCCTCGAGGAGGCCGCTCTCCCCGGCCCGGCCCTCCGCCTTGTTCGCCGCGAGGATCACCGTCCGCCCGCCGCGCCGGAGCATCTCCGCGAACCCCTCGTCCGCGGCGGTCACGCCCGCGCGGGCGTCGATCACGAACAGGGCGGCATCCGCGTCGGCCACGGCGCGCTCGGTCAGGCGGCGCATCCGCGCAGGCAGGGAATCGTCGGTCGCCTCCTCGAGCCCGGCCGTGTCGATCACGGTGAAGCGCAGCCCGGCGAGCCGCGCCTCGCCCTCGCGCAGGTCGCGGGTCACGCCGGGCTGATCGTCGACGAGCGCGATCCGCCGGCCGACCAGCCGGTTGAACAGCGTGCTCTTGCCGACGTTGGGGCGGCCGACGATCGCGAGGGTGAAGGGTTCGGGCATGGCGACCTCCGCCGCCGCCCTAGCGCGAGCCGGGATCAGCGGAAAGCGTGAAGCGTGCCGTCGCGGGCCATGACGTAGAGCGCGCCACCCACGGCGATGGGGCGGGTGGCGGCGCCGCTCGGGACCGGCAGCGCCGCCTGGAGCGCGCCGGAGGCCGGGCTGAAACCGCGCAGGTAGCCGTCCGACGACCCGACCCAGAGGCGCCCTCCGGCGAGGACTGGCCCATGCTGCGCGAAAATTCCCTCCCGCCGGTTCACCCGCGTCTCGCGGAAGAAGGGCAGGTCCCGTCGCCAGACGACACGGCCCGTCGCAGCGTCGAGGCGCAGGAGCTGGTTGCGGTCGGAGACGGTGAACACCGATCCTCCGACGGCGACGGGGGCGCTCACCGCGCCGTCCCGTGCCGTCCAGATCCGTTCTCCCGTCTCGAGGTCTAGCGCGAGGGTCCGGCCCGAGAGCGTCGCCGCATAGACGCGGCCGTCCGCGATCACCGGATCGCCCGTCACGTCGTCGACGGTGCTCAGCGCCACGCCGACGCGGCCGCCGAACACCACCGCGTTCCAGACGGGCACGCCGGAGACGCGGAGCGCGGCGACAAGTTCGCCCGAGCCGAAGGGCAGCACGACGAGCCGTTCGGACAGGGCCGGGCCCGGCGCCGAGGCGCTGACGACGGGGGCCGCGACGGAGGGGATCTCCCACCGGAGGCGCCCGTTCGCCGCCGATATGGCCCAGGCCCGCCCGTCCCGGCTGACCACGTAGACGAGGCCGCCGGCCGCCTTCGGGCTCGTCAGCGGGGCGTCGAGCCGCTGGACCCACCGGGTGCCGCCGGATGTCGCGTCCAGCGCGTGGACCTCGCCGAAGCCCGTCGTGGCGTAGAGGGTGCCGTCGACCACGGCCAGCCCGCCCCCCGACGCCTCGTTGGCCCTGTCGTTCGGCGGGACGAGATCGCGCGACCAGAGCACCTGCCCCGCCGGCGTGACGGCCGTGACACGGTTCGCGGCGTCCATCGCGAAGATGCGGGCACCGTCGGAGACCGGGTCACCCGCGATGCCGGCGCGGCGCGATGCCCCCGTTCCCATCCGCACGGACCAGACCGGCGCCGGCGCGGCGGCAAGCGCGGCGTGGCCGGGCACGTTGTCCGGCGCCCCGGCCCGCATGGGCCAAGAGGCGAAGGTGCGCATGGGCGGAAGCGCGATGGGCACGGAGATGGCCGGGGCGGGACTCGCCTCCGCGAGCCCGAGCTCCGTCCGGATGGCCTCACGCGGACCGGACAGAAGCTCCTCGCGCTCGGAGCAGCCCGTCATCGCGAGGGCCATCGCCGCGGTGCCGATCAGCGCCCGAATCGTCGATCGTCCCACGGCGGTGGTCACGCAGGCTCCGCCCCCAGCGCGAGCATGAGTTCGGCGGCACGACGGCGCATCGTCTGCGTCGAACCGGCCTCCTCCCCCAGCAGTCGCAACAATGTGATCGCCTCCGCCTCGTCGCCCGCCTCGAGCGCGAGGAGCGCCTGCTGCTCGAGCGCGAGCGGGCGGTAGGGCGCGCCCGGCGTCGCCAAAGCCTCGAGAATCATCGCGTCCCGGTCCCGGTCGCCGGTCCCGCCCCCGAGGATCAGCTTCATGAGGGCGAGGTCGCGGTAGAGGGGCGGCACGCCATCGGCCTCCGACAGCTCGAGCAGGCGCGCACGGGCGGCGGAAGAGTCCTCTCCCCGAAGCGCGCCCGCCTCGAGAAGCGCGAGAAGCGCGGCCTGCTCCGCCCCTGACGGCGCTACCGCTGCAAGCGCCGAGGCAGCATCGTCCGCCCCCTCCGCGGCCAGCACCGCGTCTCCGAACGCCCGGGAGGCGGCGAGCTCGCGGGCGCTCGTCCATTCCGACCACGCCGCCGCCCCGACCAGCAGGATCACCGCCAGAAGCGCGACCCACCCCCAGCGCCGCAGCAGGAGGGACATCCGGTCGCGCCGGAGCTCCTCGCTCACCTCGTCGATGAAACTGTCGGGATTGGACATGTATCCTCCGGCCACCCTCCGGCGCTCGACCGGCTGTTACCGCGGCCTTGCGCACTCGCCAAGCACAGTTGCCATATTCACGACCCAGTCGCGCCGATCCCCTTCTCCGCAGGGGGACACTCGGCTATGTCCCGCCCATAAACACGGAGGCCTTGAGGCGCGGGGGCCCACCACCTACCTTCCATCTGAACCGAACGGTTCAGGTACCCGCACATCATGGCCGGTGGCTCGAGGGAAACAGGATGCGACCGCTCTCCGTCGTAATCGCCGTGCTCGTCTGCGCCGCGCTGTACTTCGCGGTGCTCGAGCGCGAACGCCTGACGGGCTTCGCCGCGCGCCTGTCCGGCGAGGAGGTCACGGTGGAGGAGGCCGAGGTCCAGGAGGCCCCGAGCTCCATCTCCGACTCGGCACGTGCAGATTCCAACGTCGTCCAGGTCGTCGTCCGCGCGTCCATGGCCCGCGAGGTCGAGGACGCGATCATGCTCCGAGGGCAGACCGAGGCGGCCCGGAACGTGATCGTCGCGGCGGAGATCACCGGCACGGTGGCGTCCGAGCCCCTTCGCAGGGGCACATTCGTCCAAAGCGGGGATGTCCTCTGCCAGCTCGATCCGGGAACGCGCGAGGCGTCGCTGGCCGAGGCGCAGGCGCGTCTGGCGGAGGCGCAGGCGCGGCGCCCTGAGGTGGAGGCCCGGGTCCTGCTGGCCCGCGCCGCCGTGGCCGAACGCGAGGCGCGGGTGGCCGAGGCCGAGGCACGCCTCGAGGAGGCGCGCATCAACCAGGCGGCCGCATCCCAGCTGAGCGAGGGCGGCTTCGCGAGCCAGACCCGCGTCGCGAACGCCGCGGCCTCGCTCCGGGCCGCGGAGGCCACGGTCGTGGCGACCCGCACGAGCGTGGATGCGGTGGAGGCCGACATCGAGAGCGCCCGGGCGGCGGTGGAGGCCGTGGCCGCAGCGATCCGGTCGGCGGAGGCGGGTGTCGAACGCGCGGAGCGGGACATCGAGAACCTCACGATCGAGGCGCCCTTCTCCGGCCACTTGGAGACCGACACCGCCGAGCTGGGCGCCCTGCTTCAGCCCGGCACGATGTGCGCCGAGATCGTCCAGCTCGACCCGATCAAGCTCGTCGGATTCCTCCCCGAGGCGGAGGTGAACCGGGTCGAGTTCGGGTCCCCCGTCGGGGGCCGGTTGGCGTCCGGCCTCGAGGTGACCGGCCGGGTCACCTACGTCGGACGGTCTGCCGACGACGTGACCCGGACCTTCCGGGTGGAGGCCGAGGTCCCGAACCCGGATCTCGCCATACGGGACGGTCAGACGGTGGAGATGCTGATCCGGACGGCGCCGCGCTCAGCCCATCTGCTGCCCGCCTCGGCGCTCACGCTGAACGACGAGGGTCGGCTCGGCCTGCGGATCGTCGAGGACGGGCGCGCGGCCTTCGTGCCCGTGGAGCTGCTGCGGGACACGGTCGACGGCGTCCTGATCGCCGGACTGCCCGACGCGGTCGACGTGATCGTGGTGGGGCAGGAATACGTGACCGACGGCGTCCCCGTCGAGCCGACCTACGACGAGGCGAGCATCGTCGCGAAGAGTCGGGCGGGGACGGAAGCCGACAACGCCGACGAGGCGGCGGGAGCCACGCAATGACCGGCATCATCGACTGGGCGGCCAGCCGCGCCCGCATGGTCCTGGCCTTCGTCCTCATGAGCGTGCTGGCGGGGACGATCGCCTATGTCGGCCTGCCGAAGGAGGGCGAGCCCGACATCGACATCCCCGGCCTCTTCGTGTCCGTGCCCTTCCCCGGCATCTCGGCCGAGGACTCCGAGACCCTGCTGGTGAAGCCCATCGAACAGGAGATGGAGGAGCTCGACGGCCTCAAGGAGATCACGGCGACGGCGGCGGAAGGCTTCGCCGGCGTGTTCATGGAGTTCGAGTTCGGCTGGGACAAGTCGGCCACCATCGCCGACGTGCGCGACGCGATGGGGCGGGCCGAGGCGTCCTTCCCCGACGGGGCGGACCAGTTCCAGATCAACGAGATCAACTTCTCCGAATTCCCGATCATGATCGTCTCGCTCTCGGGCATGGCGCCCGAGCGGACGCTCCTGCGCCTCGCCACGGAGATCCAGGACCGACTGGAGGGGATGCCAGCCGTCCTCGAGGCCGGTCTCGCGGGGCATCGCGACGAGATGCTCGAGGTTCTGATCGATCCGCTGGCGCTCGAGGCCTACAACGTGACGGCGGGCGAGCTGCTCAACGTCGTCAACAACAACAACCTCCTCATCCCCGCCGGCACGTCTGAGACGGCCACCGGGGCCTTCGCCGTCAAGCTGCCGGGCGCGTTCGACACCGCCCAGGACGTCTATTCCCTGCCGGTGAAGGTGAACGGCGACCGGGTGGTGACCCTGGGCGACCTTGCGCAGATCAACCTGACCTTCGAGGACCGCCTCGGCACGGCCCGGCACAACGGCGAGACGACCGTGGCCATCCAGGTGGTCAAACGCTTGGGCTTCAACATCATCGATACCGCCGCGGAGGTGCGCGCCGAGGTCGACGCCGCGGTGGACGAATGGCCCGAGGAACTCCGTGAGGCGGTGACGGTCGACATCACCCTCGATCAGTCGCGCACCGTGAAGTCGATGGTGAGCCAGCTCGAGGGCTCGGTGATGACGGCGATCGCCCTCGTCATGATCGTCGTGCTCGCGACCCTGGGCACCCGCTCTGCGCTGCTCGTCGGCTTCGCGATCCCGACCTCGTTTCTTCTCTGCTTCGTGCTCCTCGGGATCGCGGGAATCGCGATCTCGAACATCGTCATGTTCGGCCTGATCCTCGCTGTCGGGATGCTCGTGGACGGGGCGATCGTGGTCACCGAATACGCGGACAAGCGCATCAAGGCCGGCACTGGCCCGATGACCGCCTACACCGATGCGGCGAAGCGGATGTTCTGGCCCGTGGTGTCGTCGACCGCGACCACGCTCTGCGCCTTCCTCCCGATGCTGTTCTGGCCCGGGGTCGCCGGCCAGTTCATGGGCATGCTCCCCGTGACCCTGATCGCCGTCCTCTCGGCGTCGCTGCTCGTGGCGCTCATCTACCTCCCCGTGCTCGGGGGGGTCGCGGGACGGATGAGCCGCGGGTTCGGCCGAGGAGCGGAGTGGCTGCGGGAAACGCTCTGGTGGCCGTTCCGGGTGGCGCTCGTGGTGGCGTCGGGCTGGGCGATGTTCACCGGCGCCCTTCAGACGATCAACCCGAGCTACCTGCTGGGCGAGGCCGCACCCGCAGGCCTTATGGGCTCGGCGGTGTACTACGGGTTCGGCCCGCTGATTTTCGTGCTCTCCTGCTTCGCCATGTCGACGACGCTGGGCTCGGTCTCGTGGGAGAGGCGGCAACGCCGTGTCAGAGCCGGGTACCGCCGGACGCCCTTCGGCGTGTTCGTCCACTTCCTCGTGGGCAATCCCGTCATGCCGCTCGTGGCCATCGGGACCGTCGGCGCATTCGTCGTCGGGACGTTCATCACCTTCGCGCAGAACAACAACGGCGTCGAATTCTTCGTCGAGTCCGAACTCGAGAACGCGATCGTCTACGTCCGGGCGAGGGGCAACCTTTCGCTCGAGGAGCAGGACGCGCTGCTGCGGCAGGCCGAGCAGATCGTGCTCGAGACGCCCGGCGTCGCATCGGCCTTCGCCTTCGCCGGCGATGGCGGGCTGAACACCGCCGGCCCGGCCGGAGGGACCGCCCCCGCGGACGCCGTCGGGCAGGTGCAGGTCGAGATGATCCCATGGGAGGAACGCCCCACCGTGAGGGCCCCGTGGTTCTCTGTGTTCGGCTTCCAGGTCACGACTGAGGTGGTGGACCCGGACTACGACGGCGACCTCGTGGCGGAGCGCATGCTCGAGCGCCTGCGGGACCTGCCGGGCGTGAAGATCGAGTTGTCAGAGCAGGAGCGTGGCCCGGCTTCGGGCAAGCCCGTTCACCTCCGCCTCCGCGGCAACGACTGGGAGGAACTCAGGCAGGCCGCGACGGACGCGACGGCCCTGTTCGAGTCGACGCCGGGCCTCGTCGACGTCGACAACACGCTGCCCCTGCCCGGGATCGACTGGGAGATCGACGTCGATGTCGAGAAGGCCGGCAGATTCGGGGCGGACGTGGCCACCGTCGGCGCGATGGTGCAACTCGTCACCCGCGGCATCCTGCTCGACACCTACACACCCGAGGGCAACGACGAGGAGATCGAGATCCGCCTCCGCCTGCCGGAGGAGGATCGCGTCCTCTCGACGCTCGACAGCCTCAAGGTGCGCACGCCTGACGGCCTCGTTCCGCTCGCGAACTTCATCGAGCGCCGCCCCGTGCCCCGTCTCGCGCAGATCGACCGGATCGACGGTCAGCGCTATTTCGACGTGCGGGCGGATGTCGTGCCCGATTTCGTGAAGCTCGTGGACGGTGAGGGCGCCACGGTCGACTTCGCGGATGCCGCGACGCTGGAGTCCGATGCCGCGCAGGCGCGGCTTCTCGACGAGGGGCTCTCTCCCGTCCCCGTCACGCCCTCGGAGCGGATCGAGTACCTGACGGGTGAGATGCCTGGGCTCCTGCCCGATGGCATCGCCTTCGAATGGACGGGGGATCAGGAGGACCAGGCGGAGAGCCAGGCCTTCCTCCAGACCGCGTTCCTCGGGGCGCTCGGCCTGATGTTCGTGATCCTGCTCGCGCAGTTCAACTCGGTCTACAACGCGGTGCTCGTGCTGCTCGCGGTGGTGCTGTCGACCACCGGCGTGCTCATCGGAATGCTCGTGATGGGGCAGACATTCTCGATCATCATGACCGGCACGGGGATCGTGGCGCTGGCCGGGATCGTTGTGAACAACAACATCGTCCTCATCGACACCTATCAGGAATACAGCCGCTACATGCCGCGGATCGAGGCGATCACCCGCACTGCGGAGGACCGGATCCGGCCCGTGCTGCTGACGACGCTGACGACGATGGCCGGCCTCGCGCCGATGATGTTCGGGCTGAGCCTCGACTTTCTCGGAGGCGGCTATTCGCTGCGCTCCCCCACCGCGCTGTGGTGGATCCAGCTGGCAACGGCGGTGGTGTTCGGCCTCGGCGTCGCGACCGTCCTCACCCTGCTCTTCACCCCCGCCATGCTCGCGCTCCGGGTCTGGTTCTGGGTGATCGTCGCGGTCGTCTTCCGGTCGCTGGCGCGACTCGGCGCCTCCCGGATGAGCCGGCGCGGTCAGGACTGGGCCCTCCGCCGGGAGGCCCGGCGCGTCCGTTCGCCGATGCTCCTCTGGACCGACGAGCCGGCCGATGACCTGCCGGAGCCCCTGCCCGGGGCGGCGGTCGCCGCCGCGATCCGCCCTGCCCCGGAGGAGGAGCCCGAGGCGCAGGGGCCTCCCGCGCCCCCGCTCCGCGCGGCGGAGTAGGACCTCCTACTCCACCCGTGCCAGACGGGCGCCCCCGCGCGCGCTCGTCACCACGCCGAGCGACTTGAGCTTCCTGTGGAGCGCCGATCGCTCCATGCCCACGAAGGCCGCGGTGCGGGAGATGTTCCCGCCGAAGCGGTTGATCTGGGTCATCAGGTACTGCCGCTCGAAGAGCTCGCGCGCCTCGCGCAGCGGCAGGCTGGCGAGGCTGCCGGACAGCGCGATCTCGCCGCCGCCCTCGCCCTCGTTCGGCTGGGGCAGCTCGGAGGGCTCGATCGGGCCGGTCCCCTCGCCGAGGATCAGGACGCGCTCGACGACGTTGCGGAGCTGGCGCACGTTGCCGGGCCAGCGCATCGTCTGGAGGAGGGCCTGCGTCTCGTCCGACAGGACGCGCTGCGGCAGGCCCTGCGTGCGGTTGAGCGTGGCGATGAAGTGATCCGCGAGAACGGGGATGTCGTCCCTGCGCTCCTCCAGTCCCGGAACCGCGATCGGCACGACGTTGAGCCGGTGGTAGAGTTCTTCGCGGAAGCGGCCGGCCTGGATCTCGGCCTGCAGGTCCCGATTGGTGGAGGAGATCACCCGGAGGTCCACCCGGACCTTCTCGGAGCCGCCCACCCTCTGGAACGCCTGCTCGACGAGGACGCGGAGGATCTTGCTCTGGGTGCCCATCGGCATGTCGGCGACTTCGTCGAAGTAGATCACCCCCTCATGCGCCTGCTCCAGGAGGCCGGGCTCGATTCCCCGCTCGGGGCTCTCGCGTCCGAACAGCACGGCCTCCATGCGCTCCGGCTCGATCGAGGCGCTGCTCACCGTGACGAAGGCCCCCGACGCGCGGTTGGAGTTCGAGTGGATCCACCGCGCGGCGACCTCCTTGCCGCTGCCCGCCGGGCCGGTCAGCATCACCCGCCCGTTCGAGCCGGTCACCTTCTTCAGCTGCTGGGCCAACGTCTTGAACGCCGGGCTCTGGCCGATCATCTCGGCCGAGGCCGCGTCGCGGCGGCGGAGCTCGCTGTTCTCGCGGCGCAGCTTCGCCGTCTCCATCGCGCGGCTCACGACGACGAGGAGCTGATCGAGGTTGAAGGGCTTCTCGATGTAGTCGTAGGCACCCTGCTTGATCGCGGCGACGGCGATCTCGATCGTCCCGTGGCCGGAGATGATGATGATCGGCACCTCCGGGTGCTCGCGCCGGACGTGCTTGAGGATGTCGATCCCGTCCATCTCGCTGTCCTTCAGCCAGATATCGAGGATCATCATCGCCGGCACCTCGTCCTTGAGCGCCGAGAGGCAGGTGGCCGACCCGTCCGCGGTGCGGGTGGCGTAGCCCTCGTCCTCCAGGATGTCAGAGATGAGGCTCCGGATGTCGGCCTCGTCGTCGATGATCAGGATGTCACCCGTCACTGCTCGTTCTCCTCACTGATGAGCGGCAGACGGATCACCGCCTCCGCGCCACGATGTCCGCCCTCTTCCGGGACGGCGTCCTCCAGCGACAGGGTGCCGCCGTGTTCCTCGATGATCTTCTTCACGATAGATAGGCCCAGGCCCGTCCCCTTCTCCCGCGTCGTCACGTAGGGCTCGAACAGGCGGGCCCGATCGGACGGGAGGCCGACGCCCGTGTCGGAGATGCGGAGTTCCGCCACGCCGTCCTCGGCCGAGAGCGAGACCCGAACGCGGGGCTCGAAGACGTCGCCCCGCTCCAGCCGGGCCTCCACCGCCTCTCCGGCGTTCTTGATCAGGTTCGTGAGCGCCTGCCCGATCTGTCCCTGGTCCAGCATCGCGGGCGCGGGGCCATCCGGCAGCTCCGCCTCGAGAACCGCGGGTTCCAGCGCGGGGCGTTGGAGGGTCACCGCCTCGCGGACGAGGTCGCCGAGGTCGCACGGACGTCGCTCCGGTTCCGGCATGCGGGCGAAGCGGCTGAACTCGTCGACGATCCGGCGCAGATCGCCCGTCTGGCGAACGATGACGTCGCTCATCTCGCCGAGCTTGCCCGCCTCCCCCTCGTCCAGCTGCCGCCCGAAGCGGCGCTTCATCCGCTCGGCCGAGAGCTGGATCGGGGTGAGCGGGTTCTTGATCTCGTGGGCGATCCGCCGCGCCACGTCTCCCCACGCGGCGAGCCTCTGCGCTGAGACGAGCTCCGTCACGTCGTCGAAGGCCACGACGTAGCCCTCGAGGTCCCCGGTCAGGGCGCGGCGCGTCGCGATCCGGACGAGCAGGTTCTCCAAGCGGGTCCCGCGGATGAGCCGTACCTCCTCCTGCACCACCTCTGACCTCGAGGCGCGGAGCCGGTCGAACAGGGAGGCGAACTCCGGAACGAGTTCCGGCAGGTCCTGTCCGATCGCGTCGCGCTCGTCGGCGTGGAGGAGACGCTCCGCGGACCGATTGGCGAAATCCACGCGGCCGTCGGCATCCAGACCGATCACGCCCGCGGTGACAGATCCGAGCACGGAGTCGAACAGCCTGCGTCGGGCTTCAGTCTGGGCGTGCGTCTCGATCAGCGCATCGCGCTGTCCCTTGAGCTGATGGGTCATCTGGTTGAAGATCCGACCGAGCATGGCGATCTCGTCGCCGCCGCCATCGTCCCTCACCTGGACGTCGAGGTCCCCCCTGCCCACCTGCTGCGCCGCACCGGCAAGGCGCCCGACGGGGCGCGACAGGGCTTCGGCGAACCAAAGGCCCATCCACGTCGCGGCCAGCACCAGGATCAGCGCGAAGCCGAGATACAGCAGGCCGAACTCGAAGAGCAGGCGGCCCCTGTCTTCCTCCAACTGAAGGTAGAGCCGCGTCGTCGCCTCCGTCTCGTCGAGGAGGGCGAGGATCTCGCCATCGACCTCCCGAGTGACGTAGAGGTAGCGATCGGGGAAGGCGACCAGCCGAATCAGCGCGCGGAACTCGTTCGCGGCGTCATCCTCGATCAGCACCACCTCGCCCTTTCGCGCGCGAGCGATCTGGCCCGGCGTGACGGGCTCGTAATCGAACAGGTAGGACCGGTCCCCGCGTGCCCGGATCTCCCCCCCGCCGTCGATCACGAACGCCTCCTCGAGCCCGCGCTGCACCAGATCCTGTCCCTGGCCGAGGAGCTGCCTGAGGTCGCCGTCGCTCATCAGGAAGGCGGAGCGGCGGGCCGAATCGAGGTAGGAGCCGAGGCCGCGCGCGTCGGTCATGAGATCGTCGCGGTGCTCCTGGGCGTAGGCCTGCGCGGCCTCCACCGAGTTGCCCAGCGCGCTGCGGACCCGGTCGGAGAACCAGCCCTCGAGGCCGAGATTGATCGTCACGGTGGCGAAGACGGCTACGAGGACGGTGGGCACCAGAGCGACGAGCGTGAAGATTCCCGAGAGGCGCAGATGTAGCTCGGACCCGGCGGACCGCGCCCGTCGCGCGGCGATCGTGCGGATGACCGTCCGGATCACCAGCGTCGCGACCGTCAGGACGTAGACGAGGTCGACGAGGAGGACGACACGGAGGAGATCGAGGTCGCCACCCTCGATGCGAACATTGAGTGTGCCGAAGGTGAGGATCACGAGGACGGGTCCGAGCGCCACCAGCGCCAGGGCCACGAGCGTCCGGATTGTCCGCGTGGAAACGCGCTCGCTCATGGCGAGGGTCGCACGCGCCAGAGACTGGCTCTGGGTCAGGGCACGCATGGGCGAAGCCGCCTGTCCGTTGTCACCGCCTGAGCGCGATCCCGCCGGGTTGTTCCCGATCCGCCACGCTTCTGTTGCGCCCCTACGACAGTTTGCGGCGCCGTGTCACGAGTATATCGAGATCTGTGATCTTCTTGCGGAGCGTGTTGCGGTTGATCCCCAACAGGTCCGCGCACCGGGCCTGATTGCCTCCCGTCGCGTCGAGAGCGATCTCGATAAGCGGCGCCTCCACCTCGCGCAGCACCCTCTGATAGAGGCCGGGCGGCGGAAGCTGCCCCTCCTGCAGCTCGAAGTACCGCCGGAGGTGGGTCTCGACCGCCTCCGAGAGCCGGTCCGTCGCCACGACGGCGGCCGGTCCGGACGGCGCCGACGGCCCGAGGACCATCTCGACCTCTGCGCGTGTCACCTCCTCGGCCGTGCTTGTCGCGACGAGGCGGCGCACGACGTTCTCGAGTTGCCGGACGTTGCCTGGCCAGGTGTGACCCCGCACGAGCGCCATCGCGTCATCCGAGAACCGGCGCAGCGCCCCGCCCTCGCGTTCCGCGCGGGTAAGGAAATGCGCGCAGAGGAGAGGGATATCGTCCACCCGTCCGCGCAGTGCGGGCACGTCGATCACCGTCCCTGCCAGCCGGTAGTAGAGATCGGACCGGAAGGCGCCGTCGAGCTTCTGGCCGAGGTCTGTCTGGCTGGTGGCCATGACGCGCGGGCCCCCGTCGCCGAGCGCGTCGAGCATCCGCACGACCCGCGCCTGCATGTCGGGATCAAGATCGCCCACCTCGTCGAACAGGACGCTGCCGCCCCGGGCGCGTGCGATCACGTCCGACGGTCCGTCATAGCCGGTGAGGTCGGCCGCGGTGGCGACCACGAAGGGCAGGGTCCGGCGATCGGAGAAGTCGTGGATCGTTCGCGCGATGAGGGACTTGCCCGTCCCCGACTCGCCGGTGATCAGAACCGGGAGGTCCGTGTTCCGGACCCGCGCGACGAGGCGGTATAGCGCCTGCATCTTCGGTGTCCGTCCGACCAGGGGGAGATCGCCGTCATCGTCCGCAGCCCCCTCTGTCAGAGGCGGCGCGGGCGCGGCGGCGCGGCGCTTCTGGTCGAGGGCGCGGGAGGCCCGCTTCATCAGGTCGGGGAGGTCGAACGGCTTGGGCAGGTAGTCGTACGCATCGGCCTCCGCGGCCTGGATCGCCGTCATGATCGTGTTCTGCGCCGAGATCACGATCACGGGGAGGCCGGGCCGCCGGCTGCCGATCGCCGGCAGCATCTCGAGCCCGTTGCCGTCCGGCATGATCACGTCGGAGATCACGAGGTCGCCCTTGCCCTCCTCGACCCAGCGCATGAGCGTCATCAGCGACGAGGTCGCGTGGACCTTGCACCCGGCCCGCGTGAGCGCCTGGGTGAGCACCGTCCGGATCGTGCGGTCGTCGTCCGCGACGAGGATCGTCCCGTCCATCAGCGTATCTCCTCTTCGGTGCTCGTGCGTGTCGCCATCGGCAGCGAGACGCGGAACGCGGTGCGTCCCGGCTCGCTGGTCACGCTGATCCAGCCGTCATGCTCACTCACGATCTTCGCGACGAGCGCGAGACCCAGTCCCGTTCCGTTCTCGCGTCCCGAGACGAAGGGCTCGAACAGCCGCTGCTGCATCTCGGTCGGGATGCCGGGGCCGTCGTCGGCCACCTCGACATGAAGCGGCACCGCCGCGGCCGTGCCATCCGGCCGCCGCACCCGCAGCGACATCTCGTAGAAGCTCCGCAGCGTGATGGTGCCGCCCTGCCGTCCGACCTGGGCCGCGTTCTTGAGGAGGTTCGAGAAGACCTGCAGGAGCTGGTCCGGGTCCGCCCAGGTCTGCGGCAACGACGGATCGTAGGCCTCGCGCAGTTCCATGTGCGACGCGAAGCCGACCATCGCGGAGCGGCGTGCCCGGTCGAGCACGTCGTGAAGGTTCACCGCGCGGCGCTGCGGGCGGCGGAGGTTCCCGAACTGCTCGACCTGCTCGAGCAACTTCACGATGCGGCGGCTCTCGCCCACGATCAGCTCGCAGAGCTTCGCATCCTCGCCGTCGAGGTTCATCGAGAGGAGCTGGGCCGCGCCGGTGATGCCCGCGAGCGGGTTCTTGATCTCGTGCGCCATCATCTCCGCCATGCCGATCGCGGAGCGCGCGGCGGATCGCGATCCGGCCGCCCTGTCGAGGCGGCGAGCGATGTCCTGCGGCGAGATAAGAAGGAGCGTGCCGCCGCCCGGCACCGGCGAGAGATGCACGTCGCAGCGCAGCGCCGGCGCGGGGCCGACGCGGAGCCCGGCGTCGTGCAGCACGAGCGGCGCGGTGTTGCGGCGCACGCGTTCGGTGGCCGAGGGCAGCCCCCCGTCGAAGCTCACGAGGTCCGGGAGATACACCCGGTCGAGGGCACGCGCCGAGCGATTCAGGAACCCTTCCGCCGGCCCGTTGACTGCCGCCACGCGGTCCTCTGCGTCGAGCAGGATCGCGGGCATCGGCAGCGCTTGCCAGACATGTGCGGCCGGGTTCTGCGCCGGGCTCATGCCGCTTCCCGCACCGGTGCGGGCGAGAGGGCTTCGGGGAGCATCCGAAACACCTCCTCGGGCGGTGCGGTCAGGACGCGTCGGCGCAGCTCCGTCGCGGTGCCCACGCCGTCCATGTACCAGCCCAGATGCTTGCGGGCGACGCGCGGGCCGAGGCTCCCGTGGAACGAAAGCATGGCCTCGTAATGCTTCGACACGATCCCCAGGAGCGTCGAGCTGTGCGGGCGCGGCGGCGGTTCACGGCCCGTGAGCGCGGCCGCGAGTCTGGCCGGAAGCCAGGGCGCCCCCCGGGCGGCGCGGCCGATCATCACACCGGCTGCCCCCGAGGCAGCGATGGCAGCCCGCGCCGTCGCCGCGTCGCAGATGTCGCCGTTCGCGAGAACGGGGATCCTGACGGCCTCCGTCACCTCCCGGATGGCGGCCCAGTCCGCGGCCCCCCGGTAGAACTGGCACCGCGTGCGCCCATGGATCGCCAGGAGGGCGATGCCGGCGTTCTCGGCGCGGCGGGCGAGCGCTGCCGTATCACGACTCGCATCATCCCAGCCGAGACGCGTCTTGAGCGTGACCGGAACGGATACCGCCCCCACCGTGGCCTCGATAAGACGCATCGCATGATCGTGGTCCCGCAGGAGGGCGGACCCGGACTGCCCGCCCGTCACCTTCTTCGCCGGACATCCCATGTTGATATCGATCGTGCGGGCGCCTCGCGCTTCGAGCATTCGGGCGGCCTCCGCCATCCAGCGCGCCTCACGACCTGCGATCTGAACGGACGTGCGCCCACCAGCGCCGAGGCCCAGCTCCGCCCGTGCCCGGACCGAGGGTTTGGCCTGCACCATCTCCTGGCTCGCAACCATCTCGCTCGTGACGGGCACGGTTCCAAAGGCCTGCACCGCCTCCCGGAACGGCTTATCGGTGATGCCCGCCATTGGGGCGAGCGCCACGGGCGAGGTGATGCCGAGGCGTCGGAGTCCGGGGTGCAGGAGGGGCGGTGCGTGCGTCATCTGCCCAAACATCGTGCGATCGGCGTCAGCACTAGTCGTCCCCGCGCGCGCTCGTGAGGAGGCGGGGAACAGTCGGCGCCGATGCCGAAGCGAATGCCCAATTATGCGGCACACTGCAAGCTCGTTGCCCATCTCGTCGCCATATCGCGGCCAGGTTTGGGGTACGCGACCGGTCCGACGGCTCGCCAGTGGTGCCGCTCCGGGAACCGCCTCCCGGTTGCTCGCGCGCCGGTGGCGCACTAAGCCTCGGCCTCCCGGGCCGTTGATCGGAGTACCGCCATGCCACGCGCCGCCGCCCTGATCGTCGCAGCGGGGCGGGGGGTGCGCGCGGGCGGGGGAGTCCCGAAGCAGTGGCGCATACTGGCGGGCGCGCCAATCCTTGCCCATGCATACGAGGCGATTGCCTCGTACCCCGACGTGGGCGAAGTGGTCCTCGTCATCCGGGCGGAGGACCGCGACCGCGCCGCGGCCGCCTGCCCGGATGCGCGCCTCGTGATCGGCGGCCCGACGCGGCGGGAGTCGGTCCGGGCGGGGCTTGCCGCCATCACCGCGCCCGTGGTGCTGATCCATGACGGAGCGCGGCCGTGCCTCAAGCGCCCGGTGATCGACAGGGTGCTGGAGGCCCTGCGTCGAGGTCCGGCAGCGGCGCCGGCGGTCGCGGTGACGGACGCGTTGTGGCGGGGAATCGATCATGTCGCAGGGACCGAGCCTCGCGACGGTCTCTGGCGGGCACAGACCCCGCAAGGGTTCCACACCGAGGCGATCCGGAACGCGCACGACGCGCATTCCGGTCCGGCCGACGACGACGTCGCCGTCGCGCGGGCGGCAGGGCTGGACGTGGCCATCGTCCCGGGCGACGAAGACAACATGAAGGTCACACGGCCCGAGGACTTCGCCCGGGCGGAGCGGCTTCTGGCGCAGGCGGGGGGAGGCGTGCGGATGGACGTGCGGATGGGCAACGGCTACGACGTGCACCGCTTCGGTCCTGGGGACCACGTCATGCTGTGTGGGGTCGCCGTTCCCTTCGATCGGGGACTGCAGGGGCACTCGGACGCCGATGTCGGGATGCACGCCGTGACCGACGCGATCCTGGGGGCGCTTGCGGAGGGCGATATCGGCCGGCACTTCCCGCCGTCCGATCCCCGCTGGAAGGGCGCCGCGAGCGAGATCTTCCTGACCCGCGCCGTCGAGATCGCCGCCGGGCGCGGCTATCGTCTCGCGAACGTCGACTGCACCATCGTATGCGAGCGGCCCAAGGTCGGGCCCCATGCGGACGCGATGCGGGCCGCCCTTGCCGGGCATCTCGGGATCGAGGCGGATCGGGTCAGCGTGAAGGCGACCACCAGCGAGCGCCTCGGGTTCACCGGTCGGGGCGAGGGCATCGCCGCACTCGCGACCGCCGCGCTGGTCGCGACATGATCGCACGCGCGGCGGCCACGCTGTTCGGGCTCGGCTACCTCCACCCGGGGCCCGGCACCTGGGGTTCGCTCGGCGCGCTGCCCTTCGCATGGGCGCTCGCGCATGCGGGCGGGCCGTGGCTCTACATGCTGGGCTGCGCCTGCCTCTTCCCCCTCGGGCTCTGGGCCACAGATCGGATGACGCGCGGCCAGGCCGACCACGATCCGAGCGAGGTGGTCATCGACGAGGCGCTCGGACAGTGGATCGCGCTCCTCCCCGTGATCTGGGGGGCGGCGCAGGCCGGCGTGCAACCGGCCGCCCTCTGGCCAGGCTGGATCGCCGCGTTCCTGCTGTTCCGCGTCTTCGACATCTGGAAGCCGGGGCCCGTCGGGTGGGCGGATCGGAAGGAGGGCGCGCTCGGGGTGATGCTGGACGACGTAATCGCCGGCCTTCTGGCGGCGCTGGGCGTCGTGCTGCTCGGCCTCGCAGCCCACATGGTCCTGCTGTGAAGGCGGAAGCCGCTCGCGTTCTCGACGCATACCGCCGAGAAGGCCTGACCATCGTAACGGCCGAGAGCTGCACAGGGGGTATGCTTGGCACCGCGCTGACCGACCCGGCGAACGCGTCGGTCGTTTTCCTCGGCGGGGTCGTAGCCTACTCGAACGCGGCCAAGGTGGAGTTGCTGCAGGTCTCCGAGGCGACCCTGTCACGGGTCGGCGCGGTCTCCGAGGAGGTGGCCGCCGAGATGGCTGCCGGGGCGGCGGACCGCCTCGGCGCCGACGTGGCGGTGTCGATCACCGGCATCGCGGGTCCCGGCGGCTCGGAGGCCAAGCCCGAGGGTCGGGTCTGCTTCGCCCTCCACCGCACCGGGGCACGGGGAACCAGCGAGACCGTCGAGTTCGGGCCGCTCGGTCGGGCCCGCGTGCGGAGTGCGGCAACGGAGCACGCACTCGGTCTGCTGCTAGGTGGCGTCGAACGTCCGGACTGGGAGCCGCAAATCGGGCGGTCGGGCGGCATACAGTGATGCTTTCGCTCCTCAAGGCTGCTCGAGGCCTCGATACCCGAAGATACTATCTAGGGCTTAGGCGCTCAGGCCGGACCGGACGAACTGCCTCCCGATACTCTCGAACAGTTTGCGCTCCCCGAGGGCTGAACGAGGAGGCTGTCTTCCGTCCACGCCGGCAGTGCTCCGTCGGCCAAAGCGGCCCGGTGAATGATTGCCTCCGCACCAGTTCGTCGCTCCAAGTCACCTTGCTCACACGTCGTTGACGCCTTGGGAAGTTGGCGGCTCAGATCCTTGGTGACGTGATCGTATGGGGTGGAACTCCATCCGAGAATGGATCGCCCGGAGGCCTGAAACGCAGGGCTAGTTTTCTTATACGGGTGTCCCGCCCAGGGGCCGCGAACACCCCGGGGTCACCAGGAAGAACGCAAGCCGTTGCAACCACTTCTTCGGCGGGGCGTTGGCGCGCCATGGATGGCTCTCTTCCCCACCTCCGCCCCGGCACAGACCCGGGACGCGAAGCACCACGACCCGCCCCGCCGCCCCGTAGCGATCGCCCTTCAGCGCGCCTCTGGCGCCCACGTCGCATCGTGATCCTTCCGCGCGTCGCGGAAACGGCGGTGGCGCGACGTGCAGCCGAGGCGGGTGCGCGTTTGGGCGCCGAGGTGATCCACGCACCACGCGACCGCCTCACCGGGCTGACGACCGAGGACCCGCGGGAGACGTACCGGCGGGCCAAGTCGACCCTTGCCATCGTCGGTGCACCCCCCTCCGCCATGCGGTTCCAGCCGATCCCGCCGTCCGCTGACTTCAGGCTCGACCTGGCGACGGGGTGCCCCGCCCACTGCCAGTACTGCTACCTCGCCGGGTCGCTGTCCGGCCCACCTGTGACGCGGGCCTATGGGAACGTCGGGGATTTGCTCGATGCCGTTCCCGCGCATGTCGGACACGGGCGGATCACCTCCGGGGACGCGTCGCGGAGTCATGAGGGGACGACGTTTGAGGCGTCCTGCTACACGGACCCTCTGGGCATCGAGCATCTGACGGGCGGCCTGGCCGAGGCGATCTACTGGTTCGGGCGGCAGGAGGATGCAGGGCTTCGCTTCACCACGAAGTACGACCACGTCGAGCCGCTGCTGGACCTGCCACACGGGGGCCGGACCCGCATCCGTTTCTCGGTCAACGCCGAGCCGGTGGTGCGACGATGGGAGGGTGGCACAGCGCCGCTTGCCGCCAGGCTCACCGCCATGGGACGCGTCGCCCACGCGGGGTACCCTGTCGGCCTGACGATCGCGCCGATCATGCCGGTGGAAGGGTGGCGGGACCACTACGACGCATTGCTGCGTGATGCCGCCACCGCCTTGCCGGATGAGGCCGATCTCACGGTCGAACTCATCACGCACAGGTTCACACCGGGCTCGCGCGAGATCCTCACCGGCTGGTACCCGGCTAGTTCGCTCGAGATGGATGCGTCCGTGCGATCCCAGAAGCGGGGGAAGTTCGGCAACGTGAAGTACGTCTACCCCGCCGCGCTCATGCGCGAGATGCGCGGCGCGTTCGAAGAGTTGCTGGGCAGCAGACTTCCGACTGCGCGCCTTCTCTACTGGACCTGACCACCCTTCCCCGACGGTCCGCCGGACCCCATATCCCCAGCATGCTGAAGCTGACCCCGATCCTGCTTGCGACCGGCTATGGCCTCGTCATGTGGATGCTCTCCACGTGGCGGCTCAGGCACCAACTCGATGCCCAGTCGAAACCTCTCGCGGATCCAACGCTGGAACGTGCCCTCGCTCGCATGGCGCAGGCGCTCGATCTTCCTCGGATCAAGGTCAACCTGTTCGAGATCGAGGTCGTCAACGGACTTGCGGCGCCGGACGGCCGGATCTTCATCACGCGCGGGTTCTACGAGAAGTTCCGGCGGGGGGAGGTGACTGCCGACGAGATGGCGAGCGTGGTCGCCCACGAACTCGGCCACGTTGCCCTCGGCCATTCGAAACGGCGCCTCATCGATTTCTCCGGACAGAACGCGATCCGTGTCGTGCTCGCATCCGTCCTCGGACGCATTCTGCCTCTTGGAATCGGCGTTTGGCTTGCCACGATGCTTGGCAGCCTGGTCGCTGCGCGGCTCTCCAGACAGGACGAGTACGAGGCCGACGCCTACGCGACGGCTCTTCTCACGCGGGCGGGGATCGGAGCGGAGCCGCAGAAGTCATTGTTCCGAAAGCTCGAGCGCCTGACGGGGGCGGCCGGTCGGTCGGCACCTCCGGCTTGGCTGCTGAGCCATCCGAAGACCGAGGACCGCATTTCGGCGATCGAGACGCTCGAACGACGGTGGCGAGGGGAGGCCGACACACCGTCTCCTTTGGCTTGATAGTCAGGGCGCGACGCGCGTCGGATACGACTGCCGTAGAATAGGTCGCGATTGCCCCGGTAGAGGCCTTGCCGGGGCGACCGTACTGACGCATCGGGCCCTCAGCCTCGATCTAAGTTGGCAACCGTTGCGTTTGCCTTTCCAGAATGGCGGTTGTCCTCGCGAAGGCCCACTTCGTGGCTTGGCAACCTGCGAGACGTTGCCCGCAGCATCGGGCCCGTCTAGGCCAGCCTTACACCAGACGTGCCGGATCGAAGGCCTATGAGCGACCGCCCCGACCTCCTCTGCATCGGCTCAGTCCTGTGGGACGTGATCGGCCGGTCCAATGCGCACATGCGGGTGGGGTCGGACGTGCCGGGACGTATCTCGCGTCTCCCCGGGGGGGTCGCCCTCAACATTGCCATGGCCGCCCGTGCCTACGGGATGTCACCGGCGCTGCTTTCCTGCGTCGGGCGGGACAGGGAGGGCGAGGAACTCGTCGCAACGCTCGAACGGATGGGCCTCGTCACCGACACGATCTACCGATCGCAGGACATGCGGACCGACGTCTACATGGCTGTCGAGGGAGGGAACGGCCTGATCGCGGCGGTTGCCGATGCGCACTCGCTCGAGCAGGCGGGGGATAAGATCCTCCGCCCCCTCCGAATGGAATTCGCCGGCTGGCGTGGCCCGATCGCGCTGGACGGAAACCTGACGAGCGACCTGCTCCGTCGCATCGCCTCCGATCCCGCCCATGCCGCGAGCGACCTGAGGATCGCCCCGGCAAGTCCCGGCAAGGCCGAACGGCTCCTGCCCTTCCTCTCCCACCCGGCCGCGACCCTCTACGTCAATCTCGAGGAGGCCTCCCTCCTGTTGCAGCGAGCGGTGGACGGCACGGAGAAGGCCGCAGAAGCGCTGCGGTCGAGGGGGCTGCGGCGCGCGTTGGTCACGGACGGCCCTCGTACCGCTTCCTTCGCGCACCCCGGAGGCATCGTCTCGCGGAGACCCGCAGAGGTCATGGTCACCCGCGTGACGGGGGCCGGAGACACCTTCATGGCTGCCCACGTCGCGGCAGAGGCCGCCGGTGCAGATCCGGCGTCGGCCCTGGAACGCGCCCTTGACGCCGCTGCCGCCTACGTCTCGGGCGACACGTACTGACGCGCCGCGAACCAACCTCTGCGCCTTGTTCCTACCATGCACGCTCGCTAACTCAGGCGCATACCCGCGACGCCGGCTAGGAGAGTGCGGACCGCTATGCAGCTTGGCGACGATAAGACGAAACCCCGCCCTTCGCGGCGCGGGCTCTTCGCCGGACTGCGCAACAGCTTCCTCACCGGTCTGGTCGTAATCACGCCCATCAGTCTCACGATCTGGCTCGTGTGGTCCGTCATCGGGTGGATCGACGGCTTCGTCCTGCCGTTCGTTCCGGGGAGGTACAACCCGGAGGTCTGGCTGCAGGAGAGGTTCGATATCGGCCTCGACATTCGCGGAATCGGTGTCGCGTTCTTCCTGATCTTCACGGTGACGGTCGGCTGGGTCGCGAAGGGATTGATCGGCCGCTCGATCATCGCGTCCGCCGAGAGCCTCGTGCTGACGATGCCAGTAGTCCGCTCGGTCTATTCGGGCCTCAAGCAGATCGTCGAGACCGTCCTCAGCCAGGATACCGCAAGCTTCGAGCAGGCCTGCCTCATCGAGTATCCACGCAGGGGCATATGGGCGATCGGCTTCGTATCCACGACCGCGAAAGGGGAGATCGCCGCCCGTGCGGAAGTGCCCATGCTCTCCGTCTTCCTGCCGACAACGCCGAACCCGACCTCGGGCTTCCTACTGTTCGTACCCGAGCAGGACGTGGTGATGCTGGATCTCTCCGTTGAGGAAGCGGCGAAGCTCGTGATCTCCGCCGGTCTAGTCTACCCGAACGGCGGCGCCTATCCGGCCGACGAGCCCGGCAGGACAGGCACTCCCCTGCCCGCGATGGGACAGGACGCAGCCGAATAGCTTGCGACTCATTTCGTGATCGCCTGAGAAACAGGCTATCGTGGCATGACACACAGCCAACCGATGCAGGATGTGCTGGCGCGGCGAAGTTCTCAGTCTGCGGGCCTAGACCCAAGTATCTCGATCACCGCGGAACGATCGGCCGTTCAGCCGCGATCACACCGACGGGTTGAGACCGATGAGCTGGTCCATCATGATCGATGGTTGAGAGCAGCCCGCTTCGCCTACTACCTCCGCTGGCACGCCCGCGACCGTCTTCATCGGCGGAACCTCGGAGAGTACGACCGATCCTGCAGCGATCCTCGAGCAATGGCCGATCCGTATGTTCCCCAGCACCTTCGCTCCGGCCCCGATCAGCACGCCATCGCCGATCTTCGGATGCCGGTCGTCATGCTCCTTTCCCGTCCCGCCCAGCGTCACGGAGTGCAGCATGGAGACATTGTCGCCAACGACCGCGGTCTCCCCGATCACGATGGAATGGGCATGGTCGATCATAATGCCCTTCCCCACCCGGGCGCCCGGGTGGATATCGACCCCGAACAGCTCGGAAACACGCATCTGAAGGAAATAGGCGAGGTCCCGACGCCCCTCGCGCCAGAGCCAGTGACCGACCCTATGCGCCTGGATCGCCTGGAATCCCTTGAAGTAGAGGAGAGGCTGGAGAAACCTCTGGCAGGCCGGGTCTCGTTCGTAGACTGCGACGATGTCGGCGCGTGCAGCAATCCCCAGTTCCGGGCTCGCTGCATGCGCCGCATCGGCGACCTCGCGGAGGACTTGCTCGGGCATGTCGCCCGACGCGAGCTTTCGGGCCATGCCGTAGCCGAGCGCTCGCTCGAGGGAGCCGTGGTGCAGGACGGAGTTGTGGATGAGGCCGCCGAGAAGGGGCTCGTCCGCGACGGCCGCGCGCGCTTCGTCGAGCATTTGCTCCCATACGAAGTCGACCTGCCGTACCGTGGCCGGTTCCGCTCTCGCCATGCCCCAGGCCCCCTCTCGCGCCCAGCCGTCCCCGGCTCACGAACGGGACCATAGGGCGCCGTCCTTCCCGAGGCAAACCGGCGCCCGATCAGATCACATCCAGCACCGCGGCGGCCCCCGGCCCCCAGCGGTCGGAGATCTGCGCGACCTCGATCCTGTAGGGCCGCGTCAGCCCATTCGGGATCGTGGCTCGGGGTCTGTCCACCTCCTCCTCGTGGACGACGGCACCGCCCTGGTGAACGCGGAGGAGGTACGCCTCGCGCTGTTCCCCCAGGGGGACCTCCCCCTGCCAGGCATCGCCCTCGACCCGCGTGCGGCGGACCCACCTTGCCTCCGCCCCGTTCGGTCCGGCCGCCAACCGCAGGTGCACCGGCGCGAAGGGCCGCAACCCGATGCCCTCTACGGCGACCTTCCGGTAGACGTAGCTGTCGTGATCCACGGGCCTCCGTGCAGGTCCGATCCGGTAGTGGCGGTCCGATCCCCGCGCCTCTGGCGGAAGCTCCACCTGGACCAGTCCGCCATCGAGGAATACCACCACGCTACCTGCCGGCCATGCCGCGGGGATGGTACCCTCCGTGCCCCGCAACCCCCGCAAACGGCTCCTCAGCGCCCAAAGGTTCGGACCGACCAGTTCGGCGTCGCGAAACTGGATGATCTCCCATCCATCGGGCGATCCGTCCCCGATAGCGGCGGCGTTCGCCCCGGCGAACAACTCCGTGGTCGAGACGGTCGAAAGGCTCCCGAATGGCAGCCGAACGAGGAGCGCGGGCCCGTGATCCCAGACGGCAACGCGTCCGGCAGGAAGCTCGCTCTGCGTCACCCCCACCAGCGCCGGACGCTCGACCAGACGGTTGAGCCGGTATCCCGCATCGACCGGAGAGGACTGGATCGCGACCGCACCGGGCCAGGGTACCGCTGCGCAGGCCACGTGCGGCGCGTGAGGCGCTTCCGAACCGGTGAGGAGGGGCAGATCGAGGAAGATCGCATCGACGGGAGTGGCGGCGCGGTGACGGACCCCGCGCCGCCTGTCCTCGGTCGGCTCCGCAGGCTCGTACAGGCGCTCATGCGTGCGGACGGCCTCGATGCGACGGGCTTCGCCCTCCTCCAGACGGTCGATCCTCCAGGTCCCCTGGATCCCTTCCACCTCGAGAAGGTCACCGGCTCCCAGATTCCGGCACGACGGGGGAACCGCCAACCGGATCGCCTCCCGGCCTAGCCGGGCTTCTGCGAGGAACCGTTCGGCGAGCACCCGCCCCTCCCCCGCCGTCAGGCTGAGATCGAACTCGGTCCGGGTCACGGGGACACCACCGTTGCCCGGGTGGGTCGCCTGCGCCACCCGGGTCTCGTGCCCTCCACCGGCATCGATATGCGCGACCTGGACCTGTCCCGCCACTTCCGGCTCGGGCGTGCGGCTCGCCTCCACGACGTTCCCGCTTCCCTCCCTGACGAGTTCATCACGTGCCAGCAGGACACGTCGCGGTGAGCCCCGCATGGAGAAGACGAGGCTACCGTCACGTTCCGCAGCCTCCACGCCATGCGCCATGAGCAGGGGCTGTAGATCGGACCTGGCGTTCTGGATCGACCGCGCCGCGTAGCCCCGCACGAGGCCCCGCACCTTGCCGACATCGAACGCTTCGAGCCCAGCGCCCGCACAGATCTCGGCGATCACGGCGTCGAGGGGCTGCCCCCCCGTCCGTCCCGTGATCCAGTGGCCTCGCGCATGGTTCGTGCCATCCGACCAGAGATCGACGAGGTCGGGAAACGCAGGCCAGGGACGTGTGTCCCACGCCCAGACGAAGGCATGACCCATGTCCAGCATGGGTCCGCCGTAGACGGGAGATGTCGGGTTGCGGCCCGGTTCGTTCCAGTAGTCGAGAAGTGCCCGGAGGTAATTCGCCTGGATCAGGTCATCCCGCCGACCGTTGGAATGATAGGGCAGCGCGGATTCCGACGATTTCGGGTCGAGGAACTTGTTGGGCTGGTTCGTCCCCTTGTCGATGGCGGCGCATCCGATCTCCACGAACCGGACGGGTTTCGACATAGGGACCCAAGGTGACGGTCCCTGCCGCACGCCGTCGATCCTGTCGTGATGCCGGTTCGACCACCAGGCCCGCAGGTCCTTGTACCGGAAGACCCACGGCTCCCCATGCGCCCCGTCGGTGATCGGCACGCGGTTCTGCGCATCCCGATCGGTCGGGCTCGGATAGTACCAGTCGTATCCCTCGCCGCCTTCGACGTTGGATTTGAGGTAGTCGAGATCGTGGATCGCACCCCAATGGGCATCGGCATGCCTCTCGCCGTCACGCCAGTCCGAGAGCGGCATGTAGTTGTCGATCCCGACGAAATCGATTTCCGGGTCCGCCCAGAGCGGGTCGAGGTGGAAATGCACGTTGCCCGTATCGCCGGGGTGGTATCCGAAATACTCGGACCAGTCGGCGGCATACCCTATCTTCGTCCCCGGCAGGAGCGTGCGCACCTCCGCCGCCAATGATCGGAATGCCGCGACCGCCGGAAACGTGTCTCCGGCGCCGCGGATCTGCGTCAAACCACGCATCTCGGTTCCGATGCAGAACGCCTCCACCCCACCGGCCGCGGCGCAAAGGACGGCGTTGTGAAGCACGAACCGGCGCAGGCCCCACTCCGCGGGACCCGAGTATCGCACACGTCCGTCCGACACGGTGAAATGCGCGGCGCTCGCCGTGCCGAAGAAAGCCGCCACCTCGGCCTCCGCGGCAGCCGTGCGGTCCGTCGTCCCGGGACGGCCCGGCGAACGCTCGGTCGTGATCCGTCCCCGCCACGGAAGCGCAGCCTGCTCGCCACCCCCGTACGGGTCGGGCAAACCGTTCCCTTCCATCTGGTCCATCAGGATGAAAGGATAGAACGTGACCTCCATGCCACGGGCGTTCATCTCGCGAATGGCCTCGATGACCGATCGATCCGCAGGCGTCCCGCCATACACCGGCCGTCCGTCGAGGACCGGAACGACCCCCGCCTCATCGCGGTCGAGACCGGCCACCTCCCAACGCATCGGCTTCCCCTCGCGATCGAGGCGCTCCGCCCGGGGCCGAACAGAGCAGCGACCGCAACGCAGGTCGTCCCCGAACCAGGACACGACCAGCGAGGTCGAGCGCAAGCGCGGCAACTCCTGCTCGAGGTCGTCGAGGGCGGCGACGATGTCCGGCACTTCCTGCACGGAGTTGACGTTCGCGGCATCCTTCTCGCCGGCCCCGAAGTCGAAATGAACGGGTGTCGTGGCGAGGGCGTACTCCCCCGTCCCGGGCACCAGGGCGACACCCTGCACGAGGCTCGCGGCGTCGGGCACGGCATGCCCTGAGGCGGCCCTGCGGACCACCTCGAACGAGAACTGCGGTACGCGGTTGCCGAAGGGGCGCAGGTCGAGGTCCTCGATGACCACGTAGGCGGTATCTCGGTAGGCCGGCGCCTCGCTTCCCTCCATCGCCTCGATAAGGGGGTCGGGAAGCTGCGTCGCGGTGCCCCGATGCACCCGCATGTTGAGATCCGCCCGTGCTATCTCCTGACCGTCGGCCCAGATGCGCGAGACGCGCGCCACCTCTCCCTCGCAGAGCGCGAGCGCGACACTCACGGTGTAGCCGTAGGAGCGGACCGTCGGCGCCGACGGTCCGCCCTTCCCGCCCCCCCCGCTCTCCGTCACGTGCTCGTGGAACGGCGACGCCCAGATGACCTGCCCCGCGAGCCGATGGCGTCCCCACACGCGCGGGATCGCCGCCCCCTCACCGGAGCCGCTCAGCCTGAGCCGGTCGATGCGGCCATGCTCGACGGCCTCCGAGCCCGAGCCGAGGATCGCCTGGTCGATAACCTGGCCCAGTGCCGCACCCGCGGCCCGTCCGATGACGGCACCCGTGAGGCCGAGCACGGAGCCACCGAACGCTCCGCCGACGGCGCCACCGACCGCGCCCAGGATCAACGTCGCCATGTCAGGCTCCCTTCGCCGGAAATTCGAACCTCGCCACGATGCGGCGGCGCCAGGGTTCCACGAGCGGGCTCTCCACGACCCCACGGCCGCTGTAGGCGTGCACGAAGGACACCGGACCCACGGTGCAGCTGAGGATCCCCAGATGCTTGGCGACGCCACGGTCGCGCATTCGGAACAGCAGGATCTCCCCGGGCTTCATGGCCCGTGTCGCAGGAACATCTTGGAGATGCGTGCGGGCCGCTTCCCATAGCGCCTCGCTCCGCTGGGGCTCCGACCAGTCGGCCGTATAGGGAGGCACCTCGACCGGCTCGTCCCCGACAAGATCCCGCCAGACCCCTCGAACGAGGCCGAGGCAGTCGGCCCCGGCCCCCCGACGACTCGCCTGATGGACGTAAGGCGTGCCAATCCAGCGGCGCGCCGCGCAGACCACCGCGCTCATCCGCGATCACCCGGCCGTGGATACGCCATCAGCCAGTCGTCCCCCGGCATGTGCGGAAATCCCCGGAAGTTGCGGGCATTTCCGAACTTCGCATGGCAGGTGGCGATCCGTCGGTCGCACCCGGCCTCGATCGCGACCCGGTCTCCCGGAGCCAGTGGAGCACCGAACGCGGACCAGAGCTCGAGCCGCCGCGTTCCGTCCGGCTCCCTCCGATCCGACTTGACCGCCTCGTCGAGCCCTGCGGCCGCCCCATCGAGGACCCGGACACGCCCGTTCTCGAACCAGCGCTCCTCCCGGGCCCCGAGGCCGCCCACATGGATCTCGCGGCCATCGAGTTCGACGGCCAGAACGCTCCGCTCCTCGCGCAGGCCGGACGCTGACAGATCCACGCCACAACGCCCGTCTCCGAGGATCGCGTCGCACTGGGAGGCGAAGATCCGGCCTCGCGGTCGGTTCAGCGCCTCCGACAGGCCGCGCAGCTCCGCCTGGAACGCGCCGTCGCCACGGGTGATCTCACCCAGTGATCCTCGGAAGATGGCCTCCGCCGTGCCGGGAGAGGTCCAGTCGACCCGCCAGATCGACACCTGCGCCGAATCCCACCGTCCGGCGGCGATGTCCGCCTCGGTGATCGCGTCGTCCCGCAGCGCACCCTGCGCGCCGGCATTGTCGACTGCCAGCCCGGTTCCGAGCTGAAGCGCCCCTGCCGTCATGCCCGAGGATGCACGGCAGGCCACCCCGTCGACCACGAGATCCCTGTCGTGGTCGGTGAACCCCATGACCACCCCGTCCCGTCGCTCGAGCACCCAGGCCCGGCAGACCGTCGTGACGCGGCCCGGCCCGCTCACAGCCGCACCTCGACCACGGGCACATCGGGAACTTCCCCGGCCGCGAATCCGGCGGCGGAGCAGCGGATCGAGTCGGAATCGAAGCGGACGGGAACGTCGAACTCGAAGCCCGCCGTCACGGTGGCGCCGGACGCCGGAGCGGAGGCGAACGTCACCTCACCGGCCGCCACATCCACGGTCCAGGCGGTGCCCTCGGCAAGCTCCGCGCCGGCCGCGCCGACCCGCACCGTGCCGGCGACGGGCTTGGTGATCGTCCGATGGTGCCGCTGCGCACCCGAACGGTAGGTCTTCCGGAGGCCGAAGGTCCGGCGCGACCCGTCACCCGTGCCGAGGACCTCGTCGTCGAAGCGGACCTTGCCGCTCGGCCGGCAGGACTTGTAATCCGCCCAGTCCTTCCAGCGGAACGCGTGAAGCCTCCCTGCCCGTGCCTCGAAGAAGGCGATCAGCTCCGCGACGTCGTCGAGCGAGCGGATACCCACGCCCGCGTCGTACCGGCGGCGCGACTGGGACCAGGGGCTGTTCCGCTCTTCGTGACCGTTGGCCAGCGCGACGATCTCCGTCAGTCGCTCTGGGCCCCCGGTCGAGCCGAAGGACAGCCGCGCGGGGAACCGGATCTCGTGGAAGGACATGCGTCCACCTCCTCAGCGGTTGCGCGCGCCGCGGGACAGCGCGCGTGACATCTCGGCGGCGATCTGGCTGCGGGAACGCCGGAACCCTTCGACGTCTGGGGTGTGCACGTTCACCGTCACGCTGACGGCGCCGCCCCCGCCTGCCGCCTCCACGCCCAGGCGCCCGTCCGCGCCACGGCGCAGCGGCATGATCGCCTCCGGGCCGGCTTCGCCCATCAGGCCGGTGCCGCCGCGCATGGGGAATGCGGTCGCGCCGCTCACCACGCCGCCCTTGGCGAAGGGCATCACCCGCCCTCCCGTGAAGGCCCCGCCATCGGCGAACGGCATCAACCCGCCCAGAGCCGAGCCGAGGGCCGATTGGACCGGTCGCATCGCACGGTCGTAGGCGCCTCCCAGGACGGAACCTGCGAGCCGCCTGAGCCCGTCTGACGCCGAGCCTCCGCCGAAGAGGACGCCGTCGAACACCGAGCGCAGGTCCGAGCCGAGCGAACGGCTGAACCGTCGCGTCTCGCGGCTGGTGACGCCCATCTCGCGCCGCAGGTCGGCCAGCTCCCGCGACAGCGCGGAGGCGAGCCCGTCCGCGCCGCCCATCGCGCGTTCCAGCGCGTCGAGCCCGTCCTCGTAGTCGTCACCGCGATCCATCGCCGTCTCCTTCCACAGCCTCGTCCGGGAACCGCGCCATCAGGGCCTCGAGGCCCGCGCGGCCCAGTCCGCCTCCGCCGCCGTCGATCCCGAGCATCAGCGCGAGTTCTGCGGGCGTGAGCGCCCAGAACTCCCGCGGCCTCAGCCCCAGCCCGCAGATCCCCGCCCGCACGAGGCCGGGCCAGTCGAGCCGCCTCATCCGTCGGGCAGCGCGAAGCCCCGGGCGAGGAGCCGGGCCGCGGCCTCGACAGCGCCCGCCGGCCCGCCCTCGATCTCCGCATCGAGCAGCTCAGCCTCGTCCACGGCCCAGCCACCGCCCCGCAACCCGGCGACGAGCACCCGCGCGACGTCGCGTGCCCCGAACCGTCCGGCCTCGAAGCGGGCGACGAGGTCGATCATCCCCTCCGCCTCCATCCCGGCCTCCAACTCGGCCAGGGCACCGAGGGTAAGCCGCATCACCCGGCGTTCCCCGCCGATGCGCAGCGCGACCTCCCCGGCCCAGGGGTTCCCCCCCATCAGACGGCCGTGAAGCTCAGCGCACCGGCGGAGGCGAGGCTGATCTCGTAGGTGGCCTCCCCATCGTGCGTGCCCGCGTACTCGAGCGACGTAAGCTGGAACGCCCCGCGTACGGTGCCGAAATCCGGGATCACGACCTCGAACTCCGGCACCTCACCATCCCAGAAGATCTGCCTGGCCCGTGCGTCCGTGTCCTCGTCCCGGAACACGCCGGACCCCGAGATCGCCGCCGTGCGGACGCCCCCGCCGCCGAGCAGTTCGCGCCACCCGCCCGCGCTCTCCAGCGTGGTCACGTCCATCGTGCCGGCGTTGAAGCTGATCCGCGTGGCGCGCAGCCCGGCGAGCGTCCGGAACGTCCCTCCGCCGTCGACGTCCAGCTTGATCAGCAGGTCCTTGCCCCGTTGAGCGGCCATGTCAGTCCTCCAACTCGGTATGGGCGCGGAAGGAGAGGTCGATCCGCCTCACGCCTTCGCCCTCGTCCACACGCGCCCGCGCCCGCCGCAGCCGCATCGCCATCAGCCGTCCACCCGTCAGGGGCAGCTCGGCGCCATCCAGGATGTCCGCGACCCGCGCGGCGACCTCCTTCGCGACGAGGAAGCCGTCGCTCCGCGTCACCACGCTCAGGGTCATGTCGTGCCGGCAGATCGCCCCGTCCGCGTCGCCACGCTGGCGCATCTCCTCCGGCCCGAGGGCGACGAAGAGGTCCGGGCGCGAGAGCGGGAGCCCGTCGAACACGCCTCCCGTCGCTCCGAGCATCGCGTCGAGGGCCGCGTCCGACGCGAGGGCCGTGTAGACCGCCGTCTGCAGGCTCGCTCCCATTGCGTAGCTCATGCGGTCACCTGCTCGCCCCAGAGGGTCATCCAGCGGCCTTCCTGGTGAACCGCCCCGACGGCGTAGGTCGCACCGGGCCCCTCGAGCCGATCCCCGGGCCGTGGCCGCGCGGGGTGTCCGTCGGGGAGCGCGTGGGCGAGCAGCCGCACCGGCAGGCGCGCCGCCGCACCCCATTCGCCGCGTGCCGCCCGCCCGCGCCCCGGCACCACTCTGGCCCAGAGGCCCGCCCGGGCCACGTAGTCCTGCGTCGTGCCGCCCGCCCCGTCGGGCGCCTCGACGCGCTCGAGCCGGATCAGTCGCGTGTCGAGCCCGCTCATGTCGCAGCGCCCAGCCGGTGCGGCCGCCACGTCCCGAGGAGCGCGCGCAGCTCCGCCATGACGCCGGCGATCTCGCCCCGCTCCATCGCCTCGGCCAGGAGCATCACCGCCGCCTGAAGCGCCGGAGGCACCTCCGCCCAGCCGCCCCACCCGGCCGTCAGCGCGATCCGGAGCTCGCGCCCGGCCGCAGGCGAGGCCCGCAGCACGAGGATCGGGCGATGCAGGTCGGGGAGGAGCCGATGTTCCGTCAGGTCCACCGCCTCCCATCCCGCCGGTCCCGATATCTCCGCCGATGCGACGCTCTCTACCGGCGAGAGGGGGAGCCCCACCCTCCGACAGCCCGCGCCCCGGCCGAGCACGGTGAAGCCGCGCCGGAGGAGCGCCTTGCCCGCCCTCGTCTCGACGGCCTCGATCGCCGCGCGGAGCTGCCCGACTAGCCGGGCCCGCTGACCCGGCACAGCGTCCCAGCCGTCGGGCAGCCGGAGCCGCACGGCGAGCTCCTCCACCGGCAGCGCCGCCTCGGCGACGGCGTCCCGTTCCAGCACCCGCATCGGCGCCTCCGTCCTGTGTGTGATGGTGGTGGGGCCGGTCCGCCGCTCGTCGCGGACCAGGCTGGCCGGCGGCCCGGCCCCGCCCCCCGGCCCGGAGGCCGGAGGGATCCTGCTGCGTCTCGCCTCAGTTCTGCGAGAACTTGAGCACCTTGATCGCCGCGAAGTCGGTCACGTCGCCGCCCACCCGCTTCGTCGCGTAGAACAGCACGTTGGGCTTGGCGCTGAACGGATCGCGCAGCACCCGCAGGTCCGGACGCTCGGCGATCGTGTAGCCCGCGCGGAAGTCGCCGAACGCGATCGCCCGCGTGGCCGGCCCGATGTCGGGCATGTCCTCGCAGAGCAGCACCGGGTACCCCATGAGCTGCGCCGGCTGACCGGCGGCGAGCCCGTCCGTCCACAGGAAGCGGCCATCCGCGTCCTTCATCTTGCGCACGGCGCCCGCGGTCTTCGAGTTCATCACGAAGCTCGCGTTCGCGCGGTAGTTCGCCCCAAGCGAGTAGACCAGGTCGACGATCGCGTCGGAGGCGTCGGTATCGGCGAAGTCGCCCTCCTTGCCGGTCGCCACGTAGCCGAGCTGCCCCCACTGCCAGGAGGCGTTGGGGATGATCCCGTAGTTCAGGAAACCGCGCGGCTTCTCGTTGCCGTCGCCCTTGACGAAGGCGTCGCTCTCGTGGCGCGCGAACTTCTCGGCGATCCGCCCGGCGAGCCAGCCCTCGACGTCGAAGGCCGCGTCGTCGAGGAGCCGCTGGCTGGCCTTCGGCATCGCCGAAAGGCCGTGCAGCGGGATCGACACCCGCGTGAAGTCGCCCGACGGCGTCTCGTTCTGCGCGCCCGTCTCGGTGGCCCAGCCCGCGCCGATATCCTCGCGGTCCACGAGGATGTCGAAGCTCGTCGCCTCGACCTGCACCACGTTGGCGATCGAACGGATTGAGGCGGCGTCCCGCAGGACCGCCAGCACCGTCTCGGAGGTCTGCGGATCCACGAGGTAGCCGCCGTCGGACGTCACCGTGGTCAGGCCCTTGCCCTCGAGCGGCAGGGAGCGGAGCGCCTGGTCGTCGCCGGCACGGAGATAGTCGCCCATCGCCTTGCGGTGGGGCGCCTCGGGGGCCTCGGCCCCGGCGAGGTGGGGGCGCTGCGTCGTCGCGGTCGTGGCCATGCGGCTCTCCTGCTTGGTCATCCTGTCGTCCATGTCCTTCCGGAAGGCCGCGAAGTCGCCGACGAATCCCGCCAGCGCCTCGGACACCTCCCGCACGCCGTCCTCGACGGCCTGTACCTCGCTCATCGCGCGCTCCCTTGCTGATCAGGCGCCGTCACGGCCGCGCCATCGCCGCCCGCGCCCCTCGCAGGGCGCGCGCAACCTCCCGCAGCGGCGCGGCCTTCGCCGCCACCCGCGCGGAGGGCAGCATCGGGAAGGTCACGAGCGACACCTCCCAAAGCTCCACCTCGTGCAGCACGCGGCGGCCCTGGCCGTCGCGTCCCGCCCGCTTCACCGTGTAGCCGATCGAGAGCCCGTCGAGCGCGCCCTCGGCCAGCAGGGCGGCCGCCTCGCGGCCGCGCCCGACGCCCTCGAGGAGCCGGCCCTCGACCCAGAGGCCCTTCGCGTCCTCCCGGAGCACCTCCCAGACGCCGATCACCTCCGACGCCTCGTGCTGCCAGAGCATCTTGATGCGCCGCCCCTCGGCGGCGGCCCGGGCAAGACCGTCGCAATAGGCGCCCGGAGCGACGACGTCGCCGCCGCGGTCCTCCACGCCGAACAGCGAGGCGTAGCCCGCCACGCGCCGGCCGCACGCCTCAAGCCGCGGAGGCTGCACGCCGCCCGCGTCCTTGGTCTCCATCATCGACCAGACTCCTCAGTTGAGAAGGATCAGCTCCCTGACCCCTTCCGCCAGCACCACGCCGACGACGCCGAAGACGGCGAGCCACAGGCGCCGCTCCATCCGTTCGAGCCCCACCTCGATCCCGTCGAGGCGCCGCTCGAGGCTGGCCCACCTTTCCTGGTGGACCCGCTCGTTCGCCTCGATGCGGGCCGACGCCGCGTCGAACGGGTCGTAGAGGAACCGCGATCCCCCGACCCGGGCCGTGCTCATCCCGACAGCCCCAGCAGCCGCCGCTTCTCGTCGTCGGTCAGGAACTCCGCGGCCGCGATCCGCGCCCACCGCGCATCCCGCTCGGCGGAGAGCGCCGGCACCGCGTCGAGGTCGACGCCGAACTCGAGCGCCTCGCCCGCATGCTGCGAGAGCCAGTGCCCCAGCGCGCCGAGCACCTTCCCCGCCAGCGGCAGCACCGTGAGCCGGAAGAAGGCGCGGTTCGCCTCCGCGTAGTTCGCGTAGGTCGCCTCGCCCGGCACGCCCAGCATCATCGGCGGGACGCCGAAGGCCGTCGCGATCTCGCGCGCGGCGGCCTCCTTGGTCCGGTGGAACTCCATGTCCGAGGGGCTGAACCCCATCGGTTTCCAGTCGAGCCCGCCGTCGAGCAGCATCGGCCGCCCCGCGTTGCGGGCTCCCTGGTGATGCGCCTCGATCTCCGCCGCCAGCGCGTCGAACTGCTCCGGGCTCAGGCCGTCCTCGCCGCTGTGGACGATCGCGCCCGAGGGCCGGGCCGCGTTGTCGAGAAGGCCCTTCGACCAGGCGGAGGCCGCGTTGTGCACCTCGATCGCGCCGCCCGCCGCGCGCATCGGGGACAGGCCGTGATGGTCGTCGAGAGGGTGGAAGCTGCGGACGTGGCACACCGGGCTCGTCTCGCCCACGGCGAAGCGGTGGCTCTTGGCCCCGACCGTGTAGTCGTAGGCCACCGGCCAGCCGTCCGGCCCCGGCACGACGCTCATACGGTCCGAACGCAGGACGTGGAGCTCGCGCGGCACGCCGGGTCCCCCGACCGCTTCGGCATACGCGTCCCCGCTCAGCAGGAGCTGCCCGTAGAGCGCCTCGAGCCACTCGGCCCGTCCCTGCGCCCCGTTCGGCCGTCCGAGCAGCGCGAGGATCGGATGCTCCTCCTGCCTCTGCCCGTCGCGCTGCAGCGTCACCGGGAGCGCCGCGGCGGTCTCGGCCACCATCTTCACCGCCCGGAAGGCGACCGGGTTCGCGAGGAACCCCTGCCGGACGAGGCTGCCGGTGTCGCGCGGCCCCCACACGACGCGGCCGCCGGCGCCCCATGCGCGCACCCGCCCCGCGACCGTCCCGCCACCCGACAGGTGACCGGCCGCCGAGGCCTTCGTTTCCGGCTTGAACCAACCGAGCATCGCCGCCCTCCGCCAATGAAAAAGGGCGCCGCGAGGCACCCGTCGGGCCCCTCGGGGGGGCCGTCCGTCCTGTCGACGCCCCCCCTACAGGGAGCGCACCTTCGGTCCGGCCCCCGGCCGGTCGAGCAGCGCCGCCCAGAGCGCCCAGACGAGGGCGTCGAGCCGGTCGGGCGAGCCGCCGCCGCGGAACCCCCGCGCCGTCATCCGCACCATCTGGTCCTCCAGCGCGTCGAGCCCGGCCAGGTGCCGCACGCGCCCCTGCTCGTAGAGCGCGGCCACGGGCTCGGCCCGGGCGCCCTTCGCATGGCGCGCGGTCACCTTCCGGTAGCTCACCGTCGGCGCCACCTGCCTCAGCACCGCCTCGACCATGTCGCCGCCCTGGTTGCCCTCGGCCACCACCCTGTCGGCGTCCCACCGATCGTAGGCGCCGGCCACGGCCCGCGCCCATTCGGTCGGCGAGGCCGCCGAGACGCTGGCGTCCTCCAGCACCCAGGCGCGCCATCCGGCGGGGGCGCCGCGCGTCGTCGCGCCCACCACCACGATCCCCGTCTCGTCCGCGGCCCCGCCGGCGCTCGCGGCCGGGTCGACCCCCACCACGACCCGGTCGAGCTCACCCCGTTCCGGCGGGGCCGCGTCCCGAAGGCCGTCGAGCCCGACATGGCTCCAGAGCGCGCCTTCGATCTCGTCCAGCATCTCTCCGTCCAGCTCCTGCCGCCCGAGGCGCGTGCCTCCGTAGCGGGTCCGCACCTCCTCGAGGAACGCCGCCGCGAGGTTCGCCCGGTTGGCCTCCGTGGCCGCGCGCGTCACCACCGTGGAGGGCAGCGCGAGCAGCTCCCGCAGCGCCGGCACGGCCTGCGGCGTCGTCGTCACCACCGCGCGCGGGTCGTCCCCCAGCCGCAGCGCGAACTGCAGCATGTTCCAGGCCTCCCCGCCCTTCTTCCACTTGGCGAGCTCGTCCGCCCAGGCGGCGTCGAACTGCGGCCCCCGGAGCGCGTCCGGGTCGGAGGCGGAGTAGCACCGCGCCTCCGCCCCGTTCGGCCAGACGAGCTTGCGCTGCGAGGCGACCCAGCGCGGCGTGCGGTCGGGGGGCGTGCAGGCCAGGATGCCGCTGTCGCCCTCCACCATCACGTCGCGCGCCTGCTCGTAGGTCTCGCCGAGCAACGCCACACGGCGCGCCCGGCCGGGGTCGAGGGGGCGTGCCCCCTCGACCTGCGAGCGCACCCATTCGGCGCCGGCGCGGGTCTTGCCCGCGCCGCGCCCGCCCAGGATCACCCAGGCCCGCCACCCGCCCTCGGGCGGGAGCTGGTGCTCCAGCGCCCAGAACTCCCAGAGCCAGGGCAGCGCGAGCGCTGCGTGGTCACTCAGCTCCGCCAGGAACCGGTTCCGCGTCTCCTCGTCCGCGCATGCGATCCAGTCGGCGCCGGACTTCAACCCGTGCCGCGTCGAGATCGAGTCCGCCTCCGCCATCCGCCTTCTCCCTTTGCTCCGAGACCCTGCGCGCCTGCTCCACAGCGACGGTGAGCGCCCTGCCCATCTCCTTGAGCGGGCCGCTCAGATCGGCGCCCCGCCCGTTCTCCTCGCCGTCGAGCAGACCGCGGGCACGCCGTTCCAGCGCGTCCCGCGCGATCTCGAAGGCCACCGTAGCCGAGCGGAGCATCGCCTCCGTCTCGTCGATCTCCCCCCGATCCGCCTGTCCTGCCTCAGCCATTCGCCTGCACCCCCGTGGCAGTGTTCGGTCCGCGACGGGCGAGCGAAACGAAACAGGCGGCCCCGGGGTCTCACCCCGTGCCGCCTGCCCAGTTCGTCCAGCTTGGATGAAGGTGTCCGGTGGAGCGTTCGCCCGGTCAACCCCCCTTTTCGACCGCAGCGTCGAACGCCCGACCGGGGGGCGCGGTCCCGCCCGGCCGCGCGCCATCTCACGGCAGGTCGAACCAACGCCGTTGCGCAGGCCCGGCCGCCCCTGGATGCCGTCTCCCACCGGCTACCCAACGGCCGGCGCCCGGCGCGTTCGGCCGGCCCGCGGCCGGCAGCCGGGAACCCCAGCGTTCCGTCCAAATCCTCACATCGGCTACTCTCGTGCGAGGAGCATGCAACCCGACCCCTCTCGAATCGCCTCGGCCAACCATCGATTCGTCAAGGGGGCGACATCCGTCCAGCCGGATCGGTCCGGCGCCCGACCGGAGCCGCCCGCCCGGAAGGATCGGGCGCCTCGTCACGCCGGACGCGAACCGCCAAGTCGGCAGACCGGCACCGGCCCGGCCAGCCCTGCCAAATGGACGGACCCACGCCCCGGCAGGCGCCCGACCCGAGCCGGTGCCCGCACCGGCAGTCAGTTCTGCGCCGCCTCCCGCTCCGCCTCGATCCGGCGCCACTCCGCGACGTTCGCATTGTGCTCGTCGAGCGTCTCGGCGAAGGCGTGCCCGCCCGTCCCGTCGGCCACGAAGAAGACGTAGGACGTCTCCTCCGGGTCCACCGCCGCCCGGAGGCTGGCCTCGGACGGGTTGGCGATCGGCGTGGGCGGAAGCCCGTCGATGACGTAGGTGTTCCATGGCGTCGGCGCGCGCAGCTCGCTCGCCCGGATCCCGCGCCCCAGCGCGCCGCGCCCCTCGGTGATCCCGTAGATCACGGTCGGGTCCGTCTGCAGGCGCATCCCCCGGCGCAGGCGGTTGACGAACACGCCCGCCACCGTCTCCCGCTCCTCGGCGACGCCGGTCTCCTTCTCGATGATCGAGGCGAGGATCAGCGCCTCCTCGGGCGACCCGATGGGCAGTTCAGGCTGCCGCTCCGCCCAGGCCTCGGCCAGCCGCCGCTCCTGCACCTGCGCCATCCGCCCGACGAGATCGGCCCGCGAGGACCCGCGCTCCACCTCGTAGGTGTCCGGCGCGAGCATCCCCTCGGGTGGCACCTCCGCCAGCTCGCCCTCGAGGAAGTCCGCGCCGCGCAGCCCCTCGATCACTTCCCAGGAGGTGAGGCCGGGCGCCACCGCGACACGCCACGTGATCGGCACGCCCTCCGCCAGCAGCGCCTCGTAGGCCTCGGGGACCGCCTCGCCGGGGGCGAAGGTCGCCACCTCCACGGCCTCGGACTGTCCGGGCACGCGCTCGCGGACGCGGTACTCTGGCCCGACGCTGCGGAGCAGGTACGTCACCGTGTAGGGGAACACGCTCGGCCCCCCTTCGGACAGGATCGACAGGACCTCCGGCATCGTGGCGCCCGCGGGGATCTCGTAGGTGCCGAACTTCAGGCCGTCCTCGCGATCCGTGTAGCTCGCCCCGAGCCGGAACACCGGCGCGGAGGAGACGATGCCCGCCGCCTCGAGATCGTCGGCGACGCGGGAGAGCGACGCGCCGCGCTCGACCTCGAAGAACGTCGCCTCGCCCAGAGGGCCGGGCTCGGACCACATGCCGCGCCCGAGCTGCACCGCCCCCGCGAGGCAGGCGGCGACGACGATCCCGACCGTGAGCGCGTTCGCCGCGACGTGCTTCCAGATCACCGCGCTACTCCACCCGGCTGAGGACGAGCGATGCGTTCGTGCCGCCGAAGCCGAAGGAGTTGGACAGGGCCACGTCGATCCGCCGCCGCTCCGCCGCCTTGGGCGCGAGACTCAGACGCGGCTCCACCTCCGGGTCGTCGAGGTTGAGCGTCGGCGGCGCGACCCCGTCCCGGATCGCCAGCACGCAGAAGATCGCCTCGACCGCGCCAGCGGCCCCGAGGAGGTGCCCGATCGCGCTCTTCGTCGAGGACATGGTCGCCCCCTCGGCGGCGTCCCCCAGAACCCGCTCCACGGCGCCGAGCTCGATCGTGTCGGCCATCGTGCTGGTGCCGTGCGCGTTGATGTAGTCGACGTCCTTCGGCTCCATCCCGGCCGACCGTATCGCCGCCCGCATCGAGCGCTCGCCCCCCTCGCCGTCCTCCGACGGCGCGGTGATGTGGTAGGCGTCGCCCGAGAGCCCGTAGCCCTTCACCTCGGCGTAGATCGTGGCGCCCCGCGCCCGCGCGTGCTCGTACTCCTCGAGCACGACCACCCCCGCGCCTTCGCCCATCACGAATCCGTCGCGCTCGCGGTCGTAGGGGCGGGAGGCCGTCTCGGGGGCGTTGCCGCGCTTGGTGCTCAGCGCCTTGCAGGCGTTGAAGCCCGCGATGCCGATCTCGCTGATGGGGCTCTCGGCGCCGCCGGCCACCATCACGTCGGCGTCGTCCAGCATGATCAGCCGGGCCGCGTCCCCGATGGCGTGCGCCCCCGTGGAGCACGCGGTCACGACGGCGTGGTTCGGACCCTTGTAGCCGTGCCGGATGCTGACCTGCCCGGAGGCGAGGTTGATCAGGGCCGAGGGGATGAAGAACGGCGAGACGCGCCGCGGCCCCCGCTCCTTGAGCGTCACGGCCGTGTCGGCGATGGTCGAGAGCCCGCCGATGCCCGAGCCGATCATCACGCCGGTCCGCAGCTTGCCCTCCGCGTCCGGCTCCCAGCCGGAATCCGCGATGGCCTGATCGGCCGCGGCGATGGCGTAGAGGATGAAGTCGTCGACCTTGCGGCGCTCCTTCGGCTCCATCCACGCGTCGGGGTCGAAGGTGCCGTCGGAGCCGTCGCCCACGGGGATCTCGCAGGCGTAGGTCGTGGCGAGGTGCGAGGCGTCGAACCGGGTGATCGGCCCGGCTCCGGAGCGTCCCTCGATCAGGCGCGACCAGGTGGCCTCCACGCCGGAGGCCAGCGGCGTCACCATCCCCAGCCCCGTCACGACGACACGACGCATCGGCGTCCCTCCCGATCTGTTCGGCGCCAGATACGCCGCCCCGGCCCCGGGCCGCAAGCGACCGCGCGGCGTGACCGGGAATCCGCGAAAGTGCCCCGAAATGGGGCAAGCCTCGCGGGGCCCTATCCCATTTCGTACGATCCGGGGCGGGCGTCAGCGGCCCTCGAAGGTGGCCGCGCGCTTGTCGAGGAAGGCGAGCACCCCCTCCTTGAAGTCCCGCGTCTTGCCGCACTCGCCCTGAAGCGACGCCTCGAGCCCGAGCTGCTGATCGAGGCGGTTGTCCCAGGAGCCCCGCAGGGCGCGCTTCACGTTCCGGTAGGCCACCGTCGGCCCCGCGGCGAGCCGGCCGGCGCGGCCGGCCCAGCGCTCGGCGAACTCCTCGTCGGGCACCGCCTCCCAGATCATGCCCCAGTCGCTCGCCTCCCGCGCCGTCACCGGCTCAGCGAAGAGCGCGGCGCCCATCGCCTTCGCGGCCCCCATCTGGCGGGGCAGCCAGTACGTCCCGCCCGCGTCGGGGATCAGGCCGATCCGGGTGAAGGCCTGCAGGAACACGGCCGATTCGGCCGCGATCACCACGTCGGCGGCGAGCGCGAGGTTCGCCCCCGCCCCGGCGGCGGGGCCGTTCACCGCCGAGATGGTCGGGATCGCGCAGTCGTAGATCGCCCGGAGCATCGGCTCGTACTCGTCGCGCAGCACCCGCTCGAGGTTCACGTTGTCGACGCTCGTCCGGTCGCCCAGATCCTGCCCCGAGCAGAAGGCCCGCCCCTGCCCGGTGATCACCAGGCACCGCGCCTCCTTCTCGGCCTCGCCCACCGCGTGGCGGATCTCGGCGCGCATCTGGGTGTCGAGCGCGTTCATGACCTCCGGACGGCGGAGCTCCAGCACGGCGACGCCGTCCTTCGTGGTCACGCCGATGGTCTCGTACTGCATGGGAGCCTCCCTGCGGATCGCGCGGCACCCTACCAGCCCGGCCGCCGGGCGGAAGCGCTACGGGGCGTCACCGGCGCGCCCGCGAGGGCACCGCCATGACCGCGGCGATCAGCGCACGCTCGGTGGGACCCGGTCGGACCGAGGCGCGGACGTAGGCGCTCCCGTCGCGCGTCCGTTCGAGGAGGCCAAGGTCGACCATCTCCCGGCGCAGCGTCGCCGCGTCCCCGAAGGTCGCCAGCTGGTCGAGCAGGGCGGACACCGCCCGCTCGCCGCCAAGCGGGCCCCGGGGCAGCTTCGCCCAGAGCGGCCAGAGGCACAGGAGCCGGACCGAGCGCCTGCCCGACCACTCGGCTAGCCGCCCCTTGGCGTCGAAGCGCCTGCGTGCCCGCCCGACGGCGTCGAGATCCGGCGCCTCCTCCCCCGCGGCGCCGCGCACGGCCCTGAGATGCCGGTGGTCGCGGAAGCCCGCGGCCCGGGCCACCGCGTCGAGCACCGTGTCATGCCCCACCTCAAGGCCGAGCTCTCGCCGCAGGCCGTGCGCGAATGCGCCCACGTCCTCGATATGGAGAGGGATCGCCTCGCCGCTCATCGGCTCGCCTCCGGCTCCCATCCCGGCGATCGGAGGTAGCCGCCCATGCCCGCATGAATGCAGCAGGAAACGTCGATCGCGTGCGGCAGGCCCGGCGCGGAGAACGGTCCTTCCGGCGGCACCACGGTGAACCGTGAGCGGCGGCGGGCCGGCATCAGGACCGCCGCGGCCCGTCCGCGCCGGCGCCGTCGCCCGCCTCCGAGCCCCCCTCCGGGCCGAGGAGCTCGCGCAGGCGCGCCTCCTCGCCCGGGTCGAGCGCGGGGCCCGCGGCCGCCTTGCGCTGCTTCGAGACATGCCCCGCGGCCACCGCGCCGCCGAGGAGGAGGAGTGCCAGCGGGGCGCCCCAGAGGATCAGGTTGCTCCCCTGCCCCGTGGGCCGGAGCAGCACGTACTCGCCGTATCGCCCGACCACGAAGTCGATCACCTCGTCATCCGTGTCGCCGGCCACCAGACGCTCGCGCACGAGCAGGCGGAGGTCGCGGGCGAGGTCGGCGTTCGACTCGTCGATGCTTTCGTTGCGGCAGACGAGGCAGCGCAGCCCCTCCGAAAGCTCCCGCGCCCGCTCCTCCAGCGCCGGATCGTCGAGGATCTCGTCGGGCTGCACGGCGAGGGCGGGCGACGCCGCCAGCAGGAGCGCGAGCGCGAGCGCCCTCATTCCGCCGGCAGCCCGGCGGGGGCCACCGTCCGACGCCGCTGACCCGCGGCGACGCGGTAGCGCCGGTCGGTCAGCGAGACGACGCCGCCCAGCGCCATGATGATCGCGCCGCCCCAGATCCAGTTGGCCCAGGGCTTCACGTAGAGCCGGACGGCCCAGCCGCCGCCCTCCTGCGGGTCGCCGATCACGGCGTAGACGTCGCGCGTCCAGCCAGAATCGATGCCGGCCTCGGTGGTCGGCATCCGCGCCACGGGATAGACCCGCTTCTCGGGATGGAGCACGCCGATCTCCTCCCCGCCCTCGAAGACGCGCATGTCGGCCAGCGTCGAGACGTAGTTGGGCCCCTGCACGCGGTGGACGCCCTCGAGCCGCACCTCGTAGTCGCCCATCACCATCGTGTCGCCCACCTGCATGACGCGGATGTCCTCCTGCTCCCAGGTGGTGAGCGCGGCGATGGCGAAGATGGTGATGCCTAGACCTCCATGCGCGAGCGCCTTGCCCCAGTCCGCCCCCGGCAGGCGGGTGAGGCGCGCGGCGCGGTTCGCCACCGTGCCCCGGCCCGTCCGCTGCCACAGGTCGATCAGCGCGGCCGCGACGAGCCACACGCCGAGCGCCACGCCGAGCGGCCCGCCGGCGCTCTGGCCCGTGTTCATCGCCCAGATCAGCGCGCCCGCGGCCACGGCCAGCACCGCCGCGGGCATCATGATGCGGGCGGCCCGGCCGAGCTTGCCGCGCTTCCAGGGCAGCACGGAGCCGAGGGGGAGCACGATCGCCAGCGCGATGACGAAGGGGGTGAAGGCCGCGTTGAAGAAGGGGGGCCCGACGGAGAGCTTCCGGTCGAAGGCCATCTCGGCGAAGAGCGGCCAGAGCGTCCCGACGAAGACGACGAAGCAGCTCACCGCCAGCAGCAGGTTGTTGACCACGAGCGAGGATTCGCGGCTGACGACGCCGAACACGCCCTTGGCCTGCATCACGGGCGCGCGGAACGCGTAGAGCAGCAGCGCGCCTCCGGTGAAGAAGCCGAGGATCCCGAGGATGTAGACGCCGCGCTCCGGGTCGTTGGCGAAGGCGTGGACGCTCGTGAGAACGCCGGAGCGGACGATGAACGTGCCGACGAGGCTGAAGCCGAAGGCGAGGATGGCGAGCAGGATCGTCCAGGCCTTCAGCGCCTCGCGCTTCTCGACCACGATCGCCGAATGGAGGAGCGCCGCGGCGATCAGCCAGGGCATGAAAGAGGCATTCTCGACCGGATCCCAGAACCAGAAGCCGCCCCAGCCGAGCTCGTAATAGGCCCACCAGGAGCCCAGCGCGATGCCCACGGTCAGGAACAGCCAGGCCGCCAGCGTCCAGGGCCGGACCCAGCGGCCCCAGGCGGCGTCGAC
>CAZWWR010000006.1:0-49516 GCA_964637265.1 uncultured Jannaschia sp.
TCATCAGCCACGTGCAGGGCCGCACCGACATGGCGGAGTTCATGCCGCTCGCGCGTGTGCAGTTCGACCAGGCCCTGATCTGGGTGCCCGCCGACAGCCCCTACGAGACGATCCAGGACATGCTGGATGCGGCGAAGGCCGAGCCCGGCTCCGTCTCGGTCGCGCTCTCGGGCGCGGGCGGGTTCGACGAGGTCGCGGTGAGCCTCTTCGGGCTCGAGGCTGACGCACAGTTCACGACCGTGCCGTTCTCGTCCTCCGAGATGGTGTCGAACACCGTGGGCGGGCAGGTCGACGCCATGTTCGAGGAGTTCGGCCCCGCGCGCGGGCTCTGGGAGAGCGGCGACCTGCGCCCGCTCGTGCTCTTCTCCGAGGAGCGCCTGCCGGAGCTGCCCGATGTGCCCACGGCCCAGGAGCTGGGCTACGACATGACGCTGGGCCGCTGGCGCGCCTTCGCCATGCAGGACGATGACGATCCCGCCCATGCCGAGGCGCTCTTCGGGATGATCGAGCAGGCGGTCGAGACCGAGGGCTACAAGGAGTTCGAGGAACAGTCGGCGTTGCAGTACCGCTCCGAGCTGCTCGGCCCCGAAGAGTTCCAGGCCTTCATCGACGAGGAGATCGAGACCTACACCGCGGTGATGAAGCAGCTGGGCTACATCGAGTAGGGACGGCTCCGGCGCCGCCCTCGGGGGCGGCGCCTCTCCCGCCGCCACTCCCGCCCAGCGGAGGCCCCCCATGTCCAAGCGCGCGCTCGACTTCGCGTTCGCGGCCCTGCTCTGCGCGGGCTGCATCTACCTCTGGTTCGTCGCCGACGGCTTCCGCGGCTCGCCGCGCTACGCGCAGATCGACACCGACTTCTGGCCCAAGATCGTCACCGGCCTCGCCGCGGTGCTGACCGCGATCATCGCCGCGCAGAACGCGCTCGGGTGGTGGCGCGAGCGGCAGGCGGCGGGCGGCGCGCGGGTCGCGCTCGACTGGCGTCGGATCGGCCGCATGGCCGCGATGGGCGCGCTCGTGGTCGCCTACTTCGTGCTCTTCGACCGGATCGGGTTCCTGCTCTCCACCGCGGGCTTCCTTTGGATCGCGGCCTTCTCGCTCCCGGGCGGGCGGCCGTGGGGCAAGCTGCTGTTCGCGCCGGTCTTCACCGTCGCGCTGACGGCGATGTTCTCCCGCGTGCTGGGCCTGCCGCTGCCGCGGGGGCAGGGCGCGTTCTACCAGTTCAGCCTGATGTTCTACTGACGGGGCCGCGCCATGGACGCCTATCTCGACGCGCTGGCCTACATCTTCGGCAGCCCCACCAACATGGCGTTCATCGTCTTCAGCGTGCTGTGGGGCATCGCCTTCGGCTCGGTACCGGGGCTCACGGGCATCGTCGGCGTGGCGCTCCTCATCCCGTTCACCTACGCCTTCGCGCCCGAGCAGAGCCTCCTGCTGCTGGGAGGCGTCTACGTCGGCGCGACCTTCGGCGGCTCGATCTCGGCGATCCTGTTCAACACGCCCGGCTCGCCCGAGGCCGCCTGCACCGCTCTCGACGGCTACCCGATGGCGCGGCGCGGCGAGGGCGGCAAGGCGCTCGGCATCGCGCTGGCCTCCTCGGCCATCGGCGGCATCTTCGGAACGCTCGTTCTCATGCTGCTGGCCCCGCCGATGGCGCAGCTCGCGCTGGCCTTCGGCCCGGCCGAGTACTTCGCGCTCGCGATCCTCGGCATCTCGGCCATCGCCTCCATCGGCTCGGGCTCGGTGCTCAAGGGCCTCGTCGCGGGGCTGATCGGGCTGGGGGTTGCGACGGTGGGGCTCGACCCGATCACGGGCTTCGAGCGCTTCACCTTCGACAACATGATGCTGCTCACCGGCATCAGCTTCGTGCCCGTCATCATCGGCACCTTCGCGCTGGCCGAGGTGCTCAGCCGGGTGGGCGAGGGGGCCGCGCCCTCGAACGTCATCACCAACGTCTCCACCAAGCTGCCGTCCCGCCGCGAGATGGGCGGGCTCAAGGGGACGCTCGCCCGCTCCTCGGTCATCGGCTCGATCATCGGCGCGCTGCCGGGCGTGGGCGCGACGACGGCAGCCTTCATCAGCTATTCGGAGGCGGTGCGGTGGTCGCGCAAGCCGCAGAACTTCGGCACCGGCGTGCCTGAGGGGATCGCGGCACCCGAGGCGGCGAACAACTCCGCGGTGGGCGGCTCGATGATCCCGCTCCTCGCGCTCGGCATCCCGGGCAGCGCGACGACGGCCGTGATGCTGGGCGGACTGACGATCCACGGCATCGTCCCGGGGCCGCTGCTGATGGAGAACAACACGCTGCTCGTCTACACCGTGTTCATCTCGATGATGGTGGCCAACGTCCTGATGCTGGCCTTCGGGGTGCGCGCGGCGCGCTACTTCGCGCTGATCCTGACGATCCCCTATGCCTATGTCGGCCCGGCCATCGTGGTGATGTGCATCACCGGGGTCTACGGGCTGAACGCGAACCTCTTCGACATCGCGGTGATGCTGAGCTTCGGGCTGATCGGCCTGCTGCTGCGCGCCATGAGCTACCCCGTCGCCTCCTTCATCATCGGCCTGGTGCTCGGGCCCATCGCCGAGACGAGCCTTCGCCAGGGGCTGATGATCACGCAGTACGACTACGCCGAGTTCCTCATGCGGCCCATCGCGGCGACGCTGCTCGCGCTCTCGGCGGCCTCGCTGGTCTACGGTCTCTACGGCCAGTGGAAGCGGAGCCGGGAGACCGCGGGCGGGGCGGCCGCCGACCCGGCCGGGTGAGGCGCCGGGCCGTCCGATCGCCGTCGTCCGGGCCGGCGCTCGCGGCGCGGCCCGGACGCAGGGATCACCCGCCGACCGAGCCCGTGCCGCAGCCCATCCCGGCGGCCCGCTCGAGGTAGGAGCGGTCGACGAAGCCGCCCGCGTCGAGCGGTTCTTCCAGCTCGCCGCCCTCGTGGAGCAGATCGGCGAGCGCCTGATAGCCCGACGTGTCGAGCAGCGCGGCCGGGTCGGTGGGGAACATGTCGATCCCCATCGCCACGTCGTAGAACTTGCCGACGGCCTCCTCGTTGGCGCCGCGGACGTTCTCCATCGTGTAGGAGACGAACTCCTCCCTGCTAGACCCGATCCAGTGGTTCACCTCGAGGTTGGCGCAGGCCATCGCGGTGACCAGCTCCTCGTTCGCCTCGATGTAGTCGCGGGGGGCGAAGACGGCGCGGGACGAGAGGCCGGGCACGAGGTCGGCGACGTAGCCCAGGAGCTGGGCGTTGGCGCCCTGCGCCTCGAGCGCCAGCCAGTTGTCGATGAAGACGACCGTGGCCTGCACCTGGCCCGCCATGATGGCCGCCGCGCGCTCGGAGGAGCCGCCCACGGGCACGACGGCAACGTCCACCTCGGGCTCGAGCCCCTCCTGCCGGAGCATGTAGCGGAACAGCATCCCGTTGAAGCCGCCCGGGCCGCTGGTGCCGATGGACTGGCCCTGCAGGTCGGCGAGGCTGTCGACGCCCGGCGTCGAGACCACGGCGTAGTGCATCGTCGAGATGGGGGCCCCGAAGGCCACCACGTCGACGTCGCGGGCCTGGCCCAGCAGGATCTCGTCCGACGAGCGCGAGGCCACGTCGATTCGGTCGGCGATGATGGCCTCGAGCCCCGAGATGGAGGGCAGTTCGACGCGGGTCACCTCGGCGCCCCAGCCCTCCAGCATCTCGATCATGCGCAGCGTGCCGATGTTGAGCACCTGCGCCTGGGCCGTGCCGATTGTCACCTCCGTGCCGGCGAGGTCGAAGGCCTGCGCGGAGGCGCCCGTCGCGGCGAGGGCGCCGAGCGCCGCGGCCGCCGTGGCGGAGCGCAAGCGGATGCGATTGGTCATGATTGGTCCTCCCTTCGGATCGGTCCCGCCCGCCCCGACGGCGCGGGGCCTGGGGGCTTGCGGTCGCTCCGGTTCCTTGTCGCGCCGCGTCCCGCCGGAGCGTCGGGTGCGCGGCGTTGCTGTCGGGTCGCCCCTCCTCAGGCGGCTTTCCAGTTCTGGAAACGGCGCTCGAGCAGGTCGAGCGCGGTCACGAGGATGGTGCCCATCACGGCGATCACCGCGACGGCGCAGAGCATCTTGGCGGGCAGCAGCTCCGAGGAGCCTTCGGTGATGATCCCTCCGAGCCCCACGATCTGCAGGAACATCTCGCCGATGATCACGCCCACGATGGCCCGCTCCGCGCCGATCCGGAGCCCCGCGATCACGAAGGGCACGGCGCCCGGGATCAGCACGTGGCGGGCGAGTTGCACGCGGCTGGCCTGGAAGGAGCGGGCCACCTCCACGAGGTCGGGCCGGGCATGGCGCACGCCCTGGGCGGTGTTGACGCTGATGGCGATGGCCGACCAGAAGAATACGAGGAAGAGCCGGGCCTCGAAGCCGATGCCGAACCACACCACGATGAGCGGCACCACGACGACGCGCGGCGTGGCGAAGATGGCGTAGAGGTAGGGTTGCAGGATGTCGCCCAGCCGTGGGAAGGCGCCCATGGCGATGCCGAAGGGCACCCCCACGATCACGGCGAGCGCGTAGCCCACGAAGAGCGCCTGCATCGTCACCGCGGCGGCGGCTTGCAGCTCGCCCGTGGCCACAAGCTCCCCGAACTGGGCCGCCACGACGCTGGGCGGCGCGAAGAGCAGCGGATCGATGCTGCGGCCGACGAGCTCCCAGCCGCCCAGCACCAGCGCGAGGCTGAGGAACGGGAGCCAGACGCTCGGGCGCTTGAACGTGGCGATCATGGCCTCTCCCTCACCGCCAGTGGAACCGGCGCTCGAGCCGGCCGATCGTCGAGACGATCCCGATGCCGAGCAGCGAGAGCGGCAGGATCGAGGCGAAGACGTAGTCCGTCTGGAACATCGAGCCGTAGGACTTGATGAGCCCGCCGATTCCGCCGAGCCTGAGATACGTCTCGGCCACGGCCATCCCGACCACGGCGCGGCCGGCGGCCAGCCGGAGCCCCGCCAGCATCACCGGAAGCGCAGCCCGCACCCGCACGCGCCAGAGGAGCGCGAGCTCGCCCTTCACCCCGAAGGAGCGCGCGACGTCGACGAGGTCCTCCGGGTCGTCCCGGAGGCCCGAGGCGACCGAGAACATGATCGGCACGACGGCGGCCAGCACCACCACGATCACCCGCCCCGGGAAGCCGAAGCCGAACCAGACGAGGACCAGCGGCACCAGTGCGATGGTCGGCGTGGCGAAGAGCGCGGAGAAGTAGGGGTTCAGCATCCAGTAGGCCGTCCGCGAGCGCGCGACCACCGCGCCCAGCACGAAGCCCAGCAGGGTGGAGATGATCAGCCCCACGATCAGCAGTGAGATGCTCTCCGCCAGCGCGGCGATCAGCTCTCCCGACACGAGAAGGTCCCACAACGCGGCGAGGATGCGGCTCACCGGGGGCAGGACGAGCGCGTTGCCGATCAGGCGCGCCGCGATCTCCCACGCGGCGAGGAACACGGCCACGCCGGCGATCTGGTCGCGGCGGATGTCGCGCGGGGCGCGGGGCGTCACGCGCGCTCCTCCTCGCGCTGGTGGACGAGGTCGTTGCGAAGCTCGTGCCAGAGGTGGCCCCGCACGCGGGCGAACTCGGGATGGGCGCGCACGTCGTTGTCGAAGCGCGGGCGGGGGAGGTCGACGGGGATGATCTCGCGCACGCGGCCCGGCCCGCGGGACATCAGCAGCACGCGGTCGGCCAGCAGCACGGCCTCGTCGAGGTCGTGGGTGATGAAGATCACCGTCTTGCGCTCCTCCTGCCAGATGCGCAGCAGCTCCTCCTGCATCAGCTCGCGGGTCTGGGCGTCGATGGCGCCGAAGGGCTCGTCCATCAGGAGGATGTCCGCCCCGGTCGCCAGGGCCCGGGCGAGCCCGACCCGCTGCTGCATTCCGCCGGAGAGCTGATGGGGATAGGCGTCCACGAACTTCTCGAGCCCGACGCGGCTGATGTGATGCATCGCCGTCTTCCGCGCCTCCTCCGCCGGCACGCTGCGGACGTCGAGCGGGAAGGTGACGTTGTCGATCACGGTCTTCCACGGGAAGAGGCCGAAGGTCTGGAACACCATGGCGCGGCGGAGGCCGGGCTCGGTGACGACCTCGCCGCCGACGACCACCTCGCCCTCGTCGGGCGCTTCGAGCGAGGCGACGATCCGGAGCAGCGTCGTCTTCCCGCAGCCCGAGGGGCCGATGATGGTCATGAACTCGCCCTCGCGGATTGACAGGTCGATCCCGTCGAGCGCGAGGACGCCGTCGCCGGGCCGCCCGGACAGGCGGAAGCTCTTGCGGATCCCCAGCAGCTCGATGGCGGGGGTGGCCGCTCCCCGCCCGGCCCGTCCCTCGACCGAGTCCTTCATCGTCTGGTCCCCTCTGCCGCGCGATGCGCGGATGCGCTTGCCCGCGCCGGTCGGCACGGCGGCCGGATCGTCGCGGTATGGATGCTCCGTGTCATGGCATGCGGCCAAAACGGCGCGATGGGCCGAGAGAGCGGTGCCGGCTCGCCTCCGTTCAGGACGCGTCCGAAGTCAGGCCTCCGAATGACCCCGGCGCTGCGCGGAGGGCGAACTCGCAGACGACAGTTTCTCAGGGCGCGTCCGATCCCGCTCGCCCTGTCGGCCGGGGCACTTCGGCGCGCTCGGGAGGTGGAAGCCGCGCGGCACCCGGCGATCCCGCCCCCGCCAGAGGCTCCGCCCGTCTCCGGCACCCGCCGGCAACGTCGCCTGGGACGGAACGGCCCGGCCTGCGCCATCATGCCGGCCCGAACAATCGGGCGGAGACGGAGGCCAGATGCCGGTGCATGGCGCGGAACGCCTCCTCCGCATCGTGGGCTTCCACTGCATGCAGGATCGCCTCGTGCTCCGCGAAGCTCGTGTGATCGGCGGGGGGCCGCGAGGTCGCCCTCCGCACGGTGCCTCCCGCCACCTCGCGTTGCACGCGGTTGAGGTCGTCGTAGAGGGCGAGCAGCAGCAGGTTGTCGGCCGCCTCCGCGACGGCGCGGTGCAGCCGGTCGTCCTGCCGCTCGTACTCCGCCCAGCTCGCCGCGGCCCGGGCGCGCTCCATGGCGGACCGGATCCGCGCGATCGCCTCCCCGGAGGCGTTGAGCGCCGCCTCCCGCGCGATCGCGGGCTCGACGACCAGCCTCGCGCGCATCATGCGGACGGGCGTCATCTGATGTCCGAGGTCGCTGAGCCTCTCCGTCGCGGCATCCGATCGATGGGCGATGAAAGTGCCCTTGCCGACATGGCGCCAGATCACGCCGCTCCGCTCGAGGCGTTCGAGGGCCCGGCGCAGCGCGCCCCGGCCGAGGTTCAGCAGGCTCAAAAGCTCCCGCTCGGGCGGCAGGCGGTCGCCCGGCTGAAGGTTTCGCTGCGAAATGAGCGACGTCAGGCGCTCCAGCGCTTCATCGGTCCTCGTCTGATCGACACGATCGAGCACGACGTTTCCATCCCAGACCGAAACTGCCACCGGAAGGCGTGACATCGGATACCGGCCATAACAGATCAATCCGCGTCAGTCATCTACCAATCAGATCAATCATGATTGATACGTCTACCGTGACCGGGTAGGTGATGGAGGCCTGCCGCCTCAGAGGAGATCGCAATGGCCCAGTATGTGACGGAGACGCCGATGGTTCCGTCCCTCCCCGTGGCGGGGGCGGACGGCGAGTTTCCCGTCCGCCGCATCTATTGCATCGGGCGCAACTATGCGGCGCATGCGGTCGAGATGGGCCACGATCCGGACCGCGAGCCGCCCTTCTTCTTTCAGAAGAACCCCGACAATCTCGACGTCTCCGGGCAATTCCCCTATCCGCCGCACTCCTCCGACGTCCATCACGAGGCGGAGCTCGCCGTCTATCTGAAGACGGGGGGCCGCGACATTCCCATCGATCGGGCGCTCGACCACGTCTACGGTTACGGGCTCGCCCTCGACATGACGCGGCGCGACCTGCAGGGCGAGGCGAAGAAGATGGGCCGGCCTTGGGAGATCGGAAAGGCGTTCGAGCGCTCCGCCCCCGCCGGGCCGGTGCACCCCGTCGAGGCCGTCGGGCACCCGGCTGAGGGGACGCTGACGCTCACGGTCAACGGTAAGGTCCGTCAGGAGGGCGACCTGAACCAGATGATCTGGAAGGTGCCCGAGATGATCTCCTACCTCTCCGAGTATTTCGAGCTGGCCCCGGGCGACGTGATCCTGTCGGGCACGCCTTCCGGTGTCGGACCCGTGCAGCGGGGCGACAGGCTTGAGCTGTCGCTCGAGGGTCTGGGATCGCTTGCGGTGGAGGTGGTCTGAGCATGGCTTCCGCGCGGTCCGGATCGGACGCGGCAGCATGAGCGGGGAGCGGATCGCCGTGATCGGGGCGGGCGTGGCGGGGCTCGTCTGCGCGCGCCGCCTCTCGCGTGCCGGCCACGGGGTGACGGTGTTCGAGAAGAGCCGCGGTCTCGGCGGCCGCATGGCGACGCGGCGCCGCGACGGGCTCCAGTTCGATCACGGCGCGCCCTGGCTCCGGGCCTCGTCCCGTCCTGCGGGCGAGCTTCTTGCCGCGGCGAAGGAGTCGGGCGCCGCCAAACGCTGGGCCGCGGCACCGGACGGGGTGGACGGGGAGGACGGCGAGGCTTTCGTCGGCCTGCCGGGGATGAGCGACCTCGCCCGGCCCATGGCGGAGGGGCTCGACGTGCGGGTGAGCACCGAAGTCGCCGGGCTCTCGCGCGAGGGCCGGCTGTGGCGCCTCGACACGGGCAATGCGGGGGAGGGTCCCTTCGACCGCGTGATCCTCGCCGTGCCGGCGCCCCAGACCGCGCGGCTCTGCGCGGATGCGGTGCCGGGGATCGTGGAGGAGATGCGGCAGGTCGAGTTCGCCCCCTGCTACACGCTGATGGCGGCCTTCGACGATCGGCCCGGCTGGCCCGACGCGACCCGCGCGCCTTCCGCGGACCTCGCCCTCCTGCTCAGGGATAGCGCGAAGCCGGGGCGACCGGGCGGGGCGGAGTGCTGGGTCGTGCATGCCTCGGAAGCCTGGAGCCGCGCGAACCTGGAGATGGAGCGCTCGGACGCCGCGGATGCCATTCTGGATCTCCTGCGGGCCGCGATGGGGGAGACCCCTCCCATACGCGCCGCCTTCGGGCACCGCTGGCGCTACTCCCAGGTCGCCCGGCCGCTCGGTCGGGACCACCTCTCCTCCGATGACGGAACGCTGCTCGTCGGCGGGGACTGGACGCTCGGCCGGACGCTCGACGACGCAGCGCGCAGCGGCGACGCGATGGCCAGTGCCGTTCTCGGCTGACCCCGCGGCTCTGCGGGGGGCCGGACACCCTCGACCGCGGCGTTGCCTTCGGTTCGCGGGATGGGCGTGCTCATGCGCCGGGCCGAGCTAGGGCAACCGGGAGCGGTTTCGGTGGGCCGTTCCCCCTACCGCAGGGGAGGCTGGCGGTGAGACCGACCGTCCGCGCGCGCGGGCGAACGGCACCCGAGAGTGACTGCGCGGCCCGTTCCGATGCACGGGACTGGCCGCGCGCCCTGGTGTCTAGGCGATCCTGGGAACGTCCTCGTGCTCCCCGAAGAGCCGTAAGGAGACTGAGTGGAGATGCGCTCGCATGGCGTCCTGCGCCTCGAGCGCCCGTCTCACCTCGATCGCGGAGACGATGCGGTCGTGCTGCGCGAAGCTCGTGTGATCGGGGGCGGGGCGGTCGCTCCTACGGATCACGGTATTCCAGCTCACCGCCCGGCGGACGGCGTTGAGCTGGTCGAACAGGGCCAGGAGCAGCATGTTGTCCGTCGCCTGTGCGATGGCCCTGTGCAGGCGGTCGTCTTCCGCTTCGTAGGCGTCCCAGCTCCGCGCAGCCACGGCCCGCTCATGAGTTGCGCGGATGCGCTCGACCCCGGCCGCCGAGGCATTGATCGCGGCCTCCCTCGCAATGGCAGGCTCCACTGCGAGGCGGGCGCGCATCATGTGCAAGGGCGAGACGGACCGGGAGAGATCGCCGAGCCCCGGCGCATCGTCCGGCCGTCCGGCGGCGACGAACGTGCCCTTGCCGACATGGCGACAGACCAGGCTCTCTTGCTTCAGCCGGTCGGGTCCGCGGCGCAGGGCGGAGCGTCCGATGCCCAGCCGCTCGGCCATGTGCCCTCCGCCGGAAGGCGATCGCCTGGTGCAAAGTCGCCCTCCGCGATGAACCCAAGAATGAGCTCTGCCGGGTGAACGACACTCGGGCGAAATTGGTTGACCGGTCCGACCATAGAAGAGATCACGGCGCATGCCTGTTCCGACGGCAACACGATCTTAGCGTCTTGCAGAGGAGATCGATCTGCTTCGTTCGGTAGTTGGTCAAATTGGTCGGACCTTTCCGATGATGGCACGCTTTGGCGGCTCGGTCGTGCCCGACAGGACGGAATGCGATGATCCGGATGGAGGTGCGCCGATCGAGGGCCGTACCACCGAGGGAGTGACCTGATCGCCGCCGACCCGGATATGGCGGAGACCGCGCCTTCCGCATCGGAGCCCTCCCTCGAGGCGAGCCTCGCGACCTGGGACCATGACCGCGTCATGCCGCTTCACGACGGACGCGTGTGCGTACCCGGCCTTCGGCTCGTCTCGCGGATCTCGCCGACCCAAGAGCTGTTCCCGCTCGCGGTCGGGTCAGCGCCGCACGACATCACGGAGATGTCGATCTCGAGCTACGTCCTGCAGGTGGCGCGGGGCGAGGGGGCCTACGTGGCGCTCCCGGTCTTCGTCAGCCGCGCGTTCCGTCACTCCGGCTTCTTCCTCCGGAGGGACGCGGGGATCGAGACTCTGTCCGACCTCGCCGGCCGACGGGTGGGCGTGCCCGAGTACCAGATGACCGCGGCGCTCTGGATGCGCGGGCTCCTGTCGGACGAGTACGGCGTGCGGGCCCGCGACGTCCGATGGCAAACGGGGGCGCTCGACGGGGGCGTGCGCCGGGAGCGGCTGGACCTCGAGTTGCCGGCGGGCATGGAGGTGCGGCCGATCGAGGAGGGGCGGACGCTCCAGGATCTGCTGATCGACGGGGAGATCGACGCGCTCCTGGCGCCGAAGCCGCCCCGCGCGTTCCTCGAGGGGGACGACCGGTTCGTCCGGGCCTTCCCCGACTACGAGACCGCCGAGCAGGAGTATCACCGGCGCACCGGCTTCTTCCCGATCATGCACGTGCTGGGCGTCCGTCGCACGCTCGCGGAGGCACATCCCTGGCTGCCGCGCGCGCTGTACGACGCCTGCGCCGAAGCGAAGGCCATCGCACTGGATCGGCTCACGGAGGTGTGGTTGGGGAACGCGAACAGGCTCTCCTTGCCCTGGCTGAACGCGACCATGGAAAGGACGCGGGCCGCTTTCGGCAACGACTGGTGGCCCTACGGCCTCGCCGCCAACCGGGCGGAGCTGGAGGCCGTCTGCCGATACTCCGTCGAACAGCACCTCGCTCCCCGCGCGGTGGCGGTGGAGGAGCTGTTCCACCCCTCGGTTCGGGACACCTGAGATGACGGCGGCCTGGCTCCACGCGGATCTCGGCTGGCCGGTCGCACTCGGGCTGCTCGTAGTCAGTTTGCTCGGCTCCTTCATCACCGCGGCCTTCGGGATCGGCGGCGGCGCAGTGGTGCTCGCGGTCTTCGCCTCGCTCCTGCCGGCGGCGGCCATCATCCCCGTTCATGGCCTTGTGCAGCTCGGCTCGAACGCAGGCCGTGCGGCGCTGCTTCTGCGTCACCTCGACCGCAGCGTCGTTCCGGCCTTCGCGGCGGGTGCGCTGATCGGCGTGGCGCTCGGCGGTGCGTTCGTCATCCAGCTCGACGCGGGCGCGATCCAGCTCGGCGTGGGCCTTTTCATCCTGTGGACGATCCTCGCCCGCCCGCCAGCGTTCCTGCGTCGCTCGGCGGGCATCGCGGGGAGCTTCTCGAGCTTCCTGACCATGTTCTTCGGCGCAACGGGGCCGTTCGTTGCGACCTTCGTGAGATCGCGCGGCCTCGACCGGCTGGGCCACACCGCCACCCATGCGACGCTCATGACCATTCAGCACACGCTGAAGACCGCGATGTTCGGCTTCCTGGGCTTCGCATTTTCGCATTGGGCGGGGCTCGTCCTGCTGCTGATCGCGGCCGGCTTCCTCGGCACGCTCGCGGGACGCCATGTGCTGCTTCGGATCGACGAGGCCCGGTTCCGGCTCAGCCTCAACATCATCCTGGGGCTTCTGGCGGTCCGGCTGATCTACGCGGGAGGGACGTCGCTGCTCGCCGGATGACGCACTGACTGCAACGACAAGACGTGTCCGAGCCCGCACCCGAAACGAGGAGGAGGAAACGAAGATAACCAGCAGACGAAACGGGGCTTTCTGAGAACCGGCGCCGCGGCGGGCGCGATCACCCGCGCCACCCCGGGAATCCCGCGCGCGCAATCCTACCCGGAGCGCAACATCGACGTCATCATCCCGACGGCCGAGGGCGGCGGCGCGGACCGCAACTTTTGCGCCTTCGCCTCAGTCTGGAGCGAGAAGCTGGGCACCGAGTTCGAGCCGGGCTTCCTTCCGGGCGCGGCCGGCCGGGTGGGCTACGAGGTCTACATGGGCCGCAACGCGCCCGACGCCTACAGCCTGATCTTCGGCAACATGGGCCCCGAGGTGCTGCACGGGCGATGCAGCCGCCGCAGAACTGCGAGATCGACCACTACCTCTATTTCGGCCGCGTCGACACCGATCCCGGCTGCCTCTTCGTCGGCGCCGAGAGCGAGCTGCAGACGATGGACGAAATCATCGCCGCCGGCAAGGAGCGCCGGCTCAACGTCGGCACCAGCCGCATGGCGCATCCCGCCTCGATCGGGCTGCTGGCGCTCGGCGACGAGATGGGGGCGGAGTTCGACCTCATCCCGCTCGCAGGCGACAAGAACACGGTCGCGGGCGCGGTCACGGGCGAGGTGGACTTCTCGGTCCTCACCTCCGGCACCGTGATCTCGGCGGGCGACGCAGTGAAGACGTTGCTCGTCTTCGGGGAGAACCGGGTGGGCGAGCGGCTCGACGACGCGCCGAGCGTCAACGAGGCGTTCAACATGGACCTGCCGGAGATGCTCTCCGCCCGGGCCTTCGGCATCCATCGCGCGGCCGTCGAGCAGCACCCGGACCGCTAAGAGACCCTGCTCTCGACGTTCCGGGAGACGTTCGAGGATCCGCGCCTGCTGGAGGCCTAGGTGGAGCAGCGCGGCACGCCCGAATACCTCAACTACGGCGGCCCCGAGGAGTGCGCCGAGTTCAAGGCGGCCATGCTGGAGCTCGGGGCGAAGTACCGCCCGCTGCTGACCGGCGCGTGACGATCCCGCACGGGGCCCGACCCGGCCCCGTGCTTCCCCAGGAGGCGCGCCATGGCGGAACGCAGACGGCAGCTCGGCGGCGAGCTCGTGATCCCCGCGATCGCGGTCGCCTTCACGCTCTACTTCTTCTCGACGATCTGGAACTCGCCTTGGACGGCGCAGGTGTCCGCGTTCCTCGTGGGCGGCGTCCTCCTGCTGGTCTCGGGCATCTTCATCCTGCGCTGCATCCTGTGGATCGCGTGTGGCGAGGGCTCGCTGGGCATGGGCACCGTCGTCTCGGCGGAGGATTTGCGCAGCGGACGGCTGGGCTTCGTGCTGGCGACGCTGGGCTTCTGCCTGCTGATCGAGCCGCTGGGCTTCACGCTCACCACGTTCCTCTTCATCTTCGCCTCCACCTCGATCCTGTCGAAGTTCCGGCGCGTGCCCTTCAACGCGCTCGTTTCCGCCGTCATCGCGCTGGTCGGCTGGGCCGTCTTCGAGCTCGCCTTCGACACCCGCTTCCCCGAGGGCGTCTTCGAGACCACCATGGAGGCGCTGATCGATGGGTGAGACGGGCGTCCTGCTCTGGTCGGTCTTCCTGGAGACCATCGGCTACTGGTGGATCATCGTGCCCTCGGTGCTGCTCGGCCTCATCGTCGGCGGCATCTCGGACTTCTCGGCGGCCAACACGATCATCATCCTGCTGCCGCTCACGCTGGCGATGGACGTGCAGACCTGCATCGTCTTCATGGTCTCGCTCTACGTGGCCGCACGCATGGGGGCGGGGATCCCGGCGATCCTAGTCAACATCCCCGGCACCGCGGGGGCCGCGGCGACGCCCCTCGACGGCTACCCGATGGCCAAGCAGGGCCGGGGCCAGCAGGCGCTCTCGATCTCCTTCGTGGCGTCGTGCATCGGCGGCTTCCTGACCACGCTCGTGGCGCTCGCCACGATGCCGCTGCTGGCGCGGGTCGGGTTCCACATGCACTCGGTCGAGATTGTCGTCGTGATGCTCTTCGGCATCTCGCTCATCGCCTCAATCGCGGCGCAGGACATGCTCAAGGGGCTGATCGCGGGGTTCCTCGGCCTGATGATCGGCGCCATCGGGACGGATGTCGTCTACGCCACGCCGCGCGGCACCTTCCGCTTCCTGGAGCTCTACGACGGCGTGCCGCTCATCCCCGCGCTCGTGGGCCTCTTCGCCGTCTCCTAGGCGTTCATCATCATCGAGAAGCGGATCATCGTCGCCGACGACGCCGAGCCCAAGGCGCCCAACTGGCACGACACCTTCTAGGGCGCGGCCGTGGCGCTCCGGCGCTGGTGGCACATCGTCCGGACCTCGATGATCGGCCTCGTCATCGGCGTGATCCCGGGCGCGGGCGCCTCCATCGCCAGCTTCGTCGCCTACCAGCAGTCGCGGACCTTCTCGAAGACGCCCGAGAAGTACGGCACCGGCCACCCCGAGGGGCTGATCGCGCCGGAGAGCGCCAATAACGGCGTCACCTCGGGCACGCTCGTCCCGCTCCTCGTGCTCAGCATCCCGGGCGGCGCGACGGCGGCGATCATGCTCGTCGTCATGCAGTTCCACGGCGTGGGCTTCGGGCCGTCGCTGTTCCAGCGCGAGCCCGAGGTCGGCTACGGCATGTTCATGGCGATGGCCGTCGCCTACTTCATCATGTTATTCACGATCCTGCCGCTCAGCCGCTACATGAGCCACGTCACGACGGTGCCGACGATCTACCTCGCGTCGCTGATCATCTCCTTCACGCTGGTCGGCGCCTTCGTGCCGCGGGAGTACATGTTCGACATGTACCTCGCCCTCGGCTTCGGGGTGCTGGGCTACGTCGCGCGGCGGACGGGCTACCACGTCGCGGCGATCCTGATCGGGGTGATCCTCGGGCCCCTGCTGGAGCGCTACGTCCTGCTGGCGCTGCAGAAGTCGGGCGGGGACGTGACGACGCTCTTCTCGTCCAACATCGGCAACGCGCTCCGGGTCGCGCTCGCCCTCTCCATCGTGGCGCCGCTCTGGATCGACCGGCGCCGGAAGCTCAAGGCCAGGGAGGCGCCGGCGGAATGAAGCGCGAGGTCGAATACGTCCTGAGCCGGAACGTCCAGCATATGGGGCATCTGGACATTCCCGGCGGCGGGCAGGTCGTCGTGCAGGACGGCTACGCCTATGTCGGGCACATGAAGCCGCCCGACGGCACGTCGATCATCGACATGCGCGACCCGGCCGCGCCGAAGGTCGTGGCCCAGGTCGCGCCGCCCGACGGGTACTCGCACACCCACAAGGTGCGCGTCGCGGGCGACCTGATGATCACCAACGTGGAGCAGGACCGGCGCCACTTCGTGAGGAAGGGCGCCCGCATCGCCCCGCTCCGGGCCGAGGGGCGCTCGGACGGGGAGATCGCCGGCACGCTGGGCGTCGAGCCGGCCGACATCGCGGTGTTGGAGGAGGCGCAGGCGCGGGGCTACGAGGCGGGCGGCTTCCGCGTCTGGGACGTCTCCGACAAGGCCGCGCCGCGCCAGCTCGCCTATGTCCGGACCCACGGCTTCGGCGTCCACCGCTTCGACATGGATGCGGTCCACGCCTACATCTCGACGGAGATGGAGGGGTACGTGGGCAACATCCTCGTCGTCTACGACCTCTCGAATCCGTCCGCCCCGCGCGAGGTGGGCCGCTGGCACATGGAGGGCCAGCACCTGGCGGGGGGCGAGACGCCGAGCTGGACCGCTACGGCGAGCGGCTCCACCACGCGATGCGCGTGGGCGACGAGCTCTGGGCCGCGGTCTGGCATGCGGGCTTCCGCGTGCTCGACGGCTCCGATCTCTCGGACATGCGCGAGTTGGGGCGCTACCGCTGGCCCAAGACCATCCCGGAGCCCACGCATACCGTCATGCCGCTCGCCCGCGAGATCGGCGGGCGCCGCTACGCGGTGGCCATCGACGAAGAGCACGACCACAAGCCCGGCCGCCTGCACGGCTTCCTCTGGGTGCTCGACGTCACCGAACTTCGCGCCATCGAGCCCGTCGCCGCCTGGGACCTCTCCGTGCGCGCGAGCCCCTGGGTGGGCGAGGAGGGCGTCCGCTTCGGCGACTTCTGCGCTCTCGCCTGGGTGGACGAGTGGGACGTCGAGCGCACGGCCCGCGCGTTTGCTGCGTCCGCGACATGGGCGGACACATCAGAGGTCGCCAGCACCGACGTGTTCGAACGCCTGCGTCTCGGTGCGGGCATCAGCCTCCCCGTCCGTGACGGCCTCCCGCTCCCGGACGGCGCCCCGCACGAGCCGCTCGGATCACCTTATCACACCCTGCGCGTCGAGCGCCCTTTCACCCTCCACGGAGCGCTCGCGCCCTCCGCGGCTTACGCGCGGTTCGCGGACGGACACCTTGAGGTCGTCTCCCACAGCCAGGGCATCTATCCCCTACGCTGGAGCATCGCGAAGAGCCTGTGCCTGCCCGCCGACAGCGTGACGATCGAGCATCGACCCGGCTCGGGTTGCTACGGCCACAACGGGGCGGACGATGCGGCCTATGAGGCAGCGCTCGTCGCGTATCATCGCCCCGGCACGCCCGTCCTCCTCAAGTGGACGCGGGAGGACGAGCATGGCTACGCGCCAGCTGGCACGGCGCAGGCTGTCGAACTCTCGGCAGAGCTGGGCGAGGGCGGCTTTCCCGTGGCTCTGGCCGTGGAGACGATCGGAGGCACCTTCCGGGGGCGCCCGCGCGGAGGGCCGAAGGGCGACGGCGAGACCCGGCTCGTCGCCAATCACCTGCGCGAGACGCCCGTGGCGCCTTCCGTCCCGCTGCCGAACCTGAACCGCAACGGCGGCCTCCACCGCAACCTCGACCCCATCTACGACATCCCCGACATCCGGCTTACCAAGACGCTGGTGACGGAGATGCCGCTCCGGACTTCCGCCCTCCGCTGTCTCGGCGCGGTGGCGAACATCACGGCCTTGGAGAGCCTGATCGACGAGGCTGCCGAGCTTGCTGGCGCCGATCCGTTCGCGTTCCGCCTCGCGCATCTAGACGACCCCCGCGGCGCCGCCGTCCTCGCCCGCCTCGCCGAGACGGTGCCCCCTGTCGCCGAAGGCTCGAGCCGCGGGATCGCCTTCGCCCGCTACAAGAACGAGATGGCCTGGGTCGCCGTCGACGTCGTTGTCTCCGACGACGCGACGGTCGACGTCCCTGCCATCCGCCTCGTCTGCGATGCCGGCCGGGTCCTCGACCGCGAGGGGGCCGTCGCGCAGCTCGAAGGCGGGGCCATCCAGGCGGTGAGCTGGGCGCTCTTCGAAGAAGCCGCATGGGGGTCGGAAGGGATCACCTCGCGGGATTGGGAAAGCTATCCCGCTCTACGGTTCGATGACGTGCCCGAGATCGAGGTCGAATCGATTCCGCAGCCCGAGGAAACTCCGCTCGGGGTCGGGGAGGCGGCGCCCGGTCCGGTCGTCGCCGCGCTGGTGAACGCGGTCCCACGCGTCGTCGGGTTGAGGCTTCGCCGGCTGCCGATGACGCGGGACAGGATCGTCGCGGCTGCACTCGAGGCCTGAAGAGGGGAGGGTCGGTGACCCTCACGGGTGTCAACGACCGCAGCCGGTCGAGGACTGCGCAACCGGTGTCAGACGTTCGGCCCTAGCAGGTATCCCGCTCCTCCGTCCGAAGCGCCTGCCTTCGCTCCGCCGTCTCGCGGTCCGCCGCGAGGCGCGTAGGGGCGGGGGACCGATCGACGCCTATCCGACGTGGGGCGGGCGAAGGACAGCGCGCGTGGTGCGATGGATGGGCTGGCGGTTTGCCCCACCCCCTGTCCCTACAAAGCTCCGGCTCGCATTAGTCTCGGGCTGGGCTTCAATGACGTGACCGGTTTCGTCTCTCACCTTCATCACAAGCGTGATGAGCCGGCCAGATGGCGGACAATGCGCCTCGCCCTGCCCGTGGTCGAGACGGCGGCAAGCGAAGCGGGCGGCGCACGCGACCCGGATGCCTGCCCGCGGAGCAGCGCGGACGACCGTGTCCGACCGAGGTGATCGCAGGCCGCGACAGCCCCGTCTTTCATTCGCCGGACGATCCGCTCTAGGGCCGTGCGCGCACAGCAAAGCCGACGGCCCGTCCCGGATCGCGCCGCGTCCGGGGCCGCCTTTAACGCAGCCCACTCGCCAGCTGACACCCCGGACATGCCACCGCAATCCGCCAGGGCCCTTCGATCTGCCTTGAGGCAGAGGCCACTTTCGCTCACGTCGGTGAGACCCTCCGCCTGCGTCTCGGCGCGGAGCTGCTGGTCCCTGATCCTCCTCCCGGGCGTTCGAGCCTCCATCCACCTTAGTTCGCAGATGGAGTTCCCTCATTGCCGATGGGAAAGTGCCGTGTGATGAAGCACCGCGTCCCGGTCGCCCGCCGGAATTTCGTTGGGCCGAGAGGGGTCGCCGTCCGTTCACCCACCCGCCAAGAAGGGCAGACGAGCCGTCCCCACCGCGGCTTCCGTCTCCGAGGCGGGCCTAACTGAAATGTTGAGAACGCGCTCCCTGATCGCGCGCCAAGTCTCGTTCTCCGCGCCGCCGCCCGCGGTCAGGATCGCTCGCGGGCGCGGCCCGCCGAGGGCCGCGACGGCGTCGTAGCAGGCGGCTTCCACCCGGGCGATCCCTTCGAGCAGCCCGTGGAGGAAGGCAACATCATCGGGTGGGCGTGGCGCCTCTCGCGAGGGCATCTCGGGGTCGGGGACGGGGAAGCGCTCGCCGGGGCAGGGCAGTGGATAATAGTCGAGGTCGCTCGCGACACGCGGGTCGATCCGTTCGGACAAGCTTGCGATCTCGTCCGGGGCGAAATGCCTGAGCAACGCCCCGCCGCCGGTGTTGGATGCCCCGCCCACCAGCCATCCCGAACCGATGCGATGCGAGTAGAGGCCGATCTCCGGCCGGTCGATGCGATCCGTCGTGAGGATCTTGATTGCGAGCGTCGTGCCGAGCGATGTGACGGCGGCGCCGGGCTCCATCCGCGCGGCGGCGAGGAAGGCACCGATGCTGTCGGTCGTGCCGGCGTGGATCGTCACGTCCCGGGCGAGGCCGAAGCGGTCGGCAATGTCGGATGCGACGAGGGCCAGCGACGTGCCGGGCAGCGCAACCTCGGGCAACAGGAACGGTGGCAGTCCGGTCAGGTCAATCCAGCCGGGCCACGTGCCCGTAGCCGGGTCGTAGCCGGTCTTGAGGGCGTTGTTGGTGTCCGAACGGCCGCCGCACCCCATCAGCTTGGCGGTGACGAAATCCGCCTGGTGCAGGAGGTGGCGGGCGCGGCCATCGGTGTCCTCGCGGACGAGCCGCAGGGCGCGTGCGAGTGCAGAGCCCGCGCCACGCGCGACATGCTGGTCCGGTGCCACGGCGGCGATGCAACGGGCCTCCGCATCGAACCCCCCGTCGCGGTACAGAAGGCCTCGGGTCACCGGGCGCAGGGTGGCGTCCGTCAGGACCACGCTGCCTGAGGTGCCGTCCACCGCGATATGGGCGACCTCGTCGCGCGGTCGCCCCGCCGCCTCCAATTCGGCCAGCTGCGCTTCGAGGCATGCCGCTGCGGCCTGCCACCAAGCCTCGGCGTCGATCAGGGCGGGATCGAATGGGGGGTAGGCGGCGCGGGCCGCGCTCAGCACGACGCCGTCTTCATCGACCACCGCCGAGCGGACGCCAGACGTGCCCAGATCGATGCCGAGCGACAGCCGGCTCACGCTCGGGCCGCCAGGGCCTGACGGTACTTCTCGGCATCCCAGTCGAGCAGTTCGGCCTCGGCGGCGGGTCCGATGGGCTCGGGCGTCCAGCCTTCGGGCAGACGGCGCATCACGTCCGAGAGGCATCGCAGCATCGCGCGCTGTGCAGGCGTGGCGTCTTCGCGGACCGCGATGCCAGTGTTGGGGATCAGGCAGGCGGGCGCCACGCCCGGTTCCACGGGCAGGGCGGGGCCAAGGAACACGACGTGGTCCGGCCAGTAGCTGCCGGTCGACGCGAGCGCGGCCATTCTCGGGTCCATCGCTATCCAGCTTCCCGCCGACCAGGCATGTCCGTCGGGAGCCGGGTCGCCCGGCGGCGGCGGAGCCGCGCGGGCGGGCAGGGCGAGGCGGGCTTCGACCTCCGCCAGACGCTCCGCGACCTCCTCTACGCTGTCGCCCGCGCAGATCAGGCCGTGGTTCTGCAACACGAAGATTCGCGTCCCTGGACGGGCGGCGGCGGCGATGGCGCGGGTGAGTGGAAGGCCCGGCTTGGCGTAGGGGACGAAGGCGACGGGCAGGCCCGCCAGCTTCCCTGCCGCGGCCTCCCGGCCCTCTGGCCCGATCGCGTGGACGAGGGTGGCGACGGAATGGGTATGGGCAACGACCCGCGCGTCGAGCAGGGCGTGGAAGGTCGTCTCGATGGAGGGTCTCAGCGCGCCCTCCGGGTCGAGCATCGCGGCTCGGCAGGTGCCGTCCCCCCCGCCTGCCGCCTCCGCCCGGGCGGCCGCGACGTCGACTGCGACGAAGATGTCGCGTTCCTCGGCGCGGGCGAGCTCGGTTCCCGAGGCCTTCACCCACATCGTCCCGCCGTCCTTGATCGAGGTGTTTCCGCCCGGGCCCTGGACCTGGAGCGCGTCCCGTCCGAGCCGTGCCGACAGCGCGCGGAACGCGGCGAAGTCGGACGCATCACGCATGAGGACCCCCGATGGTATCGAGCGCGTAATCGGGCGCCGGGGCCCGTTCCGCGCGGAGGAGGTTCGCGAGTGCGGCGTCCGGATCCTGCCCAGAGAAGGCGGCGTGGTGCAGGCCGCCTCGCACGAAGCAGGTGGACCAGCCGGCCGCATCGCCCCCCGCTACGTCATGTTCGAGGCTGTCGCCGACCATTAGCAAACGATTGGGGGCTAGGCCGAGTGCCTCTTCCACGGCCTCGAAGACGGGCGCGTGGGGCTTGCCGTAGAAGCGGATCTCCCCGCCGCGGGCGGCGTAGGCATGGGCAAGCGCGCCGGGCGAACTGACTGTGGCGCCGCCCGCGCGGGGGGAGGCGCGATCGGGGTTCGTGCAGATGACGGGCAGGCCCGCCGCCAGGGCCGCTTCGAGCGTCGCCGTGTAGCGCGCGGGCTCGGCTCCGTCGAAAACGCCCATCAGGAGGATGGCTTCGGCATCGGAGACGTCTTCGTGAAGCGTCAGATTGAGCCCCTCGCAGAACGCGGCGGCATCCCCGGGCGCGCGTTCGATCGGCACGACGTGCCGGACGGCGACACGGCCCGAGTCGAGGTCGCGCCAGAGCGCTTCGCCGGAAGTCATGACCAGCTCGAGGGCGTCGGCAGGGAAACCGATATCCGCAATGCGCTCGGCGTTGAGCGCCGCCCGCTTGCCGGAGTTGGACAGGACGGCCAGGCGGACGCCGCGCTCGGCCAGCGCCCGGACGGCCTCGACGGCGCCGGGATAGGGCGCGGTGCCGTCATGAAGAACGCCCCACTGGTCGAGCACAACGGCCCCGAAGCCGTCGGCGATCTCGGCCAGATCCCGGACGGCGCGGGTCACACGCGCCTCAGGCCGGGTCCGGCTTGGGCGCCTCGAGCCCGGCGAGATAGGCGTCCACCTCGTCGGCCCCGAGCGCGGGCGCGGCCTTCGCCGCGGCGCCCGGGGGCATGTCACCGAAGTAGAACTTGTAGCCCGGGATCGCCTGACGCCGCTTGCGGATCGGCATGCCGTCGTAGGGGAAGACATCGGAGCGGGCATTGGCGACCTTGTCGTGACAGGCGAGCACGTAGTCCGCGCGCTTGTCGAGCTCCTCCACCGACCGCCAGCCCGCGACGCTGTCGACGAACCGCGCAGGCACCCAGTAGCGCCAGCCCTCCTCCGGGTTGGGCTGCAGGTTGCGCTCGTTGAAGATTGCATCGCCCGCGACGACGATGTCGCCCGCCGAGGTGGCCACCGTGACCGCCATGTGGCCGACCGAGTGGCCCGGCGTATGGAACATCGTGATGCCGGGCAGGACCTCCGTCTCCTCGGCCACCGCCTCGAAGGCGCAGCCGGCATAGGCGGGCTCGATGCCGAGGAAACCGCTTTCATATGTGCGGTAATAGAGGGGCAGGGGGTTGTAGGCCATTTCGATCTCGGCCTTCGGCGCAATGTAGCGGGCGTTCCCGAACCGCTTCATGTTCTGCACGTGATCCCAGTGCAGATGGGTGAAGACGATGGCGTCGATCTCGTCCGGATGCACGCCAAGCTTCTGCTCCAGGTGCTCGTGGACCTGGAGGCATCCGCGCTTGTCGCACTTGTGGTGGTACCTGGTGGCGCGCTCCTCGTCGCACAGGCCCGTGTCGATCAGGATCTTGTGCGTCCCGGTGTCGACATAGTGACAGTAGACCGGGTTCCAGATCTTCTTCCCCGCGGGGCCCTTCCAGAAGATGTATGTGCCCAGATCCGCTTCGAGCCAGCCCGTGTTGATCGGATAGATCCGGGTTTCAGCGGCACCCATCGCGCCCTCCGCGCCGTAGTTCCTGTTTGCATACAAAGCTACGATCAAGCGTGCTAATGCAAGCGGAAACCCCCGCCGCGGGTCAGTTGGCGGCGAGCGTCTGGAGGAAAGAGGCCGTCATATGGGCGCGCATTCCCTCGGACGCGGCCTTCGAATCCTCGGAGAAGATGCTGGCGATCAGGTCCTCGTGGCTGTCGGCGGACGCAACCAGATCCGCTTCGTCGGCGAACTTCTTGGCGCGGAACGGTCCCGTACGGTGGCGAAACTCCGAGGCGATCTCTGCGAGGTAGGGATTGCCGGTTGCGCGGTAGATCGCAGCGTGGAACGCCTCGTTTGCGCGCAGATAATGCTGAAGGTCCCCCGTCAGCGCGGCCGCACGGCAGGCGGCCTGTGCCGCTTCGATCTCGGCACGCGTAAGCAGCGACAGACGCTTTGCGGCGACGCGGGCGCAGGCTGCCTCGATCTCGTGCATTGCCTCGAAGATCTGCGCGAGTTCGTCCCTCGAATACTCGGCGACGCGCACCCCCCGCTTCTCCCCCGGAACCAGGATGCCCTGCGCCGTGAGCCGCGTCAGCGCCTCGCGGACGGGCGTGCGGGAGACGCCGAAGCGCTCCGTCAGGCGGACCTCGTCGAGCCGTTCTCCGGGTGCCAACGCACCGGCCGCGATGTCGTCACGCAGGGCCGCCTCGATGCGGGCGACGGTCGATCCGCGGGGCGCGCCCGGGCTCTTCCCCTTGCCATCGCGCATGCTAGCTCCCTCGCATCACCGCTCGCCTCGACATAGCAGCCGCCCGCTCCACACGCAAATTTGGATATTTACTTCGGTTTATGCATGCAAGACACTACACGCCATCCGCGACAGGGATATCCATGCCTGCGATAGAGCTCAGAAATCTCGTGAAGCGATACGGTTCGAACGAAGTGCTGCACGGGATCGACCTGTCGATGGACGAGAACGAGTTCACCGTGCTCGTCGGCCCGTCGGGGTGCGGCAAGTCGACGACGCTGCGCATGCTGGCAGGGCTGGAGACGGTGTCTGACGGCGACATCATGATGGACGGACGTTCGATCGCGCATCTGGACCCGAAGGACCGCGACATCGCGATGGTCTTCCAGGACTACGCGCTCTACCCGCACATGGACGTGGCGCGGAACATGTCGTTCTCGTTGCGCCTTCAGAAGCGCCCGAAGGACGAGATCGACCGGAAGGTGCGCGAGACGGCGGAGATGCTCGGGCTCTCGGATTACCTGAGGCGCAAGCCGGGGGAGCTGTCGGGGGGTCAGCGCCAGCGCGTCGCGATGGGCCGCGCGCTTTGCCGGGACGCCGGGACTTTCCTCTTCGACGAACCCCTCTCCAACCTCGACGCGAAGCTGCGAGGGCAGATGCGGGCGGAGCTCGCGCTGATGCGTCAGACGGTCCGGAAGAACATGGTCTACGTCACCCACGACCAGATCGAGGCGATGACCCTGGCCGACCGGATCGTCGTCATGCATGGCGGCGACATCCAACAGGAGGGCACGCCGGAGGAGCTCTTCAAGCGTCCGGTCAACCGTTTCGTCGCGGGCTTCCTCGGCTCGCCGCCGATGAACTTCCTCGACGCCACGCTGAACGAGAGCGGCGGTGCGGTGCATGCCGCGGGCGATGGCTTCTCGCTGCGGCTGCGCGAGGACCTCGCGGCGCGTACGCGTGCCTCCGGCGGACGGTCGGTCATCCTCGGCGTACGACCCTCCGACCTCGAATTCGCGCCCGACGCGGCGCCCGACACGGCCTTCGAACTCAAGGTCGTCGTATCTGAATACGTGGGCGCGCAGTCGGTGCTGATCTGCGACTGCGGCGGAACCAAGGTGACCGTCGAGATCAAGTCCGAGACTCCGGTCGCCCTCGGCGAGACGTTGCGCTTCTCCGCGCGGCCGGAGGGCGTCCATCTCTTCGACAGGAACACCGAGAAGGCGCTCTGAGGCGCCCGGAACGACGCTCAGCAACTGGGAGGACACCATGCTGAAACTGATGTCGACGACCATGGCCGCAGGCCTGGTCCTCGCGGGCGCCGCGGTGGCGCAGGACGGGCCCTACGCACCCTACGAGGGCACGACCCTTGTCGTGAACTTCCCCGCCCACCCGCACTACGACGCCGTGATGGAGGTGCTGCCGCAATTTACCGAGCAGACCGGGATCGAGGTCGAGGTGGACATGCTCCCCTATCTCGACATGCGCGAGCGCCAGACGCTGGAACTCGCCCTCGACGAGGGTGCGTACGACCTGATCTCATACGTGGTGTTCTCGAAGGCGGACTACGTCTATGCCGACCAGATCGAGAACCTCGCGCGGTTCTTCATGAACCCGGCCCTGGCGGACCCGGACTACAACCCCGAGGGCCTGATCGACGGCTACGTGCAGAACATCGGCGTGGCAGGCGGCGAGAAGGGCTACCTGCCGGGACCGACCGGTTCGCTCTTCGGGCTACCCTTCGGGTCGGAGACCTCGGTTCTCTACTACCGCAAGGACATCTTCGAGAAGCACGGGCTCGAGGTTCCGGACACCTATGACGAGTTGCTCGAGCTGGCCTGCCAGATCCCCGAGCTAGAGCCCGGCATGGGCGGCGTCGCCTCTCGTGCCGCCTCCGGCCATCAGGCGAGCCATGCCTTCCTGCTGCACCTCGCCCCGCTCGGCGGCCGCGTCTTCGACGACAACTGGCAGCCGCGCATCAACGACGCGCAAGGGGTCGAGGCGGCGAACGCGCTCAAGACCATCGTCGATTGCGGGCCGGAAGGATCGCAGGCCTTCGGACCGCAGGAGGCCGCGAACGCCTTCGCCCAAGGCCAGGCCGCGATGTTCATCGACTCCATCGCCTTCGCGCGCTGGTTCGAGGACGAGAGCCGTAGCCAGGTCGTCGGAAACGTGGGCTGGGCGCCTCATCCGGGCGGCGTCATCAACGCCAGCCAGACCGGCGGCTTCGGCCTCGCCATCCCGCGCAACGCGGAGAACCCGGAGGCGGCGTTCCTGCTGATGCAGTGGCTGACCTCGGAGGAAGGCGACCTCGCCGTTGCCATGGCGGGCGGCAACCCCTCGCGCTTCTCGACCTACCAGGACCCGGAACTGAACGAGAAGTTCCCCTGGTCCGCGACCTTCGGTGAGGCGCTGGAGTACGCCGATCCCGACTGGCGCCCGATCATCCCCGCCTGGGGCAGGATCAACGCGGATATCGGCACGACCATGTCCCAGGTGCTGACCGAGGACCTCGACGTGCAGGAGGCGCTCGACGGCGTGGCGGAGCGCACTCGCGCACTGATGGAGGAGGAGGGCTACTACCTCTGGCAGTGATCTGGACGAGGGGCCCGTGCCGCGCGCGGGCCCCGACCGCCCCCTCCCGCGACGACCGCGAGCGCATCCTCGATGGCCCAGCCCACCAGCCCCCGCATGATCGCGTCGCGCCGGCGAGCCGAGTTCGCGAACCGGCTTACACCGTACCTGTTCGCCGCGCCCGCGGCGCTCGTCATGATCCTCGCGCTGTTCTACCCCATCGGCTACATGATCTGGGGCTCCTTCCGCGACTGGGACCCGGCTCAGACCCTGTCGGAGACCGAGTTCGTCGGCCTCGCCAACTATGCCAAGCTGCTCGTCGACCCCGCCTTCCACGAGAGCTTCTGGGTCACCCTCGTCTTCGCCTTCACGGTCGTGTCGGTCGAGATGGTGCTGGGCGTGGGCCTCGCGCTGCTTCTCGACCGTCAGATCAGGGGCATGTCGGTCCTGCGCACCCTGTTCATCCTGCCGATGATGATCGCGCCGGTCGTGGTGGGCCTCGTCTGGCGCTACATGTTCCACCAGACCTACGGCACCTTCAACCGGCTGCTCGAGGCCCTGGGCCTGCCCGACGTCAACTGGCTCGGCCAGCATCCTCTGCTCAGCGTCATCATCGCCGACGTCTGGCAATGGACGCCCTTCATCTTCATCCTCGCGCTGGCCGCCCTCCAGTCCCTTCCCCGCTCCGCGCTGGAGGCCGCGCGCATCGACGGGGCCACGGCCTGGCAGGAGATCTGGCATATCAAGCTGCCGCTGATGGCGCCGGTTCTGCTGGTCACGATGCTTCTGCGCCTGATCGACGCCTTCAAGGTGCTGGAGGTGATCCTGGTGCTGACGGGCGGCGGCCCGGGCCTCTCCACCGAGATCCTGGCCTTGCGCATCGCGCGGACTGCCCGCGAGTTCCGGGAACTCGGAGAGGCGGCGGCCATGTCGAACTACCTCCTGATGCTGCTGATGGTCCTGACGCTCGGAATGTTCGCCTTCACCCGGTGGCAGGAGGCACGCGCCCGCCGCCTGCGCCACGCGGCCACCGCCGAGGAGGGCTGACCCATGGCCGACGCGCCCGCGCAGCGCACGAACCCCGCCTTCTACGCCGTCATCGCGGTACTGATCTTCATGTCCGTCGGGCCGGTCGCGCTGCTCCTGATCAATTCGCTCAAGCTCGACGTCGACATCACGTCGGGGACTGGTGGGCTGCTGTTCATGCCGACGATCCGCAACTATGAGACCGCTCTCTGCGACATCCTCTGGTACGAGCCCGAGCACCTGAGCTTCTGCCGCATCCGCTTCGGCGGGGCCTTCATCAACTCCATCGTCATCGCGCTGGTCTCGACGGTGCTGACGCTGGTGATGGGATGCATGGCCGCCTATGCGCTGGTTCGTTTCCGCTTCATGGGGCGGGACAGCCTTTCGCTCTCGACGCTCGCGGTGCGAATGATCCCGCCGGCCGTCCTCCTGGTCCCGGTCTTCGCGCTCTGGAACAACGCCTTCTGCCTCGACAACGATTACGGTCTGGGTGCGTGGTGGAGGGATATGTTCGGCGGTCGGGGCGATGTCTGCCTCGCGGGCACCCATGGCGGCATCATCCTGATCTACGTCGCGATGAACCTGCCCTTCGTGGTCTGGATCCTCCAGAGCTTCATCGTGCAGGTCCCGCGCTCGCTGGAGGAGGCGGCCCGGGTCGATGGGGCGGGGCCGTTCCAGACCTTCTTCATCGTCGTCCTTCCGCTCATCAAGCCGGGTCTTGCCGCCGCCTCCATCTTCACGTTCCGCATCGCCTGGAACGAGTACCTGCTGGCCTCCGCGCTCGCCGACCGGGACACGATGACCGTGCCGATCCTGATCGTGAACAACGCGTCGGAGTTCGACGGGCTCGGCACGATCTTCGCGGTCGGACTGCTTCTGGCGATCCCGCCGATCCTCTTCACGCTGTTCGCCTCGCGTCAGATCATCACCGGGATGACCGCCGGTGCCGTGAAGGGCTGAGGCGGTGGCGCGCGTGCTGCTCCTGGGTACCTACGCGACGAAGCGCGGTGCGCTCGATGCGCTCCACCGCGCGATGCAGGATCACGGTCTCGACGTCGAGCCGGTGGACCTGTCGCTTCAGGTCGGCACGGGGCGCGTCTCAGGCGCGGAGAAGGTCGCGATGATGCAGGCCCGCGCGGCGGAGGCGGCGCTGACCGTCGCGGCGCGGGGCCCGAACTGCCTCGCGGCCGTCGGCATGGGCGGCGGCACGGGGGCGGAGATCGTGATGGGCGCGCTCAAGCTGTTGCCCGCGACCTATCCCAAGATCCTCGTGAGCACCCTTCCGTTCGACCCTCGTCCGATGGTCGCAGACTCGGCGGTGACGCTGATCCCGACGCTCTGCGACATCGAGGGCTCCAACGCGATGCTGGCCCAGATCCTCGAGAACACGGCCGCCGCCGTCGCGGGCCTGGCGCGGGCACGGCCCGTTTCCGCCACGGGCCGCCGCGCCGTGGGCCTGACCACCCTGGGCGCGACCGGAGCGGCCGGGGAGCGGATCGCGCGAGGCCTGACCGATGCCGGGCTCGAGCCCGTCGTCTTTCATGCCAACGGATATGGTGGCGCGGCCTTCGCGCGCTTCCTGTCCGACGGCTTCGCACTCGGGGTGCTCGATCTGACGACGCACGAGCTCGGCCGCCTGCGCCTGGCCGGCGCCCATGTCGACATGCCGGAGCGTTTCGCCGCCGCACGGGGCCTGCCACGCGTGCTGCTTCCGGGTGGGCTCAACTTCCTCGGGCTGGGTGCGATCGATGCGGTGCCGGATGCCTACCGGGCCCGACCGCACTACCGCCACACCGCCCAGTTCACCCACGTCAAGCTGACCGAGGCCGAGATGGCCGATCAGGCGGAGGCCTTGGCCGAGGAGCTGAATTGCTCCACCGCCCCCTGCCACGTCATACTTCCGATGGGCGGCTTCAGCCACGAGGACGCGCCTGACGGCGCCATCGAGGATCCCGGCCTCCGCGCGGTCCTGGCGGAGGGGCTCGAGACGCGCGCGCGCGCCTTCACCACCGCCCGCATCGAGGCCCATATCAACGAACCCGCCGTGGCCGTCGCCGCGGTCGATGCCCTGACCGAGAGGATGCCCGCATGAGCGACCACCCCGACTTGCACGACAAGATGGACGCTCTGATCGCCACCGCACGGCGCTGCTTCGACCTCCGCCTTCAGACGAATGCGGGCGGCAACCTGTCGGTCCGGCTGGATGCCCGCGACGCGATCGTCATCAAGCCGTCAGGCGTGGGCTTCGCCGAATGCACGCGCGACAATCTGCAGGTCGTGGGCCTCGACGGGACAATCGCGACCACCGGCGGGGGGCAGAAGCCGTCGAAGGACCTCGACTTCCACCTGGAACTCTACCGCATCCGCGAGGACGTGAATGCGATCGTCCATTGTCACAGCCCCTGGGCAACGGGCTACGCCTCCGCTGGGATCGAGATCCCCTGCCTGACGGTCCAGACCATCGAGAAGATCGGGCGCATGCCCCTGATCCCCCTCTCCGCGAACGGCGGCCCCCAGACCGAGGTCGAGATCGGCCCGGTCTTCGCGGACCGCTCCATCCGCGCGGCGGTGCTCGCGAACCACGGGACCCTCGGCGTGGGGTCCACACTGATGGCCGCGCAGTATCTTGCAGAGATCATCGAGGAGACGGCGCATATCGCATACGTCCGCGATACGCTCGCCGCCGCCCACGGTCGCGTGCCGGCCGATCTCCCGCGCTACGGAACGGCGGCGGATGCCCGGGCTGGAGTATGACCGGGCTACCGATGTTGCTCGGCTCCGTCAGAAGTGTCTGCCCGTGTTCGCGGGGCGAGGGATGATGAGGCGATCGGCGGCGCGCGTGCTCCGTTGCGCGTTCCTCTCGTGCCGCTGGTGCCCATGAGTGACGCGTACGCGCACTGGGTCGTACCATGGCCGTGACGATCGTCGCGGATCAACGAGAGCCGCCCTGCGTGGGACTGACCGGCCACCATATGTGAACCGGTCGGTATGTCGGGCATGGGTTCCGGGACATGCCCCCATATCTGGTCGGGCGGTCATGAAGTGTTCCGGGCCGGGTCGTCCGGCGAACTGAGCGGCGGTCGGGGCTAGGAGGTCCGGGTGCGGGCGGTTCCGATAGCAGTCGATCCGCGAAGCGCCGGTCCGGGTGCGCGCATCGCCCATGCACTGGAACCTCGAAACGTTCGGGCATTCCTGGTGCAGGCGGCCGCTGAAAGGCGCGATTCCGGCGCTGCCGCCCGGTCTCCCACACGCCCGTCTTCCGGCAGATCTCGCCAACGGCCGTTCCGCCGTCGGTCCGCCGCAACGCGAATGCGATCCGCTAGGCCGTGAATCGTTCGATCGGCGCCTGGGTATGCCTCACTTCAAGGATCTCGCCCGAACTCTCTCATGCCGCAGGAACCGCGTTCGCGGGTGAGGGTCCGCCGCCGAGGGGCGGCCGGACGATCGAAACACGTCCGATGCCGAACCGTCGCCTTTGAGCAGACGGGTTCACAGGAAATTGCTCCTCCAGCCGGAGCAAATTGCGCGGCGTTGATGGCGTACTCACGCGGTGATTGCAGGCCCTCGGTAGCTCTGTCCCATCGGCCCCATACCGGGGTCGGACAACCAGGGAGCACCCCGATGTTCTTCAAGAACCATACCGTCCTCGCCGTTTCCATCGTCCTTGCCGGCGTCGCCGGGCAGGTCCACGCCGATCCGATGGCCATGGCGTACGACCACTTCAACGCCAGCGCCGATCACGCGTCCGACGTCCGCACCTACTCCGGGCAGGGAGAGAGTCGCGTCTCGGTCGGCTCCCGGGGCCAGAGCCCGATCTGGTTCGCGCTCAACCACGTGAACGCCGACGCGGAGTCCTCCGATGACATCCGCGGCGAGGTGGGCGTGACCTTCGTCAGCGGCAGCCCCGCGTACGGCGCGGACATCCATGAGCGGATCCGCCTCGAAGGTCGCGGGAGCGACTGAGCGGCGTGACGGCCCCGCCGAGGCGGCCCCCCATTCCGGCAGCCCCGACACAGACTTCGGGGCTGCCGCGCGGCAGGGCATCACTCGATCTGCGGGCCGCTTAGCGCCTGCGGCGGGGGGGATAGCCGAGCGGCGCGGTTGTCGCGTCGAGCCGCCCGAAGCCCATCCGCCGGTTGGGCAACCCCTGCAACGGCTGCATCGGTCGCCCGGCCTCGTCGGCCTTCGCCTCGGAAACGAGCGTCTTCCGTACCGATTGCCCGCTCCGGGGACCCGTGTTCGCCATGATGTATCGGAGCGCCAGGGGCGCGGCGACGCTGGTGCCGCCCTGCCGCCAGGTTCCGCCGCTGAAGAAACCGGCCGCCAGAATGCCGCGATGCGCGCGGCTCTCTTCGGCCATCGCCGCGGCCGTGGGGAAGAAGTCGCGGCGGAAGGTGGGCGGGGCCTCGTCGATCCCCTCGGAGGAATATCCGGTCATCTCGGCGCCCGAGTCGAAGAACGCACCGATGACGCAGGTGGACGCCCCGCAGGCCAGGTCGTTGATCGTTCCGCCCTCGCAAGCGGGTTGCGGGCCATCGCCGAGTTCGATGTCCGCGAACACGGATTGGCGCGCACCGGTCCGGGAGCGGAGGATCTCGACGTCCCGTCCGATCCAGAGACCGACCAGCGCCTCGTCGGGCAGGTTCCTCGTCTGGATCTCCAGATGCCAGTCACCCGCCGCCGCGATGCTCCCCGTCCCGAACCCGAGCGGGGTGGTTCGGGCGTTGGCTCGCGTATGCGTCACCGTGAGGAGGATCCGACGTCGGACCGACCCGATGGGCGCCAGATACACCCAGCCCGGGACGTCCTCGACCGCAAGCTGGCCGAGCACGGCCCCGTCGGCATCCTTGAGTTCGGTCACCGTGCCCGGAGACAGCTCGTCGAAGTCGAACACCCGGGTTTGCTGCCCGCTCGGCGGCGCTACCGCGAGCCGGATGGGCTCGGGTTCGGGCAGCCATTTGGTGGGTCCGGGCGGCAGCCAGATCTCGAGGAAGTTCGGGGTGCCGTCGTCGGGGCGGATGCGCCACACGAACGGCGCCGCCAGGGCGGTGATGTCCCCCGCGGCAAAGCGGCGATGGGTGCGCGTCTCGCGGGAGTTTCCGGCCGCGAGGTAGATCGCGTCGACAAGGCGGCCGGCTGGCGGCAGGTCGGCCAGCATCGTCTCCATGAACTGCTCGCCGGGCGTCTCGCCGTCGTGGCGGCCCGAATGTCCGCCGACGCTGAGGTTCACCACGAGCTCCGGACGCGTGCCCTGCGCCGCCCAGACGAGCAGACGTTGCGCGGCGGCTATCCACAGCGCGAGGTCGATCTGTGCCCCGAGCGCCTTTCCGTCGTTCAGGGCAGCCGGCCCGCGTGGAAGCTGGATCGCGAAGATCGCCGTTCCGTCGTTCACGTTCGGCCCGCCCTGCGCGACGTCGAGCACATGGGTCCCGTGGCCGTAGACGCTGGGAAGCGTCACCGAGGCCGGGTCGACGTAGCTCTCGGCATAGTAGTCCCGATAGAGATCCAACTCGCTGGTCCCGGGCTCGGCGAGCCGGGCGATGTATGCGTCGATGGCGTTGCCGTAGAGGAAGCGGCCCGGAGCGAAGGGCGGGGATCCCCAGGCGTCGGCCTCCATGTCCCAGAACCATGCGATGCGGGTCTGCTCGGGCGTGCGCCGGAAACGGGCATTGGCGAAACCGATGTCGACGTCGATCACGGTCACGATCCGCTCGATGTCGCCCGTGAGCTGTAGGCGTTCGACGAAGTCGGGCGGGGCGTTCGGCTGCGGGGCCGGGCCGGCCAGCACCGGCAGGCCGTTGAAGGCGATGGGTGGATCGTCCCGTACGAGCGCCTGACCCGCAAGGCTCATGAGGTCCCCGACCGTGTCCAGGTCCCCGACGAATGGGACGAGGAGGCGTCCGTCCGGTTCCGCGAGCATCCGCATCAGCGCCGAGACGGCATCCTCGAGGCTCGTGATGCCGTCGACATCCCTCGCGGCATCGAAACTCGGCAGGTCGACATCCCGTAGGATGATGCGGCCCGGGTGCCGCCACTCCAACCCTCTTGGCGGCTCGGGCGGGGCGTACCAACGCTCGTAGCCACCTCGATATGGCGGAAGGGGCTCGAACTCGGTCCACGTCCAGGGTTCGCGCGCCATCCCGGCCTCCGTCCGTCAGAGGACCCACTCGGCCGTAGCTCGCGACCACATCTCCCGCCACGGGGCGTCCGCTTCCCGGCCCGGCTTATGGGCCGGGTCCCCGCCGCCCTTCACGTAGATCTCCGGCAGGGCGTCCACCCACGCCCGGCGGGGGTCGAAGTCCTCGAGAGGATCCGCCGGCTGGACGAAGCTCGTGCCGTTCGGCAGGTCCGTCTCGGCGCCGCGTGCCACCAGATACCGTCCGAGCGCGAGGCCGAGCTTCGCCCCGGCGTCGTTGTCGACCGGGTAGTGGACCCCGGCGACGGTTCGGTTCTCGGCGATCCGGCGGGCCTGGAAGAGGAGCTGGTCGGCCGTAAGGATCAACTGGTTCCGCAGGGCCGTGGCCGCTGTGGCATCTCCGTCGGCCTCGGCCCGGGCGATCTGCGGGTCGAGACCGACCTTGGCGAGCTTTGCCAGCAGGTAGGCCAGCGAGAAGGATTCGATGCCATGTCCGCTGGGAAAGCTCGAATGCGCCGGCGTCGGGATCATCGGGACGACCTGCGGCGACAGGGCGGTCGGGCGGCGAACCGCCATCGCGTTCTTGAAGGCCATCTCGATGGTCAGGACGGTTCGGTAGAACGTCGCGATCAGCTCATCCGTCCAGCGCAGGTTCCCCCGCTCCAGGTTCACCACCTGTGCGAGCGGCGCGAGCAGTTCGTCCATCTCCACGAGGATCTCCGCCATTCGATCGGCTCGCAGCGAGGCGTACTGATCGAGGAAGGTCATCTGGCCGACGAAGAACTCCATGACGGGCCTTTCCATGCGGAAGAGCTCGCCGAAGCTGAGTGAGAGATCCGTGGTGCCACCGGCCAGGGTCGCATGGAGGCCATCCGGGTCGGGACGGTTCCAGAGCCTCGCCTCGAACCGGGGCCCGCCCGCGGCTGCATTGGCGATCGGTCCGGCGGTGAACTGCATCGGTGCGAGGAGGAGGCGGTCGAGCACGATCGCGCGGACCCATTCGGCCCAGCCGAACAGGTTGCCCGCGAAGGGTAGGGGCCCGATCCCGCCCTGCGGAGGATGCCACGCACCGACGGTCCCGTCCCGGGCCGTGATCAGTGCAGCCGCCATGGCCGCGGAGAAACCCGGGCCGGAACCTCCGAAACCATTGCCGTTTCCGAAACCGTTGCCATTGCCATTGCCGTTTCCGAGACCGTTGCCGTTCCCGAAGCCGTTTCCGTTTCCGAAACCGAACCCCAGCGGACCAAGCCCCAGACTGTTTGGTGATGGCATGAAAAGGACCCCCGAGGGCGCACATGCGAATGCGCCCAGCAAATCACGCTTACGTGAAACTATGGTGCTTCCACGCTATATATCCGGGCAACGTTCGTCAATTGACCTTGCGTCAAAACCTACGGAGGATCACTCCTAGGTCGGCCTTGTCGGGGGACGTATCGGGATGGCGACCCAAGAGCTCACATTCCAGATCCACGGGGTCTTCTCCGTCAGGGCTCCGGACGGATCGGACCTGACGCCCCGATCCCGCAAGGGCTGCGGCCTACTCGCGCTACTGCTCGATGCCCCGAGCATGCGCTGCTCGCGCGCCATGCTTCAGGACAAGCTCTGGAGCGATCGCGGCCCCGAGCAGGGGTCCGCCAGCCTGCGGCAGGAGCTTTCGAAGATCCGGAAGGACTGGGGGGATTGGGCCGAGGTCCTCGAGGTGGACACCCGGATCGTCTCGCTGCGCGAGTCCCTCGTCCGGATCGAGGAGGCCGCCGATGGCCCTCTCTACGACGGGATCGACGTCCGCGACCCCGAGTTCGAGGATTGGCTGCGCGCGCGTCGACAGGCGCCCACCGCCCGGGCTGGCAAGGCCCCTTTGGAGACGGCCGCCCCGATCCTTCTCATCCAGCAGTCGAAGGACGACGACGGGGATGTCATCGCCGACTATGTCCGACACGCCATCGGGAGGGGGATCTCGGATTGGGGCGGGGTCGACGTGCGGCGGGCGGGAGAGGATCTGCCGGACGGAGGGGCCGTGCCGGTCTTCAACCTTCGGGCCCGGGGACAGGCATTGGGCGACGGCATCGCCGTTCGAGCGACGCTGACATCGTCGCATTCGGGTCGGATCTGCTGGCAGGTGGCCGAGTTCCTGACACCGTCCGATCCCGCAGCCCTTGCCCGGTTCGTGAACGGCTGCATCGACAGGACGCTGAAGGCGCTGTCCGGAGCGCGGCCCCATGCGGCGCACGGCACGTCCGTCGGGCACTTCGCGGAGATGCAGCGCATGTTTCAGACTCTCGGGCGCGACTACGATCAGCTGTACCGGACCTTCGCGGAGCGTTTCGAGCGCGACGGGCGCGGGATCAACCTCGCGCTGCAAGCCTTTCTCGGATGCTGGGCGAAGGGCGAGCGCCAGGGCCGGGACCTCACGACCATCCAGGAGGAGGCGCGGGCGCTCGTCCGACGGGCGATCGAGATCGAACCGCACAACGCCCTCGTGCACGCGTTGGGCAGTCACGTCTTCGGCTTCCTGCTGGGCGAACACGGCGTCGCGCGCGAGCTGTCGCTCAAGAGCACCAGCCTAGACAAGAACGGGACGCTCGGTTGGGCATTCCGCTCGGTCGCGAACGTGAACGCCGGGAACCTCCAGGAAGCCTACAAGGACATCTCGCATGCCCGCTCGATCTCGGGGCAGGGGCCGCATTCTCTGATGATCGACAGTCTCACCGTCTTCAGCGGCGTGCTCGCCGGCCGCGCGGAGGATGTGCTCCCCGTGGGGCAGACGCTCTCCGCGCTCAAGCCCGACTATTCCGCGCCACTGCGCTACATGCTCGCCGGCTACTTCTCGCTCGGCGACGAAGTCCGCGCCCGGATGATCCTGGAGCGTCTGCGAGTGATCGAACCCGGGTTCGAACTGTCTCATTTCGCCGAGCCGGAATACCCGGTCGAAGCGTTGCGCCGATCGAACCTCATCGACGTCAACCGCCTGATCGGAATCTCCGCCAGGCAAGTCTGATCGTCTGCGTGGGAGCCCAGCAGACGTAGTTGCCCCAAAATGGGGTAACGCGGCCGTCGAGCGCCGCGGTGCCGATCCGGCGGAGATTGTCCTAGAATCCGTCGATATGCTGATCCGCCGAGAACTGCTTCGGACGCCTCGCTGTCCGTCTCGCGTTCTCGGGCCCGAACTCGCGTATGCCCCGACGGGTCATCGAGAGTCCATGCCAAGTGCTCGCCGGCCCGGAACGGCGACCGGGCTTCCCGTCCGAGCGGCGGCACATGAGCGTGGGAAGGATCGACGGGCACCCTTCCTTCGGCGGCGTCCGCCTCGGCAGGGCAGATCGGCGAGAAACCCCGCGGGGGCCGACCGGCTCGGTTCGCGCTCCGCGACAGCACCGTTCGCGCCGGACCCGTAGGCCTGACCGAGGCGCCCCGGTAGCTTGCCCGCGGAACCGGCAAGCGCCGGATGCCTGATCCTGGGGGAATCCGGATGACCGACTGGAGCCGATCGAGCTTCCTCGACCTGACGAGCTGGAACTCCTACGAGTACGATGCGGATACCACCGTTCAGGAGGCGCTCGACCTCGATGCCGAAGACATAACGAGAGCCGTCGCCGACGACCTCGTCGTCATCGGCCTCGTTCTGCCACGGGCGAACGACGCGTCGGAGTTGCTGTCGCTCGCATGGGGCGATCGCCAGGAAGCCTTGGCCGAGCTCGAGGCGCGCGACGCGCTCTGGCAGACCTACGGGGCCGACCCGGCCGACTTTTCCCGTGTGGCCTCCGCGGTCGAGGCGGCGGGCGGAGAGGTGGGGATGGCGGCGGCGGACGGACTCGTCTCCTCCGCGGAGTCTCGCACCGTCTGGGCAGTGCTCGACCCGGCGGCGTTCGAGGAACTGCTCGGGCAGAAGCTCCTGGCCTTCGGAGCCGACGAGGACGGTGGCGGCTCGTTCTTCTGGAACGGCACGCTCGATCCGGGCGAGCTTCCGATCGAGGGCATCGCGTTCCGGCCGGAGCTTGTGCCGGCCGTCGAGCCCCTCACCGACTGGCGCGTGGAACTCGACCAGGGTCCCCAGAGCATCGGCAACGGGGCGGACGAGACGACCGCGCTCGTGCTGCCGACATCGGTCGCGGAGTTCTACGGCTTCCCGCTCACGGGGCGGGAGGAAGTGACGTCGACGGTCGGGCTCGTCGCCCCCAATCTCGGGGCTGCCGTACCCGGCAACCGCGACCTCCAGGACGGACTGAGGGCTTTCCTCGCGCAGAACGGCCTTCCTGCGCAGACGGAGATCTACGAGGTCACCGACGAGGACGGAACGACGTTCGTCGAGGAGAACTCGGGGGAGCGCTCGCTCGACGTAGGCGTCACCGGCACGATCAACCCTCACTCGCGGATCGGCCTCTACGCCTCCTACTCGACCTTCGCCAGTCTCCAGCTCGCCGTTTTCGACGAGAAGGACGACCCCGGCGTCCTCTCGTCCTCCTTCTCGGATCCTCAGCGCCCCGCTCCCGACTCCCCCTTCGCGGTGGCCTGGGCGGGCCTGCTGGAGGACGCGGCGTTGGCCGGCCGGTCGGTCTTCCTCGCCTCGGGCGACGGCGGCTTGGGCAACGAGACGCTCAACGGGCTGCCCAACGTCGACTACACCCAGGCGAGCCCATATGCGGTGACGGTGGGCGGCACCTCCATAAGCCTGCTCCGGCAGGCGGGCGAGGATGCGACCCTCGCCGACCTCCTCGGCTCCTACGAGGAGGGAGACCGGGAAACGCTCTGGGCCCTGATCGCCGGGGGGCTCAAGGTCGCGCCGGAGGACAGCGACGAGACGACGTTCCTGCTGGAGACGGCCTGGAACGGCTATGAACTCGCGGACGACGTGCTGCCGGCCTACCTCGAGAACGTCACGACCACAGGCGGCGTCGATCAGCGACAGTCCGTGCCCCCATATCAGCAGGCGCTCGGCCTCTCGCCCACGGTGGCCGGATCGGAAGGCGAGACGGGACGTGGCCTTCCCGACGTCGCCGCACTCGCCGCAGGGAACACGTTCTACGAGGTCCCGAGCGGCGATTTCTCGACGATCGCGGCGAGCGGCGGAACGAGCGCCTCCGCTCCGCTCTGGGCGGCCCTGTTCCAGCAGGTCGAGACGATCTTCGAGGCCCAGGGCCTGCCGCGTCCTGGCTACATCGTGGACCTGCTCTACCAGGCCGCGGTGATCTCGCCCGCTGCATTCAACGACGTGCGCTACGGCAACAACATCTCGAGCGCGTACGAGGGGTCGGACTACGTCGTCTCCGTGCCCGGCACGAACCGGGCGACGGACATCGCGGTCAGCGGTTTCGGCTACGAAGCCGGGCCGGGCCACGACCTCGTCGCCGGGCTCGGCACGCCCAATGCGCCGTTGCTCGTGGACGCGCTTCTCGACATCGCCCATGCCGAGCTGCATTCGAACGCCCCGGCCGTGCTCGTCGAGGAGGGCGGGGGCTTGGTCGCGGGTGCCGACAGCGTGCTCTCGCTCCAGTCCGACGGGAACGGTGGCGGGCGTTGGAACGTCGAGACTGAGAGCACCACGCGGGGGGTCGGACGGGCCGAGGCCGAGGAGTTCGCGTGGACGGCGCGCCTCGCGCAGCAGAGCCTGCAGGAGGATTTCTCGGCCGAACTGGTCCGCACGTTCGACGGTGCGGGTCAGGGGCGGATCGCACAGATCGGCGTCGCCGAGGGAGAAGCGGTCTCGGCCAGTTTCGCCGGAAAGGAGGCCGAGGCGCCGGGCGCGGGATTCTCGCAAGGCTACGGCTTCGTCGATTTCGCGTCCGAGGATGCGAGCCTGCGCGTCGCCCGCCCCGTCGCCGTCGCGGAAACGGAGAACGGCCGCGACGGACAGGACTTCACGGTGAGTTTGCGCCAGAACGGCACCTATGACCTGGCCATCCAGCTCTATGAGGTCGATGATCTCGAGGGCACGATAGACGGGATCGCGCCGGGCGAGCGCGGCTACGGGGCCGCCGTGCAGGCTGCCGCCTACCGCACGTCGGAAGGCGCCGACAGGGTCGCGGGACCGGGATACGGCGAGTTCGACAGCTTCGTGTTCACCGGCGCGGACGCGGGCGATCTGATCGCCCTGCGTCTGTTCGTGGAGGAGGGTCGCGGGCGGACCTACTACGGCTTTGCGGAGGAGAACCCCGACGGGCAGACCCATCTCTGGAACTATGGCCACAACATCTGGGGCTTCGAGGACCAGGAGGGGGGCGGTGATCGCGATTTCAACGACCTGATCGTCGGGCTCAGCTTCATCGACTACAGAGACGACTTCCTCTAGCCATTCCGAGGCGTCCGAAGGCTCGCGGCGCCCGGATGAACAGGAGGCGCGTCGGCCGGATCGGGCATCCGTCGACGACGTTCGCGGTGGCGGAACAGGAACCGAGAGCGCACTCGATAGAGGTGGTGCCCGTCGTACGGTGCCGCGTCGCATGCCTGTCTCGATGCGGCGTGAGCAAAGCGCCAGGCGGATACCCCACGTGACCGACGCGATCATCAGCCTGACGAGTATCCCGCCGCGCTTCGCCCATCTCCCCGAGGTGCTCGGACGCCTGGTCAGGGGGCAGGGCAGCGTCGCGGAGGTGCATCTCTACGTGCCGGCCAGATACCGTCGCTTCCCCGGAGACGCCCCTTCGCTGCCGCCGCTCCCCGAGGGGATTGTCGTACATCGGACAGACGTCGATTTCGGGCCGGCGACGAAAGTCCTGCCAGCATTGCGGGCCTGTTCGGGAACCAAACGCCAGATCCTCTTCTGCGACGACGATCAGGTCTATCCCCCCGGCTGGGCGGCCTCGCTGCTCGCGGCACAGGCTGCGCGGCCGGATACGGCCGTCGCCCTCGTCGGCGAAACGGCGGTGAGCCATGCGGGCGAGGCCGCCGTCCGCGTGCGACCAATCGCATGCCGACGCCCCCGTGCCATCCCCGCCCAGCGGAGTCTGGCCCTCCGATATCGCGCCGCCCGCCTAGGGGGGCAGATCGCATCCGCCCTCGGTCGTCCCGCTCCACCCCGCCCGTCGCGCGTGCGCTGCGTCCGCGCAGGGTATGCCGACATCCTGTGCGGCTTCGGGGGAGCTGTCGTCCAGGCCGCCCAGTTCGACGAAGAGGTCTTCGCATTCGTCGACCCCCTCCACATGGTCGACGACGTCTGGTTGAGCGGGCACCTCGCGCGCCGGAACGTCGGCATCTGGATCCCGGCCGGCCTCCCGGGCCCGCAGCGCCATGCCGTCGACCGCCTGGGCAACCTCCGAACGGCCACCATCGAAGGGATGGATCGCAAATCCCTCAATCGCACTGCGGTAGACTACTTCCGCAGGAGACACGGGGTATGGGGCTGAGCCGTCGTTGAGTGCGGCACCGAGCGTCGGGTCAGCCTCTTCAACACGGCGTCCAAGGAAACCGATGCACCGTTCACGAGACTCCGGCCAATCGTGCCCCAACGGGGCAAGTGCGGCGCGGATCTGTCGCCCTTCCGCCGGAGCACCCCGGACCCGGCAACTGCGTTCCTGACTTCAACCGCCGCCGGCCGCGACGGCTCGATCCACGACCGCATGGGATGGCTCACCATCCCTCACCGCTTGACGAACGATCTGCGACATCCACTCGACGAGAGCCCGGACGCGCGGCGTGAGATTGCGCCGGTGTGCGTAGACGATGGCTACCGGAATCGTCCAGGCCGGGACGTCCGGGAGCAGCTGGACGAGCCTTCCGTCGGCGAGCTCGTCTCGGACGTCGAAGGCTGGCAGGTGCATCACGCCGAGGCCGGACACGCCGGCCGCGATGTAGATGTCGGCGTTCGACGCGGTGACGGCGGTCGCCATCCGCCGGGGCTCAACCTCCATTCCGACGCCCGAACCCGGGAAGCTCCAGACCCGCCGGCTGAACGGGGGTTCGTATCCCACCGTAACGTGACGCTCCAGATCGGCGATCGATTGGGGCGTGCCGTGCCGCGCAAGGTAGGTGGGGCTGGCACAGACGATCAGAGGCGTGTCCGCAAGATGGCGGGCGATGAACTCCGAGTCGTCCTTGTCACCGATCCGGAGCACGAAGTCCAAGCCTTGACGCACGAGGTCATCCTGGCGGTGGGAGACCCTCAGCCCGACTTCGATCTCCGGATGGGTGTCGAGGAACTCCGGTAGCGCCGGTACGATCACCCGCCGACCCAGGCGGCTCGGCACGCTGGCGCGGACCCGTCCGCCAAGCCCCGCACCGTCCTCGCCAAACATGGCGTGGGCTTCATCGAACACGGCGAGCACGTCGCGGCCGCGCTCGAGGAAGGCCGCGCCTTCGGCAGTGAGAGAAACGTCCCTCGTCGTCCGATCGAGAAGCCGGGTCCCCACCTCCTCCTCGAGCTCGTTGATGGCCTTCGTCACGGAGGAGCGTGCGCATCCGAACGCCGCGGCAGCGCGCGTGAAGCTGAGCGTCTCGGCCGTCAGCTTGAAGATTTGCAGGCGCGTGATGCGATCCATCTCGGGGCCGTAGGTAGACCCCTCCGCCTCCTGCGCACAAGGTCGCGCTGGACGGGCGGGCGCGTTACCTGTTTCCTCTCCCGGATCGTCGGTCAACGGCCCATCCACGTCGGCGGGCCCAGGTGGCGCCATCAGAAGCCGCGGGGCGAGTTGCGGCAATCCTCGTAGAGCTTCCCGTCCGAGCAGAGGACCATATTGGCGAGTGCGGGATCGGCCCCCGTCGCACCACGGAACGTTCCCTCGTCCGACGCCCGTTGGTGCCCGCCACCGTGGTGCCCGCTGCCGCCGTGGTGACTGTTGCCGTGGTGGTCGCCGCTGTGATGGTGCGGGCGGTCGGGATCGTCGACGCGCATGCCGGTCGAGCGTTCGAACGACCCCACATCGCTCTCGTCTACGCAGCCCGCCATCGAGAGGGCCAAGAGCCCCGCCGCCAGTGCCGTGTGTCTCATGCCGTATCCTCGTCCTGCTCGTTGATACCGAAGGTCCAGGCACCGCCCGACCGCCAAGTCGGCCTCCGCAGGCTGCCCTTGCCGCTCTCGTTCTCTGCTGCCTTTCGCGGACCGTCCCCTGCCTCCCCGCAATCCGTAGGAGGTGCGCCGCCGGTCCACCGGGCCGGCGGCGCCCGTGCGGCTCAGTTCAGAACGCCGTTTCCATCGCGATCTGCTGCCTGGTAGTCGCGCATCATCTGCGCGTCGAACTCCGTACGGGTGATCCGCCCGTCCCGGTTCGGGTCGATGTTCGCCCGCTCGTCGGTGTCGAGGAGGAACTCGATGTCGTCGTAGGAGATCCACCCGAGGCCATCCACGTCGAGCGCCATGAAGACTTCGTCCATGTAGGCCACGTACTCGGCCTCGGTCACGACACCGTCCCCGTCGCGGTCTATGACGTCGAGGTCGCCCTCGGTGATGACCTCCTGCGCGGCGGCGGGAAGCACGAGGGCGAGGGCGAAGACGCCCGCCGTGAAGCTGCACGTGGCGAAGCGTATGGGCATGTCCATGTTTCCTCTCCCTGACGTCATTCGCCGCAGGCGAGGCGGCGACCCGCGCTCGCACCGGCACCGCCGCCGGCGCCGATCAGAATGTCCCGGCCGAGGCCACCGCCGAAGGCGCTTCCGATGGCGGCGCCCACGAGCGCGCCGCCCACGCTGCCGGCCATGCAGGACAGCTCGTGGTCACGCGCTGCCTGCGCCTCGGGCGTCGCGGCGGGCGCGCAGGCCGTCAGCACGAGGCAAGCGGCGGGCAGGAGCCCGCACGCCAGTTTTCTCGGTGTCATCATCGTCTCCCTCTGGTGATGGTCATGTCCGGCTGTTCCGCCCCGCCGACGCCACGCCACCAGGGCGTCGACCTGATGGACGGCGAAGAAGGATTGGGGCAGGGCAAGGGTTGTCGGAGGCCCCGCCGCCTCTCCCGTTCGCCTCCACCGGGCCCGCGGCGCTCCTTGATTCGGTCATGAGGGCGTCGCCGAGCGTGAGGGCGTTGCGGATGAGGCCGTGTCAGCCCGCGTGGGGCCGGGCGGAGGTTCGGATCGAGCGAAGTGCTGCGCTTCGCGAACAGGAACATCCACCGCGCGCCCTTGCGGGGAGCATCTGAATTACTCTGATTGGAAACCGATGTCCCACGAACCTGGCGGCTCGGTGCCCGAGCCCGGACCCGAAACTGACGTGGACCAGCGCGCCCGCTGCGTCCATCCGAACCTCGAACCCTCGAGAGGGCAGAAACCCGTTCGGCACGACGGTGGCGCGAACCCGGACGACGTTCCACCCGGGCGGGCACGACCCGTGCTGCACCGTCTACAAGAAGACGACAGACCTCAGGGGCGGGACGCGGATGGAAAGGGAGGGCGGCACGCCCCGAGGTAGCCTGTGGCGAAGAAGCACTGCGAGGAACTGCGCGTGCCAGATCGACCCTGATGTCAGGAACGCTTGCGGCACCGGATCGGCAACCCGGGCCGCGCGTGAAGGCCGAGGCGGCATCGCCGGTTCGCCGTACCCGGTCCGGCTTTGCCGCGAGCCGTCCGATGCGCCCGCGGCCAGCGGTCCGAGATATCCGAGGCGATTGAGGACCATTGCGAGATGGTGGGCGAGCAGCAGCGAGGAGGGTCGGCAGGCCGGGGGGGTGAACGCAGCTCGAGTCTCCTATCAGGGCCGCGCGGGTCATGCCGACCCCGTCGAGCCACGCGCCACAACGAGTGCGACGCCGGCGGGGATCGCGAAGGTGACGAGGAAGACCGGCACCTCCTGCATCACCGTATATCCGGCAGCGAGCACGCCTACCGAGACGTTGAGGAGCGCCAGCACGAACCAGACGGGCACGAATGCGCGTGCCGCTCGCGCCTGGCCGACCCGACCGACGCGGAGATGGCCGAGCAGGACGAAGACGCCCAACAAGGCGAGCCCGGAAGCGGTTATGACCAAGGTGTGCATACGCGTCCCTTCAGGGCTTGGCAGCGTGCAGGCTGACGAGTCGGGAGAGCAGCAGGACGGTGTAGAGCGTGCCCGCGATGGCCTGAAACGCGGCAAGGCTCTGGGCAACGTGGCCGACGGGGAGCACGTCCCCGTAGCCCAGCGTGGTGAGCGTGACATATGAGTAGTAGAGGAGCTGCTGCCAGCCGACCGCCCCACCCGTGACGGAGGTGAAGGCGCCCGGATCGAACCAGAAGACGAGCCCGTAGAGGGCGGCGAAGGCAGATCCGAGGATCAGGTAGAGGCACGTGGCCGCGAGGACGACCTCGGTCAGGACCTCCCGCCGTTCGAAGGTATAGCGGACGAGGACGACTAGGATGACGCCGTGGTGCGCTACCGACGTCAGGTAGACGGCGAGCGCCGCATTCGAGGAGGGCGCGTAGGAGTTCGCGAGGCCCGCTGCGAAGGCGGCGAGTGACGTCACGGTAGCAGCGAGGCGCAGGGCCGGGTCGAACGTGAGGACCCAGGTGCCGGCCCAGAAAATCCCTGCATAGAATGCGTAGAAGATTGCGGGCCACGCTCCGCCCCAGATCGACATTGGGTAGACGAGGTTGTGCACAACGATGGCGGCCAGCAGCCCGCCGGTCTTCACGACCTCGGACAGCGCGGCCACCGGACGCGCCTCTCGATCGAGACCGTCAGTCAAGGCGGGGGAGGCGGGGCCGGTATCCCTCATGCGGCCGCTTGCGCCCCCGCGGGGCGGTCGGGCGCGACGAAGGCGACGGGCAGCATGACGGCGAGCATTCCCAGCCCTAGGACGACCCCCGAGGCATGCGTGGCGTGCACCCCCCAGCCGATCAGGGGCAGGGCCACGAATGGCAGGAGGTAGCTCGGCGGCAGCCGCCGTCCGAGGGTCGCCCGGAACAGGAGGTTGCCTGACAGGAAGATCAGGGGCCCGGCGCAGGCGATGACGATCGAGGGCAGGTGCACGGCGTCCGTCGGGTGGGCCACGATCACCTCGATGGCCACGGCGACGACGATGGCGCCGCAGACCATGATGCCATGAGCGTAGGCGAGTCCCGCCCGGGCCAGCCGCGCCTGCTGCTGCGCGGTGTGGAAGGTGTCTTCGCCCGCCTCTCCGGTATGGACGAAGTAGGTCCACCACATCGACACGATCAGCGCGAAGCCGATGAAGGCCGTCAGGAAGAGCGGGGCGGTCAGGTCGGCCCCCACCATCGTGGCGCCGAGAAGCAGTATGCTCTCGCCGAGGGCGATGATGAAGATGAGCTGGTTGCGCTCGAGCAGGTGGAGGCCCTTGAGCGTCCACGTGTCCATCGGCGTGGGCGCGTGGCGCCCCGGCACGCGAAAACCTGCATACGGGCCGGCGTAATCGATGACGACGGCAGCGATCCAGAGCGGCAGGCGCAGGGGCTCGACCATGGCACCGGCGATCCAGAACACCCCGGAGAAGCAGGACCACAGGCCGAGCTGCCAGTAGTTCCGGCCCATGCGCGTGGCGCGCATCACTATCGCCATGTAGAACGCCCGAATGAGCGCCATCGCCACGTAGGCAGTCGCGAAGAGCCAGGCGCGGTAGCCGAACGCGTAGTGGATGGCCACGGCCATCATTAGCGCGCAGGCCATGAGCACGAGCGTCAGCACCCGGCCCGCCGATCGGTCCGGGTCGATCCAGTTCGCTGCCCAGGCCGTGTAGTTCCAGGCCCACCAGACGCCGGCGAACAGGGTCGCGGCCTCGAGGGCGCCACGCCATGTCTGATGCTCGAGCAGGTAGTGGCTGAGCTGGATGATCGTGAAGACGTAGACGAGATCGAAGAAGAGCTCGACCGTCGTCACCTTCAGATGCGGCCCGCCCGAGCGGTCCCGCAGGGCCGAGGTCGGGGCGAGGCGATCGAGTAGGGCAGGCAAGAGGCGCTCTCCGTGGTCTGCGTGTGCGGTCGCGCGTTGGGACGCACGACATCTGCCAGCCCGTGGGCCGTGGGTTTCTTCGAAGCCGGCTGAATCCGGCGGGGCGGACCAAGCGGGTTTGCCGCTACCCGCGGAACGGCCGCGGGTGCAGCGGGACCAATTCTGCATCCGACCCTAGCCTCCCGAGGGTGCGGCCCGGAATTGACCATTCGCGAACGGTCCTTTCGCTCCGAGGGTCTGTCGCGCCGCGGCTGGTCGGGTCCATCTGATGCCGCTCTTTGTGCCGGCTGCTTCAGCAAGGCCGCCGAAGGGCACGTGAGCAAGTATCGGGAGGTCCTGGGAGTAGTGGACCGCGAACGAGTTCAGGTGGAGGAGCGGATGTCGTCGAGAACTGCCGCGGCGGGGCCCTGTAAGCTTGCGCTCGGCGGTACGGAACGCGGCGAGGCCGCAATCGGCCGGACCGAGGGAGGATGGACGGGGCTCGTGCAGACCGGATGCAGATGGCCGCCTAGGTGGTGGATTGGGCGTACCGCGCTCATGGTCGCGCTTGTCACGTTCTTTTCTCTCGCTCCGCCTCCGACCTTCGCTCAGGACGGCCCATCGGCCGCACCGGAGGTCGCCGCGCCCGAGGTCGCGATGCCCTCCGGAGTCGCAGAGGGCACGGTGACCGTGGGCGTGGCCGCTAGCCCGCCCTTCGTGATGTTCGACGAGAATGGCGATGCGGAGGGCCTCTCCATCGACCTGTGGCAGCTGCTTGCCGACGAGCTCGACCTCGACACGGAGATCGCCCGTTTCGAGACCTTCCGCGCGCTGATCGAGGCGGTGGAGGCCGGCGAGGTCGACGTGGCCGTGACCAACGTCACGATCACGGAGGATCGTCACCGCGTCATGGACTTCACCCAGCCCTGGTTCGACGCGGGTCTGCGGATCATGACGGACGAGGCCAGCGGCACCGGTTTCCGCGCGCTCGTCGCGGGGCTGTCCGATGCGGGCCATCTGGAGGCCTATGCGTGGCTCGCCTTCGTGATCGTCGCGGCAACGGTCGGTTTCACGCTCTTCGACCGTCGCTTCGACAAGGACTTCCACCCTCGCTGGCGCGACGGGGTGGCCCACAGCTTCCATACCGTGATGCAGATCGCGATGACGGGGCGAATGCCGGCGCGCAAGAACCTCTTCGGCTGGCTGGGTCGCATCTGGCAGGCGTTCTGGCCGCTCTTCGGCCTCGCCGTGGTGGCCTACGTGACCTCGTCCATCGCCTCGGTGATGACCACCCTCGCCGTGATCGACCAGATCAACGGCCCCGATGATCTGCCGGGGAGGCGTGTCGCGGTCTTCGAGGGCACCGTGGCCGAGGAGTTCGGACAGCGTCTCGGCTTCGACATCAGGCCCTATCCCGGAATCGAGGAGGCGGCGGCGGGATTGTCGGCCGGCGAGGTCGACGCGGTCGTCGCCGACGCACCGGTCCTCGAGTACCACGCCTTCACCAATCCCGGGCTTGGCCTTTCGGTGGTTGGCCCGATCTTCGAGCCCGACAAGTACGGTTTCGCGCTTCCGCTGGGCAGCCCCCTCACCCGTGACCTCACGGTGCAACTTCTATCTCTCTGGGAGGCAGGGACGATCCGCCAACTCGATACCGACTACTTCGGCCATAGTTGGTAGCTGACAAATCAATATATAGATACCTTATGGAGGATGAGCGGTTGTCATGGCAGATGACCTTGGCGACACTATAGTACTCGGCTCCCCCTCAAGTTCAGGCGACGAGCTGCGCGGCTGGAATGGCGCAGCTTATAACACCGGTGCGGAACTGATACCCTAGATCCTGACGGTCGAACACTCGGGCCGTGAGCGTCGGTTCGCAAGGGTTTGCGAATGTGGCATCGAACTCGGTGCAGCTGCGGTGGAGATGGCGCGATTACTCCTACCTGATTGACCGGCATCGATATGCCAACCCACCCGACGCTTGATAGCAACTTACAGAGCGACGTTGAACGCACCGCCGGCCCTGCTTGCGAACGCATCAATCAGTATTCCGCTGAGCATGCGCTTACCCGTTAGGTTCAGCATAGCGCTCAATCCGAGCCAGGCTGTCCGTTGGAAGCGAGACGCCGCAGCGATTGGCTCCCCCGCGGGATTGGGAGAGGAGCCCGATTCGCTTCCTGATACGTCATCGCGGATGCCCCTAAGGCAGACCCGCATTGACTTATTGGATGAAGGCTACAGCGGACGGATTAGGCCGCACAGCAACGCAACGCAACGTCATATTCGATCAGGTCTTCGCGCGCCCCGCGAACACGCCGCAACGCCTTAAACGCTTTCACGGCCGAGGCGGAGTTCTACGACCTCGATGGCGCCTGAGGCATCTGGTATGGCGCGTCCGCACGACGATCGCCCCCCTAGCACTGCGCACTCGTGTAGCGACATCCGCCGGTATCGTGTGTCCCTAGCAAACGAATTTCGCAGAGTTGCCTTTTCGACCCACCTATCATTTCAAAACGCAGCGGCCGTCTTGGAAGCAATTTTAGGATTGCCCCTGCTAATTCTGTCGAACGATACAACTGATAAGAGCTCACTTCGCTGGCCGCAGACCGAGTATCGTCCGAGCTTGGTCTGGGGTTGCGATGGGACGGCCGCAACGGGCCGCTATCTCGGTTGCCCGCAGGACCAGCGCAGCGTTGGAGGGAGCAAGTGTGTCGCGGTCGAGCCGGACATTGTCCTCCAGCCCTGTCCTCAGATGGCCGCCTTCGGCCGCCGCCCACTTGTTGAGAACCACTTGTCCGGCTCCGATCCCAGCCGCGCACCAGGGCGCATCGCCGAAGAGATGGCGCTTGGAGGCGAGCATGGCATCGAAGGCTACGCGGTCCACCGGCATCGCGTTCCTGACACCCATGACGAACTGACAATAGGGCACGCGGAGCAGGCGCCCGTCGGCATGCATCTTCGCCGCCTGGTAGAGGTGACTGAGATCGAAGCACTCGATTTCGGGCACGACGTCCTGCGCGGCCATCTCTGCGGCCAGCCAATCCACGAGGTCCGGGGGGTTCTCGTAGACGCGGGTGGGGAAGTTGTTGGATCCGACGGTCAGCGAGCACATGTCGGGGCGCAGCGGGATCATGCCGCCACGCTCCCTCCCCGCGCCCGACCGTCCGCCGGTGGAGAGCTGAACGATCATGCCGGGGCAGTGCCCCTCGATCCCCTCCTTCAGAGCGGCGAAACGCTCGGGGTCGGAGCTCGGCGTCCCGTCGTCCCGGCGGACGTGGCAATGGGCGACGGCGGCACCGGCCTCAAAGGCCTCCTGCGCCGACTCGACCTGCTCGGCCACGGTGATCGGCACTGCAGGGTTGTCCGACTTCTGCGGCACCGAGCCGGTGATGGCCACGCAGATGATGGCCGGAGAACTCATATCCGTGTCCTTTGCCCGCTAGGGTTTACGTCGACCCGACAAATGTCCTGCGCGCGCGTGACGTCGAACCCGATTGACCTGAGCCCCGACTTTCCTCCGGCTGTGGGGAGAGTCCTGGGGGTGATGTTT
>CAZWWR010000007.1:0-42498 GCA_964637265.1 uncultured Jannaschia sp.
CGCCCCCGCCCGGGGCCGGACGGCACGGCCTCGATCCATGCCAGTTGCGTGACGCCCGGTCGCGGTGCGGTGGGGGCGGTGCTGATCGTGGGGCCCGAGGGGGCGTCGTCCGGCGCCGGCAAGTCGGGCCTCGCGGCGCAGCTGGTGGCGCTTGGCGCGGGGCTGGTGGCCGACGACCTGTGCGTCCTGCGCCGGGTGGGCGGCGCCGTCGAGGCCTCGGCCCCGGCCCCGGCCCTAACGCGGCGGGACGGACCGGCGATGGAGCTGAGGGGGCTCGGGCTCGTGCCCGTGCCTTTGGCGGCCCCCGCGCCCGTGGCGGCCGTGCTGCTCCTCGCCCCATCGGTCGCGCGGCTCCCGGAGCCGGAGACGACCGACCTCCTCGGCGTTCCGGTGCCGCTGCTCAGGCACCCCTACCGGTTCGATCTCGCCGCGAAGGTGATGCTCTGGCTCGGGGCGCTTCCATCACGTTAACCGGAGCGGTGGCATGATCGGGCCGGGGCCCCCTCCCGTGCGGGGCCGCCGCGCCTAGATGTCATCCGCAGATCCGCAGCGAGCGCATGTCCACCGAGAACGATCCAGCGAACAAGACGGGTGGCGGGCCGGACGCGGTGCCGCCCCGCTCGGCCGTGCCGGGCGTGCTGATCGTCACGGGCCCGTCTGGCGCCGGCCGGAGCACGGCGATCCGGGCGATGGAGGACGCGGACTTCGAGGCGGTCGACAACCTGCCGCTGCCCCTCGTGCCGCACCTGCTCGAGGACGGGCGGGGGGACGGGCGACCGCTCGCGCTCGGCATCGACGTCCGGACGCGCGATTTCACCGTCGAGGGCGCGCTCGCCCTGCTCGACGAGCTGGAACGGGGTCCGCGCGGGCCGGCCGAGGTGCTCTATCTCGACTGCGCGCCGGAGGTGCTGGCCCGCCGCTTCTCGGAGACGCGGCGGCGGCACCCGCTCGCGCCCGAGGGCGACGTGGAGACGGGCATCGCGCTCGAGCGGGCCCTGCTGGCGCCGCTGGCCGACCGGATGGCGGAGATCGCCGGGGGCGTGATCGACACGACCGACCTGACGCCGCACGACCTGCGGGCGCGCGTGCAGGCGCGCTTCGCCCCGGGCGGCGCGGATCTGGCCGTCTCGGTGCAGTCGTTCAGCTACAAGCGCGGGCTTCCGGCCGCGCTCGACATGGCCTTCGACGTCCGCTTCCTGCGCAACCCGCACTGGGAGACGGAGCTCAGGCCGCTGACCGGGCTCGACCCGGCCGTCGCCTCCCATGTCCGGGGCGATCCGAACCACGACGCCTTCCACGACCGCGTGCGGGACCTGATCCTCTCGGTCCTGCCGGCCTACCGGGCGGAGCGGCGCGCCCACCTCGCCATCGGGTTCGGCTGCACCGGCGGGCGCCACCGGTCCGTCGCGGTGGCCGAGGGCATGGCGGCCGCGCTTGCGGAGGCGGGGTGGGGGGTGTCTATTCGTCACCGCGACCTCGACCGGCAGGTGCGGAAGGGGCGCGATGGGGGCGCTTCGTCGGGGGACGCGGGGGCGCCGCCGGGCCGCGGACGCGCCCGGATCGAGGGGACGATGGGGTGATCGGCATCGTGATCGTTGCGCATGGCGGGCTCGCCGACGAGTACCGCAGGACCGTGGAGCACATCATGGGCGGCCCCCAGCCCGGCCTCCGCTCCATCGGGGTCGGCCCGAGCTTCGACCGCTGCGCGAAGCAGCGCGAGATCCGCGCCGCCGCCGACGCGGTGGACGCGGGGCAGGGGGTGGTGGTCGTCACCGACCTCTACGGCGGCTCGCCCTCGAACCTCTCGCTCCCCGCCTGCATGCCGGGCGACCGTGTGATCTTCTACGGCGCCAACGTCCCGGCGCTCATCAAGCTGGCGCATTCGCGGCGCCGCTCCGTCCGGGAGGCCGTCGCGTTGGCGAAGGAGGCCGGCATGCGCTACATGGACGTCGCCGAGGGTCCGTCCGCCTGACCCGGCCGTGACATGAGGGCGTGCCGCCGGGCGCGCCCCCGCCCCGGAGGACCGATGCCCGTCCGCACCCTGCCCATCGTGAACGAGAAGGGTCTGCACGCGCGCGCGTCGGCGCGCTTCGTGGAGGTCGTCGAGCGGCACGACGCCCGGGCCGACGTCCGGCGCGACGGCGTCGAGGCGTCGGGCGATTCGATCATGGGCCTGCTGATGCTCGCCGCCGCGCGCGGCACGCGGATCGAGGTCGAGACGGCGGGGCCGCAGGCGGAGGAGCTGATGGAGGCGCTGGCGCGTCTCGTGGCCGATCGCTTCGGGGAGGAGATGTGAACGCGCCGCTGACCCGGGTGGGCACGTCCGGCCTGCCGCTCGCGGCGGAGCCGCCCTGCGGACTGTGCGGCGTCGCCGACCGCATGGCGCTGGCCGGCGACGGGGCGCGGGTGAGCGTGGCCGAGATGCGCGACTCGCTGGGCCCCAACGCCATCGCGCCGCTGATCCTGCTCCCGGCGCTGATCGCGGTCTCGCCCCTGTCGGCGGTGTTCGGCGTGGCGACGGTCTGCGGGCTCTGGATCGCGCTGGTCGCGGGGAGCGCGGTCACCGGGCGGCAGGGCGGCCCGGTGCTTCCCGGCCCCCTCCTGCGGGTGTCCTTCCCGCGCGAGCGGCTCGTCCGGCTGAGGCGCTGGATGCTGCCGGTCCTGTCCTCGCTCGACGCGCGGTCGAGGCCCCGCCTGCGGGCGATGGCGCGCTGGCCGCTCGTGCGCATGTCCGACCTCGCGTGCCTCGGGCTCGGTCTCGTCATGCCGCTGATGGAGATGGTCCCGATGTCGGCAACCGTCGCCGGCCTGGCGGTGACGCTGATGGCGGTCGGCCGGATCCAGGAGGACGGGGCGATGATCTGCGCCGGCCTCGCCGCCGCCGCGCTCGGCCTCTGCCTGCCGTTTCTCGTCGCGGCCGTGGTGCTGTAGGCCCTCCGTCCGCCGTCTCGCGGGTGGACGGGCGGGATGTCGGAGCCAGTGCCCGCTCGCCGAAGCACCTGGGCCCGTCGTCCTGCGCCCTCTCGCTGCGTGTGCGGAGTTCGCAGGCCGCCGAATGCGCTTTCGGCATGGCCTCGCATGCAATTGCGTCAGAAAGCGCCGGTCGTGCGGGGACCCTGCCGGGGCTTGGGAAGGCCCCGGTGGGGCGTTTCTGCGGCGAACCCCGATGCCCGGGCTGCCGGATTCACCTGCGGCCGCACCGGGGGACCCTCCCACGCCGTTGGGCGCGCGGTCGGGGGTGTCCTAAGGTAAGCCGGGGTTCAGACGATGTTCGCCGGCGGTATTGAACGCTGCCACCGCTTCGGTCGCCCCGAGACCAGGATGGTTTGCACGACGCCCCCGGGTCTGACGCTCATGTCCCAAGACTTCGAATGTCGGACAACCAAGCTGCAGACCCGCCTCGCAATCCGCTTACGCCTTGCCGTCCGCGGCAGTCCCGCCGCGCACTTGGTCAGTTCGCGCCGAAGGGGGAACGGCCCGTCCCGCCGTGAGGCGACTCTCTCAGCGAGGTGTCCTTCAACCCGTAAGGTGCCTCTACGGCTTGGCATGTCGGTAAACATCTTGCCCGCCCGCGGTTCGCATCTCGTGGTCGAGCAGCGCGGCGAATAACGGGATCGCTGCCAAGTTCAGGGCGAGGAGGGCGGGGGCGGCCGCGGTGAAGAACCACGCGGCGGCGTCCGGGGGCAGGAGCGCCCCCGTCGAGAGGTGAACCGAGGTCAGCGCGGCGAGGCAGAAGAAGTGCCGAAGCGTCCGATGGCCCGGAGGAGGGACGAGAAGCCGCCATGCGAGGCCCGCGAGACCCGCGACCGTGATGGCCGCCACGCCCGCGACCGCCCCGTCACCCCCGAGCGACAGGCGGACCGCGACGGTCAAAGCGAGGCAAACGGCCAGGCCACGCTTGCCGAGGAACGCACCGGCCAGCGCGACCGGCACGCATCGCATGTCGACGATGACGCCGGGGAGGGGGGAGAGTGGATCGAGCATCCCGAGGATCGCGACCATCCCGAACATGGCGCCAAGCAGCGCCGGGCCGAGGCCGGCCATGGACGTCCTGCGGACCAGGATGCCGTAGCCGAGCGACAGCATGCCGATCAGCGCGAGCGCGCCTGCAAAATCGACGAGGACCTCTGCGTCCACCATCCTACCGCTCCACGAACGTCCGGCTACCGGGGGAACCGTATCGAACGATGCGTGAACGGGCGGCTAACTCAAGGCGCGCGCACGTCTCAAGCTTGACCTATCATCTCGGCCTGCCGGACGATCACCTCGGCCTGGCGGATCGACGCGATGTCGACGAGCCGGCCCTTGTAGACCGCCGCGCCGGCCCCCGTCCGCTTCGCCTCCTCCATCGCCGCGAGGATCTCGCGGGCCTCCGTCACCTTCGCCTCCGACGGCGTGAAGACCTCGTTGGCGAGGGCGATCTGCTTCGGGTGGATCGCCCATTTGCCGACCATCCCGAGGACCGCCGAGCGGCGGGCCTGCGCCCGGAAGCCCTCGTCGTCGGAGAAGTCGCCGAATGGTCCGTCGACCGGAAGCAGGCCGTGCGTCCGGCAGGCCGCCACGATCGCCGCCTGCGCCCAATGCCACGGGTCGGACCAGTGCCGCGCCCCGTCCTGGAGCATGTAGTAGTCCTCCTGGGTGCCTCCGATGCCGGTCGTCTGCATTCCCATCGAGGCGGCGAAGTCCGCGGCGCCCAGCGACATGGCCTCCAGCCTGGGCGAGGCGGCGGCGATCTCCTCGACATGGGCGAGGCCGGCCGCGCTCTCGATGATGACCTCCAGCGCCACGCGCTTCCCGCGTCCGGCGGCGGCCTCGGCCGCGGTGATCAGCGCGTCGACCGCATAGATGTCGGCGGCGCAGCCGACCTTCGGGATCATGATCTGGTCGAGCCTCTCGCCGGCCCGTTCCATGAGCGCGACCACGTCGCGGTACCAGTACGGCGTGTCGAGGGCGTTGATGCGCACCGCGAGGGTCTTGTTGCCCCAGTCGACCTCGCCGATCGCCGCCACCACGTTCTCGCGGGCCTGCGCCTTGTCGTCGGGGGCGACCGAATCCTCGAGGTCGAGATTGATCACGTCCGCGGCGGACGCCGCCATCTTGGGGAAGAGCTTGGGGTTCGAACCGGGCCCGAAGAGCTGGCAGCGGTTGGGGCGTGCAGGCGGAGTGGGCTGGATACGGAAGCTCATGCGCTCCTCCGGGTAACGATGTGTCGTCAGGATGCGCTGGCGCGATACGTCATGGCGGCGGCGGGCGCAATCGCCGCGGTGCGGCATGGGTGTGGGCGTCATCCGGCAGACCGGATGGGGGAACGTGGGTGCTGCGGGGTCAGACCGTCAGACGTGCAGAGGATGCCGGGCTCTCAGTCGTTCGAGCGAACCAGACCGCAGGGGCAAAGCCTCCATTACCAGCTCGGGCTATTCGGTCGGCAATGGCACCAACGATGTCCGTGTGGGGGCGAGCTACCAGCGCCTGTCTCGCCGGCGCGCCCGTGGCCGGTCCGGGCCTCTCCCCCGCAGATCGAGACGCATTCACGCCCGCGATTCCGCCAGTCGGGGACGCCGGAGCGTCAGAGCGGACGTGCAGCGGTTTACCTGCGCGGCGCCGGCCGCTATGGGCGCCGCCTGACGCAGGGGACCGACGATGCAGGGCAGTGCCAACCTCAACGTGATGATCAAGGCGGCGCGGAAGGCGGGACGCAGCCTCGTGAAGGATTTCCGCGAGGTCGAGGCCCTCCAGACGTCCATGAAGGGTCCGGGCGACTTCGTTTCTCGGGCGGACGAGAACGCGGAGAAGATCATCCGCGACGAACTGACGGCGGCCCGGCCCAACTATGGCTGGCTCGGCGAGGAGAGCGGAACGGCCGAGGGCAAGGATCCGACCCGGCGCTGGATCGTGGATCCGCTCGACGGCACGACGAACTACCTCCACGGGATGCCGCACTGGGCGGTCTCCATCGCCCTTGAGCACAAGGGAGAGGTCGTCGCCGGCGTGGTGTACGACCCGGCCAAGGACGAGATGTTCCTCGCCGAGAAGGGGGCGGGGTCGTGGCTGAACGGGACGCAGCGGCTGCGCGTCTCGGGGCGGACCCGCATGATCGAGACGGTCTACGCGACGGGACTGCCCTTCGCCGGCAAGCGGTACCTTCCCGCGGCGCTGCAGGATCTGGGCCGCCTCCTGCCGGTCTGCGCGGGCGTGCGCCGCTGGGGTGTCGCCTCGCTCGATCTGGCCTATGTCGCAGCCGGCCGGTACGACGGTTTCTGGGAGCGGGGTCTCAACGCCTGGGACATCGCGGCCGGGGTGGTCATCGTCCGGGAGGCGGGCGGACTGGTCGAGCCGATCCGCGAAGGGCAGGACATTCTCGGGGACGGGCACCTGATCGCCGGGGCCGCCTCGATCTTCGACCGCTTCGCGGGCATCGTGAGAGACCGCGCGTAGGGGTGGACTTGCGGTGAGGCGGACTAGCTGAGTAAACGGCGAGTTATCACTATCACGGCCATTGTTTCTTTCGTTCGGGCTTGGCCAAGCCCCGGAGCCGACCGATGCGCGATGCCACACTGCAGATCGCAGCGATGCCGCTGCGACTAGAGAAGGGTGTCGTGAAGGTGCTCATGATCACCTCGCGCGACACCGGTCGATGGATCGTGCCCAAGGGCTGGACCATGGAGAAGACCGCGCCGTGGGACGCGGCGGCGATCGAGGCGCTGGAGGAAGCGGGCGCGGTGGGGCGCATCGCCCGGGAATCCTGCGGCACGTACCGGTACGACAAGGTCCTCGCGGACGGGAAGACCGTCCCGGTCGAGGTCGACGTGTATCCGATGATCGTCGACAAGCTGAAGCGCCGGTGGAAGGAGCGGGACGAACGCCGTCGTCGCTGGTTCAGCGCGGCCTCGGCGGCCAAGCGCGTCGACGAGCCGGAGCTGGCACAGATCCTGAGGGGCCTCTCCGACCGGCCGAAGAAGGTCCCGGTGGCGGGGGCGCTGCTCAAGAAGGCATGAGTCCGCGGGTGCCGGGGCGCCGGTTTGTGGCGCCGGGTCCCGTTCGACTGGCCGGGTGAGGCGATCAGCGGTGCCATGGCCTGCCTCGCCATGAGGGTTGATCACGGCTCCTGCCGTATAGGGCCGCCCGAAGGGACGCTTGATCGCTGGCCTCGCACGGTCCGTCGGAAGGCTCCAACCCTCCGTGCCACGTGGTCCGCCGTACAAGGTTCTCGCGCCTGTCGAAGCGCCGGAGGATGGCGGACCGGCGAGAGGTCAGGAGCGGGAGCCCCGGCGGTAGACGCCTTCCGGCAGGTCGAGGGCGGCGGCGAGATCCCTCAACTGGGAGGGAGAGAGCGTGACGCGTTGCTCCCGTCCCCTCGGGTCGAGCTGGACGAGGGTCACGCATTCCTCGAAGGCCGAGACGACCACGTCCTCGGCCGGAGCGGCTCCCTGCTCCGGCTCGTCCACGAGCGTGATGACCGTGGCATCGAAGGCGTGTTCGATCGAGAACATCAGCCTGTTCCCCCGCGCCTGCGCCGGCGACGGTCCATCGCGTAGAGGAGGGGTGCCGCCGCACGTTCGTAGATCACCTCCACCAGGGGGCGCAGGCCGGGCAGCGAAACGGCGCGGGCGAGCCAGCGGAGCCGCGGAAGCTCCTCCCACAGGGCGACGAACGCGTCGAGGCCCTCGAGCGTCTCGCCACCGCGCCGGACGTGCAGGCGGCGCGCGGCCGCATCCCGGCCGATGCCCCAGCGCTCGGCCTCCTCGCTGCCGAGGGCATCGAAGGCGATCGGCCGACCGGCCCGCTCCGCCTGGGCCTCGTAGGAGCGGATCTCGCGGGAGCAGATCGGGCATTCGCCGTTGTACAGCACCCGGAGCCCTGTGTCCCCGGTGCGTCGGTCCTGGTCGGTCCGCACTGACATTCCCCCCGCCGCTCCTATACTCCGTCGCAGTTAGATTGCGTCAGGAGAGTTGCCATGAGGCGATGGATCGCGGCGGCCGCGACCGGCAGTTTCCTTGCGGCCTGCACCGTGGCGCCCCCGGGCCCGATCACGCTGCCGGAGGCGTCCGACGCCCAGCCGCAGCGCGTCGCCGACCGCGTGGCGCCCTCCACCGCGCAGGCGAACTTCGTGGCCGCGGCCGGGAGGGTGGAGCCCGTGGCGGAACGGCTGTGCCGGGAACGGACCGGACCGGCCACGAACTGCGACTTCCTACTCCGCGTCCACCCGGACCCGCGCCTGCCGGTCAACGCCTTCCAGACCATCGACCGCTCGGGCCGGCCGATCCTCACCTTCACGCAGTCGCTCATCGCGGACGCGCGCAACCAGGACGAGATCGCCTTCGTGATCGGTCACGAGGCGGCGCACCACATCGAGGGCCATCTGGGCCAGCAGCGGGAATCGGCCGCCGCCGGCGCGTTGATCGGCGGCCTGATCGCCACCGCGGCGGGGGCCGACGCCCTCACGGTGGATCAGATCGCGCAGGCCGGCGCGGTGGTGGGCGCGCGGACCTACTCGCGCGAGCACGAGCTCGAGGCGGACGCGCTGGGGACGGTGATCACCGCGCGCGCGGGCTACGATCCGCTTCGCGGGGCGGAGTACTTCTTCCGCATCCCCGACCCCGGCGACCGGTTCCTCGGCACCCATCCGCCCAATGCCCAGAGGGTGGAAACGGTGCGCCGCACGGCATCCTCGCTGTGAGGCTTGGTTGACACGGATCAAGGCACCGGCCGGCCGGCCGTGTCACCCGGCACCCGACAGGAGGTGCCCATGTCCGATCACATCAGACCTCTGGGAGATGCGCGCGAGCATCTCGAACTCATCCGCGGCATGGCCCGCGCGAACGGCATCGATCTCGCCACCGCGCAGGAGGCCGGGCGCCTCGGGCAGGAGGAGTGGGCGGGCGCCGTCGCCCGGTGCCGGGAGTGCACATGGTCGGGGTGCCGCCGCTGGCTCGAAGCCTGCGACTGGGGGGAGGCGGAGGCTCCGCCCGCCTGCCGCAACGTCGACATGATGGCCCGGCTGCGGGACGCCTGACCGCTAGCCGCCCTTCACCTTCACCGCTCCCGCGGCGACGGCGAGGTCGCGGGCGATCGCGAAGGCGCCCTTGATCCGCTCGGCCTCGGAGCCGTAGCCGCCGCGAACCACGACCTTGTCGCCCTTCACCTGCGCGTTGGACTGCGCCTTCAGCCACGTCACGAGGGCCTGGGGGTCGGCGAAGCGGTTGCCGTGGAACTCGACCGTCGCGCCCTTCTCCCCGACGCTGAGCTTCTCGATGCCCGCCGCCTTGCACATCGCCTTGATGCGCACCACGCGGATCAGGACGTTCACCTCGCGGGGCAGGGGTCCGAACCGGTCGATCAGCTCGGCCGCGAAGCCCTCGAGCTCGACCTTCTTCTCGAGGCCCGACAGGCGGCGGTAGAGGCCCAGCCGCAGGTCGAGGTCGGGGACGTAGTCCTCCGGGATGAGCACGGGCACCCCGAGGGCGATCTGCGGGGACCAGTCGTCCGAGAGGGCGTCCGCCAGGCCCGCGTCGCCGGACTTGAGCTTCTCGATCGTCTCCTCGAGCATCGACTGGTAGAGTTCGAACCCGACCTCCTTGACGTGGCCCGACTGCTCTTCGCCGACGATGTTGCCTCCGCCGCGGATGTCGAGATCCTGCGAGGCGATGTTGAAGCCCGCCCCGAGCCCGTCGATGCTCCCCAGGGCCTTGAGACGCTTCTCCGCGGCGGGCGTCAGCTTCGCCTTGGGCTTCGTCGTGAGGTAGGCGTAGGCGCGCGTCTTGGAGCGTCCGACGCGGCCCCGGATCTGGTAGAGTTGCGCCAGGCCGAACATGTCGGCCCGCCAGATCACCATCGTGTTGGCCGTCGGGATGTCGATCCCGCTCTCGATGATCGTGGTGGACAGCAGGACGTCGAAGCGGCCGTCGTAGAACTGGTTCATCCGCTCGTCGAGGTCGCCCGCGGCGAGCTGACCGTGGGCGATCACGTAGGAGCATTCGGGCACCTGCTCCCGCAGGAACTGCTCCATCTCCGAGAGGTCGGAGATGCGTGGGACGACGACGAAGGACTGCCCCCCGCGATACCGCTCCCGCAGCAGCGCCTCGCGGACGGTGACGGTGTCGAACTCGCTCACGTAGGTCCGGATCGCCAGCCGGTCGACCGGGGGCGTGCCGATCACGGAAAGGTCCCGCACGCCGGTGAGCGACATCTGGAGCGTCCGCGGGATCGGGGTCGCGGAGAGCGTGAGCACGTGGACGTCGGAGCGCATCTCCTTCAGCCGCTCCTTGTGGGTCACGCCGAAATGCTGTTCCTCGTCGATGACGAGGAGGCCGAGTTCGCGGAATCGGACCTGCTTGGCCAGAAGCGCGTGGGTGCCGATAGCGATGTCGACCGTGCCCTCCGCGATGCCCTTGCGCGTCTCGGCCGCCTGCTTCGCGGGTACGAAGCGCGAGAGCTGTCTCACGACGAGGGGGAACCCGCGGAAGCGGTCCTGGAAGGACTTCGCATGCTGACGCGCGAGAAGGGTGGTGGGCGCGATCACCGCCACCTGCTTGCCGGAGGTCGCGGCGATGAACGCCGCCCTCATCGCCACCTCCGTCTTGCCGAAGCCCACGTCCCCGACGACGAGCCGGTCCATCGGCCGCCCCGAGGCCAGGTCGCGTGCCACGTCCTCGATAGCGGTGAGCTGGTCGTCCGTCTCCTCGTAGGGGAAGCGGGCGGCGAACGTCTCCCACATGTCCTGCGGGGGCTCGAGGATCGGCGCCTGCCGCAGCGACCGCTCGGCCGCGATGCGCATGAGACGGTCGGCGATCTGCCGGATCCGCTCCTTCAGGCGGGCCTTGCGGGCCTGCCACGCCCCGCCGCCGAGCCGGTCGAGGAGGCCCTCCTCGGCGCCGTAGCGGCTGAGCAGTTCGACGTTCTCGACGGGCAGGTAGAGCCTGTCCCCGCCCGCGTATTCGAGCGCGAGGCATTCGTGCGGCGCCCCGGCGGCCGTCACCGTCTCCAGCCCGAGGTACCGGCCGACCCCGTGATCGACATGGACGACGAGGTCGCCCACGGAGAGCGACTGCGCCTCGGTGATGAAGTTCTCGGCCCGGCGCTTCTTCCGCGGCCCCCGGATCAGCCGCTCGCCGAGGACGTCCTGCTCCGAGATGACGGTGAGGCGATGGCCCGGCTTCCCCCCGGCGCCGCCGACCGGCCCCTCGAAACCCCGCTCCAGCGCCCAGACCGCGAGGCCCAGGCCGCCACGGGGAACGTCGTCCGCCTCGGCGACGTGCGACATGCCCTCGACGCCCTGGTCCTCCAGCAGACCCTCGATCCGCTCGCGCGCGCCCTTCGAGTAGGAGGCGATGACGACGGCGCCGTCGGCGCGCTTCTCGGCGATGTGATCGCCGAGCGCGCCGAAGAGAGAGACGTCCTCCCTCTGCCGTTCCGGCGCGAAGGACCGGCCGACCCGCCCGCCCGCATCGATCACGTTCGGGCCTGGCGCTGCCGGGAAGGGCGACAGGTGGAGGACGCGCCGCTCCGACAGCGCTGCCTCGAGGGCCGGCGGATCAAGATAGAGGGCGTCGGGCGGCACGGGCTTGTAGACCGAGTCGACCCGCCCCCGCGCACGCAGGGCCTCCATCCTGTTCTCGTACATGTCCCGGATCTGGTCCCACCGTTCGGAGTGCCGCGCCGGGGATCCGTCGTCCATTACCACCGAGGCGTTCGGCAGGTAGTCCGCGAGCGTCTCCAGCCGCTCGTGGAAGAACGGGAGCCAGTGTTCCATGCCCTGTGCCTTGCGGCCTGCGGTCACGGCCTCGTAGAGTGGATCGTCGGTGCCGGCCGCCCCGAAGGCGAGCCGGTAGTTCTGGCGGAACCGCGTGATCGCCGGGCCGTCGAGGATGACCTCAGAGACCGGCGCGAGCTCGATGGCGTCGAGCTGCTCGGTCGTGCGCTGCGTTACGGGGTCGAACCGTCGGAGCCCGTCGAGCGTGTCGCCGAAGAGGTCGAGCCGCACGGGCTGCGGCTGGCCGGGTGGCCAGATGTCGATGATCCCCCCGCGCGGCGACCAGTCCCCCGCCTCGGTGACGGTCGGCGTCTGGGTGAAGCCCATCCGCACGAGGAACGTCCGAAGCGCCTCCTCGTCGATGCGCTGGTCCCGCCGGGCGGCAAAGGCAGCGCCCCGCAGCGTCGCGCGTGCGGGCACGCGCTGGGTCATCGCGGCGAGCGTGGTCAGCAGGACGACCGGTCCGTCGAACCCGTGCGCGAGAAGCGCGAGCGTGGCCATTCGGTCCGCGGCGATCTCGGGGTTCGGCGAGGCGCGATCGTAGGGCAGGCAGTCCCAGGCCGGGAAGCGGAGCACGGGCGTGCCGGGGGCCCAGAAGCGGAGGGCGTCGCGGGTGGCCGCGGACCGCTTGTCGTCACGGGCCACGTGGACCACCGGCGCCCCGCGCTCGAGCTCCCGCAGCAGCAGGCGCGCGTCGAAGCCTTCCGGCGCCCCGCCCGCGCGGAGATGGCCCGGAGGGAGGGGCCCGGGCGGGGGCGCCTCGGGCGCGGCGGGGCGGGAGGTGTCGGGCATGCGCGCGACCTAACCACGCGCGTCGCGGTGTCAACGGCGCGGGCGCGGGCCGGTCGGGGTCAGAGCACGCTTGCCGTTACGTTCACCCACATCCCCCACATCGCCGTGGCGAGGATGGAGGCGACCCCGACCGCCTGAACGATGCGGCGATGGCGGTAGAGCAGGCGCACAAGGGTCGCCAGGTCGGCTTCCTCCACCCTGCGCGCGGTGCGCAGGTTGAGCCACGCGAGCAGCGAGAGGGGGAGCAGGAGGAGGAACACCGCCTGCGCCGGTTCGATGCCGTAGACGAAACCGAGCGTGGCGAGGACCGCGAGCGTGAAGAACGTCAGCCCCACGGTGAGCACCCCCGCGACCTCGGCCTGATGCATCAGCCGCCGGGCGTGGATCCGGGCGAGCGCCTCGACGTCGTAGGCGGCCCGCTCGTCCCCGCGGATGGCGCGGCGCACGAGGTCGAACGGCACGCCCACGGCCCAGTGCGCGGCGCTCGACCAGAGGGCCGCCAGGGCGATCCAGAACCACAGGTTCGAGAACGAACGGAGATCGATGACCTCGAGCGCCGTCTCAATCCAGTACAGATCCACCTCGCCGTCCGTCCCCGCTCCGAGCCCCCCCTCGGAGCTGCGGCCATGTCGCCCGGCGCAGGCGGGGAGTGCAAGGCACGCCGCGGGCGGCTTGTGCCGCGGGGTGCAGACGTGCAACCCAGAGATGCGCGCGTCCGTGCCCCGAACGCGTGGCCCGATCCCGCCGCCGGAGCCCGACCATGCCGCACCGCTTCGCTCCCCATCCGACGACCAGGATGCGCCGGACCCGCGGGACGCCGGCCCTCCGGGCGCTGGTCCGCGAGGAGCGGCTCTCGGCGGACGATCTGATCTGGCCGGTCTTCGTCCGCGACGGGGAGGGCGTGCGGGAGGAGGTGGCCTCCATGCCCGGCGTGACCCGCCGGTCGATCGACGGGATCGTCGAGGCGGCGGAACAGGCCGAGGCGCTCGGCGTCCGCGCGATCTGCCTGTTCCCCTACACCGACCCCTCGCTGAAGACCGACCTCTGCGAGGAGGCGTGGAACCCCGAGAACCTCTGCAACCGGGCGATCCGCGCGGTGAAGGCGGCCGCGCCGAACGTAGCGGTGATGACCGACATCGCGCTCGATCCCTACAACGCGCAGGGCCATGACGGGATCGTCCGCGAGGGCGAGATCGTGAACGACGAGACCGTGGAGGCGCTCGTCAGGATGGCATTGGCGCAGGCCGAGGCGGGCGCGGACATCCTCGGGCCGTCCGACATGATGGACGGCCGGATCGGGGCGATCCGCGAGGCCCTGGAGGACGCGGGGCACCAGCGCGTGACGATCATGTCCTACGCGGCCAAGTTCGCCTCCGCCTTCTACGGGCCCTTCCGGGACGCCGTCGGGGCGTCCGGTGCCCTCAAGGGCGACAAGAAGACCTACCAGATCGACCCGCTCAACGCGCGCGAGGCGCTCCGCTGCGTGGAGCGGGACATCGCGGAGGGCGCGGACATGGTGATGGTCAAGCCCGGGCTGCCCTATCTCGACCTCTGCCGACAGGTGAAGGACCGCTTCGGCGTGCCGACCTTCGCCTATCAGGTGTCCGGGGAGTACGCGATGATCCGGGCCGCCGCCGCGCATGGCTGGATCGACGGGCGCCGGATTATGATGGAAAGCCTGATGGCCTTCCGGCGGGCGGGCTGCGACGGCGTGCTCACCTACTTCGCCCCCGAGGCGGCGGCACTCATCCGGGAGGGTTGGGAGTAGTGGCCGCCGAGGGAGGCGAAGACCTGATTCAGCCGCGGCCGGACGCCTCGTTCGCGGGGCGGCGGGCGGCGCGCCTCGCGGTCGGCACGATGCGCCTCGCCGGGGCCGCGCCGGCGTCCGTTCGGGCGCTCCTAGAGGCGGGCCGCGAGGCCGGCCTGACGATCGTCGACACCGCGCCGATCTACGGCGTCGGGGGACCGGGCTTCGGCGACGTGGAGGAGAGGCTGGGACAGGCCTACTCCGAGACGCCCGACCTCCGGGACGGTGCCATCCTTGTCACGAAGGCGGGGATCGAGCCGGGGAAGCCGTACGACTCGTCGCACGATGCGCTCCTCGCCTCCTGCGACGCTTCCCTGCGCAGGCTCCGGACGGACCGGATCGACCTCTTCCTCGTGCACAGGCCGGACGACCTGACCTCCCACACCGAGGTGGCCGATGCGCTCGGCGCGCTGCTGGAGGCCGGCAAGGTCGCGGCGGTGGGCGTCTCGAACTACCGCCCGTCGCAGGTCCGCGCTCTGGCCGCGCATCTCGGCCGCCCGCCGGCGGTCAACCAGGTCGAGGCGTCGCCGCTCGAGGTGGGCGCCCTGAGGGACGGGACGCTCGATCTGTGCCAGGAGGCCGGGATCGTTCCGATGGCATGGTCACCCCTGGGCGGGGGTCGCCTTTTGGGCCGCGCGGAGGAGATGGACCGGCGCGGCCGGGCGGTGGCGGACGCGTTGGACGCGCTCGGCCAGCCCGTGGGGCTGGGGCGGGACGGGGCCGCACTGGCATGGGTCCTCGCCCACCCATCCGGGATGGTCCCGGTCCTCGGCACGACGTCGCCCGCCCGGGTCGCCTCCGCCCGTGCGGCGCTCAATGCCACGGTTGGCCGGAGGGCGTGGTACGATGTCTTCGAGGCGGCGCTGGGCGGGCCGATGCCCTGAGACCCGGGCGGCCGACCTTCAGGCCCGCGGCGTGGCCGCGACCGCACCCTCCCTCAGGCTCCCGCTGAGCAGGAGCGCGGCCGCGAGGATCGCGCCGACACCGAGCGTGAGGGGCAGGGGCGTCCCGTCGAAGGCGAGCCCGATGGGTGCGGCCATGGCGACGGCGCCCACCGTCGCCGCCGACGAGATCACCGAGGCGGCCATTCCCGCGTTATGGCCCATCGGCTCCATCGCGATGGCCTGCACGTTGCCGATCGTCAGGCCCGCGAGCGCGAAGCTTCCGATCTGCCAGAGGAGGAAGGCCGGGAACTCCAGCGGTGCCGGGATGGCGCCTCCGGCCCAGGCGGCGGCCATCGCCAGCGAGAGGGTCGCCTGAAGGGCCAGGGCCCGCCGGAGCAGGTAGCGCATCCCGAACCGCATCACGAGCGTCGCGTTCAGGAGGGACGCCGTTCCGGAGATCAGGGCGACGGCGCCGAACCAGAGCGGGAAGCTTCCGCCCTTGCCGAAGGTGACGTCGTAGATGGGCTGGACCGAGGAGATGGTCGCGAAGAGCCCGCCGTAGATCATCGCCTGCACCACCATCGCCCGCCGGACGACGGGATGCGCCACGACCTCCCTCGCGCCCGCGAGGAGCGCGCGGTGCCGTAGCGGGCGGCGGCGCTCCGGAGGGAGCGTCTCGGGCTGACGGATGGCGAGCCAGCAGGCGGAGAGCATCGAGAAGACGACGAAGGACCAGAAAACGCCGTGCCAGTCGGTGAGCGAGATGATGCCTGCGCCGATCAGGGGCGCGACCGCGGGAAAGAGCGTGAACACCATCATCACGAAGGAGGAGATCCGCGCCATCCCCCGCCCGGCGTAGAGATCCCGGATCATGGCCTGCGCCACGACGCGCGGGCCGGCCGCGCCCATGCCCTGCAGGACGCGGGCCGCGAGCAGCATGGCCAGGCTGTCGGCCATCGCGCCGAGCGCCGCGCCGACGCAGTAGAGCGCGGCGCCGCCGAGCATCACCGGCTTCCTCCCGAACGCGTCGGAGAGCGGGCCCACGAAGAGCGTCGCGAGACCCATGCCGAGGACGAAGGATGTGACGACAAGTTGCGCGGCGTTGGGCGCGTCGGGAGAGAGTTCGGCGCCGATCCGGGGCAGGGCGGGCAGCATCGCGTCGATCGAGAAGGCGATGGTCGCCGCAAGCATCGCCATGAGGGCGACGAATTCAGGTTCCGAGAGGCGGGCGCGGGGCGCGCGGCGAGCTTCGCTCATCCCGGGAGGCCGTCGACGCCCGCCTCGGCCAGCTCGTCGATGATCTGCTCCCATGTCGCGGCGGGCTGCGCGCCGACCACGACGGAGCGGCCCCCGATGACGAAGGTCGGCACGCCGGTCACGCCCCGCGCGCGGGCATGCGCGTCGCGGGCCCTAATCTCGTCCCGGTCGGCGGGACCGCGGAGCAGTCGGTCGACCATCTCCCCGTCGAGCCCGCAGGCCCGTGCGACCGCCACGAGTTCCGCCCGGTCGCCGATGTCCCGCCCCTCCCGGAAGTAGGCGTCGAACAGGGCTCGTGCCACCGGCGTCTGGCTGCCCTCGAGCCCCGCCCAGTGGATCAGGCGGTGCGCGTCGAGCGTCGCTGGCGTGCGACGGATCGCGGCCAGGTCCACGTCGAGGCCTTCCGCCTCCAGCGCCTCGACGACCGGTGCGTAGGCCTCGACCGCGCCCTCCCGGCCGCCGAACTTCGCCTCGAGATAGGCGCGGCGGTCCATGCCGTCCGCCGGCATGTCGGGGTTCAGCATGAACGGATGCCACGCGAGGGTGAAGCCGTGTCCTGGCCGCGCCTCGAGTGCCCGGTTCAGCCGCGCGAGGCCGATCAGGCACCAGGGACAGATCGGGTCGGACAGGATATCGAGCGTGATCATCGCGCCTCCGGGCCCCGCCCTATCGATTATGTGCATTCGGCGGAAGGGGCCACCTCTCGGGGTTGAAAGCCTTGCATTTCGGTGTCTAAGACCCCGTTGGTTCGGGCGAGCGAGGGGGCCATGCCGAAGGAACGCGAGTATGGCGAATGGACGGTGCGCCTGCCCCGGGAGACCTGGCAGGAGCTCGCCTCCCTCGCGGGCGGCATCGGGCGCTGGGTCGTCGAGCCGGAATCGGGGCGGGCGCGGATCGATCGCACCCTCCGCGAGATGACGGGCCTCGAGGACTGGATTGACGAGCGCGACGCCTCCTCCTTCACCGATCGTGTCGACCCGGACGACCGGGCGGAGGTCGAGGCGGCCCTTGCCGATGCCATGAAGGGCGCTGCGGACTACCGGACGCGCTTCCGCTTCCATCGTCCCGACGGCCGGCTCATCTGGCTCGAGGGCACGGGGCGCCTGATCCGCAACGAGGAGGGCGCCGCCTACCTCGTCGGCGTGAACGTGGACGTGACGTCCATGCGCCAGGGGCAGGAGCGGGCGGAGCTTCTGGCCGGGGAGATGGCTCACCGCCTCAAGAACGTTTTGTCGCTGGTCGGCAGCATGTTCAACATGGCGGCCCGCACGGCGACGAGCGTGGACGACCTCCGGGACGCCTATTCGGGGCGCCTCAGTGCGCTCGCCAAGGTCAACGACCTGACCTTCACCGCCGGTGGCGAGCGGGATGCGCGGATCGGCTGGCTGGTCGACGCGGTTCTCGGCCCGCTGATCGCCTCAGGGCGGGTGACCGCGCGCCTCGACCCCTGCGAGCTGAACCCTGCGGCGGCGCAGACCTTCATTCTCGTCCTGAACGAACTCGTGACCAACGCCGCGAAGTACGGCGCTCTGTCGGTCGAGGACGGCGTCGTCAGCCTCGAGGTGCGGCTGGACCGCAACGCCTTCCTGTTGAGCTGGAAGGAGGAGGGCGGCCCCGCCGTGCACGCAGCCCCCGCGCGGCAGGGATACGGGATGCGGGTGCTCACGGCGATGACGGCGGCGACCTACGAGGGCAAGCCCGTCTTCGACTGGCGGCCAGACGGTCTCACCTTCTCCTGCTCGTGGCCCCTGGGCGTCTTCGCGACCCCGGCGGGCAAGATCGAGTAGGTCCGTCCCCGGCCCCTCGCGTCACTCGCCCCGGTCGCCTGACCTGCAGCCGAAGCTGCGCCAATCCATCAGCGGAAGCGGATGCGTCTCGGGCGCGACCCCCGGCTCACCCTCGGGCAGCGCCGGCACGCTATGTTTGGCGGGCGCGCTCCTGCGCCCGGGTCTTTCCAGAACGGTCGAAGCGGCAGAATGATCTGTCACGGGCGGCCTCCTGCGATCCCCCAGGCCGCGCCCCCACGCGGCCGGACAACCTCCCTCGGTGGGTGATCTAGCACGGGGACCCCCGGTCGTCACCTTCGGCCCCGGGTCCATAGGACGAATGTCGCCCATCACGCCCAGGGTCCCGCCCCAGGGGCCGCGTTCGCGCCATGCGGGAGTGACCTCGCCCTCCAATGCCTTTCCGGTGGCATTCCGCCACCTACCTCAACCGGACGTGAGTCGGATCGCGCCCGCACCCCCTTGCGCCTCCCCCCGACGGTGCCGTTCTGTCTCGCGACCCGAAACACAGGGAGACGTGGTTCATGGCTCGATCGATCCCGCTCAGCGCGGCGTCCCTCCTGCTGGCGGCTGTGCCTGCCCTCGCGCAGGAGACCACCCAGGCATCGGTGACCGCGGACGAGGGCGAGGACAGGATCATCGTCAGCCACGGGTACTCGAACTTCGGCGAGCTGAAATACGGACCGGACGAGCCCTTCTCCTACGTCAACCTCGACGCGCCGAAGGGCGGGGAGATCTCCTTCGCGACCCTGGCCACCTTCGACAGCTTCAATCCTTACACCATCAAGGGCGTGCCGCAGACCACCGGCACCGGCCTGATGTACGAGCGGATCATGACGTCGGCGGCGGACGATCCGTACGGGGTCTACTGCTACCTGTGCACGCAGATCCGCTATCCGGAGAGCCTCGAATGGCTCGAGATCGACCTGCGCGACGACGTCACCTTCTCCGACGGCACGCCGATGACGGCGGAGGACGTGGTGTTCACGGCCAACCTGTTTCTCGAGCAGGGCATCCCGGAGTTCCGGACGCCGATGGCCGCCTTCTACGAGAGCATCGAGGCGATCGACACGCACACGGTGCGGTTCGAGTTCGGCCCGGAGGCCGACTTCAGGACGCGTGTCTCGCAGTCCGGGGCCTGGCTCGTCTGGTCGAAGGACTGGTTCGAGGAGACCGGCCAGCGCCTCGACGAGAGCGCCGAGCGCCCCTTCCTCGGCACCGGCCCCTACGTCCTCGGGAACGTCGACATGGGCCGCACCGTCACCTACGTGCGCGACCCGGACTGGTGGGGTGCCGACGTCCCGATGAACCGGGGCCGCAACAACTTCGAAGCCGTCCGGGTGGAGGCCTTCCTCGATCAGACGGCCGCGCTCGAGGCGTTCAAGGCCGGCGAGTACACGGTGCGGACGCCCGCCAACGCGAACGAGTGGGCGACGGGCTACGACTTCCCCGCCTCGAGGCGGGGCGACGTCGTCGTCGCGACCCTGCCCGACGGCTCGATCGACGACGCCCGCGGGATGGCCTTCAACCTGCGCAGGGAGCCGTGGCAGGACCCGAGGGTGCGGGACGCCGTGCGCATGATGTTCAACTTCGAGTGGTCGAACCGCACGCTCTTCTACGATCTGTACGAGCGCCCCTACTCGTTCTGGGGCAACTCGGATCTCGCCGCCGAGGGCGTGCCGACCGAGGGCGAGCTCGCCGTGCTGGAGCCGCTGGTCGAGGAGGGGCTTCTCGACGAGTCCATCCTGACCGATGAGGCCGCGATGCCCCCGGTCAACGATGCGTCCGGCAACGCCCCCGACCGGCGGACCCGCCGCGCCGCGCTGGCCCTGCTCTCAGAGGCCGGATACGAGGTGGCCGACGACGGCATGCTCAGGGGGCCCGACGGCGAACGCCTGACGCTCTCCATCATCCAGTTCGACGCGGCCCTCGACAGCGTGATGAACCCCTTCATCGAGAACCTGCGCTCGATCGGGATCGACGCGTCGCTCAGGCGCACCGACACGGCGCAGTACGTCGAGCTGCGCCGTTCGCGGGAGTGGGATCTCTCGAACATCCTGCCGGGGCAGGGCTTCGAGCCCGGTCCGGGCCTCGAGCAGTGGTTCCACTCCTCCACGCGCGAGGATTCGAGCCGCAACATCATGGGGCTGGCGGACCCGGCGGTTGACAGGATCATCGCCGAGATCATCGTGGCCGACGACCTCGATACGCTGCGCGACCGGGCCCGGGCGCTTGATCGGGTGCTGCGGGCGCACGGCTTCTGGCTGGCCCAGTGGGAGAACCGCGACCACTGGATCGCCTACTGGGACCAGTACGACCACCCGGATCCGCTGCCGCCGCTCGCCCTCGGGGTGCTCGATTTCTGGTGGTACGACGCGGAGCGCGGCGAGGAGCTTCGCGCCTCCGGAGCCCTCTGAATGGGCGCCTACATCCTCCGGCGCCTGCTGCTCATGATCCCGACCCTGCTCGGGATCATGATCATCAACTTCACCTTGGTCCAGTTCGTCCCCGGCGGCCCGATCGAGCAGATCCTCGCCCGGATGGAGGGCGGCGGCGACGTGTTCGCCAACATCTCGGGCGGCGGCGCCTCGGAGATGCAGCAGGAGATCGGAGGCGACGGCGGCAGCGAGAGCCGCTACGCGGGCGCGCAAGGATTGCCGCCCGAGTTCATCGCCGAGCTCGAGCGTCAGTTCGGCTTCGACAAGCCGCCTCTCGAGCGGTTCCTCGACATGATGTGGAACTACCTGCGCTTCGACTTCGGCGAGAGCTACTTCCGCTCCATCTCGGTCGTGGACCTCGTGCTGGAGAAGATGCCCGTCTCCATCACGCTAGGCCTCTGGGCGACGCTGATCGCCTACCTCATCTCGATCCCGCTTGGAATCCGGAAGGCCGTGCGAGACGGGTCCCGGTTCGACACCTGGACCTCCGGCATAGTGATCGTCGCCTACGCGATCCCGGGCTTCCTCTTCGCCATCCTGCTGCTCGTCCTCTTCGCCGGCGGCTCGTACCTCCAGCTGTTTCCGCTCCGGGGGCTGACCTCGGACAACTGGGAGGAGCTCAGTCTCATAGGCAAGGTGCTCGACTACTTCTGGCACATCGCGTTGCCCGTGACCGCCAGCGTGATTGGGGCGTTCGCGGGATTGACGCTGCTGACGAAGAACTCCTTCCTCGACGAGATCCGCAAGCAGTACGTGATGACCGCGAAGGCGAAGGGGCTGACCGAGGCGCGCGTCCTCTACGGCCACGTCTTCCGGAACGCGATGCTGATCGTCATCTCCGGCTTCCCGGCGCTGTTCGTCTCGGTCTTCTTCGGCGGGTCGCTCATTATCGAGACGATCTTCTCGCTCGACGGGCTCGGGCGGCTGGGCTTCGAGGCCGCCGTGAGCCGGGACTACCCGGTGATGTTCGGAACGCTCTACGCCTTCGCCCTGATCGGCCTCGTCATGGGGCTCATCACCGACCTGTGCTACGTCTGGATCGACCCGCGCATCGACTTCGAGAGCCGGGAGACCTGAGCCATGGCCCTCTCCCCCCTCAACCAGCGCCGCTGGCGCAACTTTCAGGCCAACCGCCGCGCCGTGTGGTCGCTCTGGATCTTCTCCGTCCTGTTCGGGGTCGCGCTCTGCGCCGAGCTCGTCGCCAACGACAAGCCGCTTCTGGTGAGCTATCAGGGCGAGCTGCACACCCCCGTGTTCCGCTTCTACCCGGAGACGGCGTTCGGCGGGGATTTCCGGACGGAGGCCGTCTACCGCGACGCCGAGGTCCAGTGCCTCATCGTCTCGGGCGGTCTGGAAGACTGCTTCGACGCCCCCGAGGAGGTCATGGAGGAGGTCCGCGCGACGGGCGCCTTCCAGGGTACTGAGGTGGATCGGGGCTGGCTGCTGTGGCCCGTCATCCCCTACAGCTACGACACCGTGAACGACATCGACGGCGCCGCGCCCTCGGCCCCCGACGGGGACCATTGGCTCGGCACGGACGATACCGCGCGCGACGTCCTGGCCCGCGTGATCTACGGCTTCCGCCTCTCGGTGGCCTTCGCCCTCATCGTGACGGTTGCGACATCCGTGGTCGGCATCGCCGCCGGCGCCGTGCAGGGCTTCTTCGGCGGCTGGACCGACCTCATCTTCCAGAGGATCATCGAGATCTGGGGCGCGACGCCGAGCCTCTACATCATCATCATCGTCGCCGCGATCCTGCCGATGAACTTCTGGCTGCTCGTCGGGCTGATGACGCTGTTCGGCTGGACTGCGCTCGTCGGCGTCGTCCGTGCCGAGTTCCTGCGCGCGCGCAACTTCGAGTACGTCCGTGCGGCCCGGGCGCTCGGCGTCTCGAACGTGACGATCATGTTCCGCCACGTGCTGCCCAACGCCATGGTCGCAACGCTCACCTTCCTGCCCTTCATCGTCACCGGCACGATCGGGGGCCTCGCCTCGCTCGACTTCCTCGGGTTCGGCCTGCCCTCCTCGGCGCCCTCGCTGGGCGAGCTCACCCTTCAGGCGAAGCAGAACCTTCAGGCGCCGTGGCTCGGCTTCACGGCCTTCTTCACCTTCGCGATCATGCTGTCGCTCCTCGTCTTCATCTTCGAGGGCGTCCGGGACGCGTTCGATCCGCGCAAGACGTTCAACGCCCCGGTGACCACGGCGGAGCCCTCGATGGAGCAGTCGCCCGACGCCCGGACGGCCCGCCGGCAGGAGGCCGCGGAATGAGCCTTCTCTCGATCAGGGACCTGCAAGTCACCTTCGCGCAGGACGGCAGGCTTACGCCCGCGGTGCGCGGGGTCTCCTTCGACGTCGGGCCGGGCGAGACCGTGGCCCTCGTGGGTGAGAGCGGCTCCGGGAAGTCGGTCACCGCGCTCTCGACCGTGTCCCTCCTTCCCGACAGCGCGCGGGTGGAGGGTTCCGTCACCTATGGCGGCAGGGAGATGGTGGGCGCCTCCGAGGCGGACCTCCGCGCGGTGCGGGGCAACGACATCAGCTTCATCTTCCAGGAGCCGATGACGTCGCTCAATCCGCTGCACACGATCGACAAGCAGATCGGGGAGGCGCTGCGGGTGCATCAGGGGCTCGAGGGCGCCTCGGCCCGGGCCCGCGCCCTCGACCTCCTCCATCAGGTCGGCATCCCCGAGGCGGAGAGCCGGCTGGGCGCCTACCCGCACCAGCTCTCCGGGGGCCAGCGGCAGCGGGTGATGATCGCCATGGCCCTCGCCAACGAGCCGAAGCTCCTCGTCGCCGACGAGCCCACGACGGCGCTGGACGTGACGATCCAGGCCCAGATCCTGCAGCTCCTCGCGGACCTGAAGGCCAGTACCGGCCTGTCGATGCTTTTCATCACGCACGATCTGGGCATCGTCCGCCGCATCGCCGACCGGGTCAACGTGATGCGCTACGGGGAGATCGTGGAGCACGGCCCGACCGGGGAGATCTTCGCCTCGCCGCAGCATCCCTACACGCGGATGCTCCTGGCCGCGGAACCGAAGGGCCGCCCGGAACCCGTCCCGGAGGACGCGCCCGAGGTCGCCTCGACGGAGGCGCTCAGGATCTGGTTCCCGATCCAGCGCGGCCTCCTCAAGCGCACCGTGGGGCACGTGAAGGCCGTCAACGAGGCCACGCTCGCCGTGCGGGCCGGCGAGACCGTCGGCATCGTCGGCGAGTCGGGCTCCGGCAAGACGACGCTCGCCCTCGCGGTGATGCGCCTCATCTCCTCGGAGGGGCGCATCGTCTTCCTCGGGAGGGACATCGACGTCCTCAAGTCCCGCCAGATGCGCGGGCTGCGGCAGGACATGCAGATCGTGTTCCAGGACCCGTACGGCTCGCTGTCCCCCCGGATGACTGTGGCCGAGATCGTCGCGGAGGGCCTTCGCATCCACGACACCGGGGATCACCGCCCGCACCGGGATCAGGTGGCGGACATCCTGTCGGAGACTGGGATCGACCCGGCCTCGATGGACCGCTACCCGCACGAGTTCTCCGGGGGTCAAAGGCAGCGCATCGCCATCGCCCGCGCGATGATCCTGCGGCCGAAGCTCGTCGTCCTCGACGAGCCGACCAGCGCGCTCGACCAGACGGTGCAGGTCCAGATCGTCGATCTCCTGCGCGACCTCCAACGGCGGCACGGGCTGGCCTACCTCTTCATCTCGCACGACCTTCGGGTGGTGCGGGCGCTCAGCCACAAGATCATGGTGATGAAGCGGGGCGACGTGGTCGAGGCCGGGGAGGCGACGCAGGTGTTCGACGCGCCGGCGCATCCGTACACGCGCGAGCTCATGAGCGCCGCGTTCGACCTGAAGGCCGGAGCGCAGGCCGCCGAGTGAGCGGCGCGCTCGCGGCTCGCTACCTCCACTTCGCGGAGACGGAGACGTGCGGCCTGTCGCCGAGCTACGACGCTGCCTGCCGCGCCGTAGCCGCGTGTCCGGAGCTGCTCGCCCGGCTGGAGGAGCTGCCGCCGCCGAAGCGGCAGCCGAACCTGCTGCTCGCCGCCACGCGCCACGCCGCGGGCCTTCCCGACGACGCGGCCGGCTTCCCGGTGCATGTCCTCGAACGGTGGGACGAGGTCCGCCCGGTGATGCTCTCGCGCCGGACGCAGACGAACGAGCCCGGGCGCTGCGCGTGTCTCGTTCCCGTATTGGGTCTGCTCGAAGGTCCGCTCGCGCTGATCGAGGTAGGCGCCTCCGCCGGCCTGTGCCTCCTGCCCGATCTGTACGGCTACGATTGGGGCCGGGCGCGGCTTCCCTCACCCTCTCCGCGCGCGCCGGTGTTTCCATGCGCTGTCACCGGCCCGGCGCCCCTGCCCGGGCGCCATCCCGAGATCGCGTGGCGGTCCGGGCTCGACCTCGATCCCCTCGACCCGGCCGACCCGGAGGCGGCGGACTGGCTCAAAGCCCTCGTTTGGCCCGAACAGCACGGCCGCCGGGCCCGGCTCGAGGCCGCGCTCGAACTCGCCGCCTCGGCCTCTCCCGATGTCGTCCGGGGGGATCTGCTCGACGACACCGAGGCCATGATCTCCCGCGCCCCTTCGGGCCTGCGCGTGGTGGTCATGCATACAGCGGTGATGGCGTATCTCGAGCCGCCGGACCGGAGCCGGTTCGTCGAGTTGATCCACGATCTCGGCGTCGACTGGATCGCGAACGAGGGACCCCGCGTCCACCCCGGCCACGCGCCCCCGGGCACACCGGAGGGCCGCTTCGTGCTTGCTCTCGACGGGCGGCCGCTCGCGCTCGCGGGACCCCACGGACAAAGCCTCGACTGGCTGTCCCCCTAGGACGAGCCGATCACCCGACGCTGCGCAGATACTCCATGACCGCCGGGCGCACGCTCTGCGCGCCTTCCATCCGGGCGCGCTCGATCACGCGCCGGACCTCGGCGAGATCGGATCGGAGCAGGAGGTGCTTGACCGGCCCGATGCTCGCCGGCCGCATCGACAGCGTCCGCAGGCCCATCGCCGCGAAGCACAGCGCCTCCACCGGCCGTCCGGCATCCTCCCCGCAGAAGCTCAGCGGCGTGTCGGTCTGCTCGCATCGTTTCACGATCTTGTGGATGATCGAGAGAAACGAGACGTTGAGCGTGTCGTACCGGCGGCGGACGCGCTCGTTCTCCCGGTCGGCTGCGAAGAAGAACTGCTTCAGGTCGTTGCCGCCGATGGAGACGAAGTCGGCCTCCTCGAAGAACTTGCGCGGCGCGAAGGCGAGGCTCGGTGTCTCGAGCATCGCCCCGACCTCCAGCCGGGAGGGCAGGGGATGGCCGAGGGAACGCTCCCTATTCAGCTCACGCCACAAATGCGCGCGGGCGGCGACGAACTCGTCCATCTGGGCGATGAACGGGAACATCACGGTGAGCGGTTGGCCGTCCGCCGCCCGGATGAGCGCCTGGAGCTGCATCCGCATGACCCCGCGCTTGTCGAGTCCGACCCGGATCGCCCTCCAGCCGAGCGCCGGGTTCGGCTCGTCCGTGCGCTTCATGTAGGGCAGCACCTTGTCGGAGCCGATGTCGAGCGTACGGAACGCCACCCGCTTCCCGGCCGCGGCGCGCATGACCCGGGCGTAGAGCGCCGCGAGTTCCGCACGCTTCGGCATCTGGTTGCGGACGAGGAACTGCAGCTCGGTGCGGAACAGCCCGACCCCCTCGGCGCCCGACCCTTCGAGGCTCGGCAGATCCGCCATGAGGCCCGCGTTCATGTGAAGCTCGATCCGCGCGCCGCAGCGCGTGACGCAGGCCGTGTCCCGGATCGAGGCGTAGCGGTGCTGGGCCTCGGCCCGCATGGCGAGCTTCTCGTTGAAGGCGGAGCGCACCGCGTCGTCCGGGCGCAGGTGCACGATGCCCTGATCGCCGTCGACCATGACGACGTCGCCGGACAGGGCCTCCTGCGTGATCCCCCTCGCCTGGATGACGAGCGGAATGGCCCAGGCCCGGGCGATCACGGTGGCATGGCTGCCGACCGCGCCCTCCTCGAGGATCACGGCCTTGAGCCTGCGACCGTATTCGAGGAGTTCCCCCGGCCCGATGTTGCGCGCGACGAGCACCGCGTTCTCGGGCAGGTCACCGCCATCCGCGCCCTGGCCGGTGAGCTCCCGGAGGAGCCGGTTCGACAGGTCGTCGAGATCTGCCAGACGGTCGCGGAGATACGCATCCTGCGCGCTGTCCATCCGGGTCCGCGTGGCCGTCTGCTCCTTCTCGACCGCCGCCTCGGCCGAGAGGCCGAGGTCGATCGCCTCCTCCATCCGGCGGAGCCAAGACCGGGAATAGGCGAACATGCGATAGGCCTCGATGACCTCGACCTGCTCGCCGCCCTCGCCCCCGGCCGCGTCGAGCATCCGGTCCGCCATGGCTCGGAGCCGCTCGACCGCCTGTCGCAGCCTCGCACGCTCGCGGTCAGGATCGTCGGCGACGGGGCGCGTGACGACGACCCGGGGATCGTGAAGATGCACCACGCCGTCGGCCGCGCCCTCCTGCCCGCAGAGGCCCCGCACGAGGACCTGCGCCTTGTGCCGCGGCCGAAGGGCCTCCCCTTCGCCGACGAAGGCGCCGAGCTCCGCCATCTCGGCCACGACCATCGCCACGACCTCGAGGGCGTAGACCTCGTCCTCGGAGAACTCGCGGGCCTCCCGGCTCTGGAGGACGAGCACGCCGAGCCTCTCCCCGAGCCGCTGGATCGGCACGCCGAGGAAGGAGGAATAGCGCTCCTCCCCCGTCTCGGGCATGTACCGGAACCCCTTCTCCGCCGGCGCGTCCGCCGCGTTGATCGCGAGCCCCGACCGGGCCACCCGCCCGACGAGCCCCTCGCCGACCCTGAGCCTCGTGACGTGGACGGCCTCCGGCTTGAGCCCCTCGGTCGCGCAGAGCTCGAGCGTCTCCAGATCGCGGTGGAGGTAGATGGAGCAGACCTCGGTACCGATGCTGTCGGCGACCATGTGCACGATCGCGTCGAGCCGCGCCTGTCCCTGCGCCTCCTCGGCCATGAGGGCCTGCAGGCGCCGGAGCAGCTTGCGGCTCTCGGATTCGCCGGAGATCGGCATGCGGCGTGGGCTTTCCATGAGGCAAGCTATAGGCGAGCGGGGGCGGGGAGGGGAAGCGTTGCAAGGGTTTGCAACGGTCGCGCGTCCGGCCGCACGCGGATGGGACCCCGGCGTGGCCCCTCTCGAGCGCTCCTAGGAGACTTCCAGCTCGAACGCGTCGTGGAGTTGTTGCACGGCGAGTTCCATGAAGCGGCGGTCGATCAGGACGCTGATCTTGATCTCCGACGTGGTGATGACCTTGATGTTGATCCCGACCTCGCTCAGCGCCCGGAACATCTTCGCCGCGACGCCCGCGTGCGACCGCATCCCGATGCCCACCACGGAGACCTTGCTCGTGTCGGTGTCGGTGAGAAGATCCTCGTAGGCGAGTTCACCCGCCGACTGCGCTGCCGCGAGCGCCCCCTGCGCGCGGGGGACCTGATCCACGGGCAGGGAGAAGGTCATGTCGGTGCGCCCGTCCTCGGAGATGTTCTGCACGATCATGTCCACGTTCACGCCGGCATCGGCCAGCGGGCCGAAGATGGCGTGGGCGACGCCCGGCCTGTCCTCCACGTCCACGAGCGTCATCTTGGCCTCGTCGCGGCTGAACGCGACTCCGGCGACGGCCTTGCTCTCCATCTCGTCCGACCCCGCTAGTTGTGATTCGTCGCAGACGAGCGTGCCTGCGCCCTCGTCCATCTCCCCGAAGCTCGACAGCACCCGCAGCGGTACCTTGTACCGCATCGCGAGCTCCACCGATCGCGTCTGCAGCACCTTCGCTCCGAGCGACGCGAGCTCGAGCATCTCCTCGAAGGCGATCCGGTCGAGCTTCCGGGCCTTCGCCACGATCCTCGGATCGGTCGTGTATACGCCGTCCACGTCCGTGTAGATGTCGCACCGCAGCGCGCCGTGGGCGGCGGCGAAGGCCACCGCGGTCGTGTCCGAGCCGCCGCGGCCCAGCGTCGTGATGCGCCCCTCGTCGCTGATGCCCTGGAAGCCCGCGATCACGGCGACTTTCATGCCTTCGGCGAACTTCGCGTCGAGGTTCCCGGTCGGGATCTCCTCGATCCGCGCGCTGCCATGCGCGGCCGAGGTGCGCAGCGGCACCTGCCAGCCCTGCCAAGAGCGGGCGGGGATGCCCATCTCCTGGAGCACGAGGGCCATCAGCCCCGCGGTCACGTTCTCGCCGGAGGAGACGACCGCGTCGTACTCGCGCGCGTCGTAGAGGGCGCCCGTCTCGCCGACCCAGCCGACCAGCTCGTTCGTCTTGCCGGCCATCGCGCTGACGACGACGATGACCTCGTGGCCCGCCGCGACCTCGCGGCCGACGCGCTTGGCCGCCCGGCGGATGCGGTCGAGGTTGGCGACCGAGGTGCCGCCGAACTTCATCACCAATCGCGTCATCGCCCCCCTCCAGTCCGCGCGGGGCGGTTAGCGGGCAGGGCCGGGGCGTGCAAGTCGGGCCCTCCGCGCGCGCGGCGCGGCGCCTCGCCTCACGCCAATGGGGCCCAAGCGGCCCCCGCGCATCAGTGCCCCGAGAGGACGAGCGTTTGTATGGGCGCGAACAGCGCCCGGAGCCGCAACCCCGCGGCGTGGACGACGCCCGTCGCGCCCACGGCGTGCATGAACAGGCCCGAACCGTGGGGCGGCACGGTGTAGCCGCTGCCGATGCACGCGGAGCCCGGCGGGATGTCGGCGACCTCCTCGGGCCAGATCGGCGTGAGCTGCACGGTGAGGAGGCCGGGTTCCGTCCGCTCCGAGACGTCGAGCAGGCGATCGGTCGGCCTGAACTGCCCCGCGGCGATCTCGCCCTGTATCTCGGTGACCCTCATGGTGACGATGTCGAACGGCTTCGTCAGGCAGGTCACCTCCACGGGCATTCCCTCGTGGACGACCTGTGCGGCGAGCTGGTCGAACCCCGCCTGGAACACCCGGGTCTCGGGCGCGGTGGGCACGAGGATGCCGGCCGGCCGCATCAGCGGGCTCACGAAATCCCCCGGCTGCAGCGCGAACTGCTCGACCCGGCCATCGGTGCCGGCGCGCACCACCGTCTGATCCAGGGTCACCTGCGCCTCCGCCAGAGCGGCCTGTGCGGTGGCCGCCTGCGAGGGCAGGACACGCTCGATCTCCGCCGACACGGCGTCCCGGTTCGCGCGCGACGCATCGAGCGCGCCCTGTGCGCTGAGCGCGGCGTTCTCCAGCGCCTCGATCTCCCGCTCGCTCACGACCGTGGAGTTGCGTTCGCGCAGGTCCACCCGCACGGCGAGCTCCTCGCGCGCCTCCTCGAGCGCGCCGCGGGCCTGCTCGACCGCGCCCTCCGCGGCCGCGAGGCGGGCGAGCGCGACGTCCCCCGCCGCGGCGATCTCGGCCACGCGGGATTCCGCGGTCGCGACCGCCGACCGGGCGTCCGCGTCGTCGAGCCGGAAAAGCGGCTGCCCCACCTCGACATGCTCCTCGTTCGAGACGAGGACCTCCGCCACCCGCCCCGACGTCTCCGGCAGGATCGTGACGGTCCGGAAGAAGGAGGTCACGTTCGTCGTCATCGGGTGGAAGTAGAAGATCATCGTCAGGAGCATGAGCGTGAGGATGGCGCAGGCCGCGATCCCCCAGCGCAGCTCGAACCAGACGCTGTAGAGCGTGATCTCGTGCCCGATCCGCTTTCCCTGCACGTGGCGGCGGAACAGGTAGTCCGGCAGGATCGTGACGGCGGAGCAGAGGAGGAACTCAAGCACCGCGCAGCTCCGGGCGCGATCCGGACGCGCGCGCCGCCGGCGGCCGGTCTGCACCGGCGTCACGGTTCGCGCGCTGGTCCCTGACGGACTCGACCTCGACGTCGAGGACCTCCTCGTCGAGCGGGTCGACGGCTCCGGGGCGTTCCGGCTTGCCGGCGAGGTTCCGCAGCGAGATGGCCATCGAGCGCAGCGGCGTCATGAGGTCCGGCGGGTTGATCGCGGCGATTACCAGCGCGGCGATCCACAGCAGGTTGTTGTGGGTGACGAGCGCGAGCAGGGTGAGGATGCCGATGAGTTGGAGCTGCGCGTGGTTGGCCCGATGCGCCATCCGGTCGGGCACGGAGTGGAGCCTCAGGTAGAACGACCCTCCGAGCAGCGCGACCCCAATGACGAGGGCGACGCAGAACACCATGAGTGCGTCGGTCTCTCCCGGCGGGGTGACGAAGGGGGGGAGGGGCAGGGCGTCGGCGCTCGGGTCCGCCATCGTGGATCTCCGTCTGGGGCGCAGGGTTGGGCTTGCAAACCGCGCGCCGGGGCGGAGGTCAAGCTCGGCCGCCCATATCATCGGCCGGGCCGTTGCCTGTGACGCGGCCCCCTCGACCGGCGAGGCGGGACGTGGCAGGCTGTCGCACATGAGCGCATCCGCCCCGCCGTCCGATCCGCGCCGCGACGCCACTCCCGCGCAGAGTGAGGGGGTCACGCGCCGTGCGAAACGGCAGATCCCCGTCGCGAATCTCACGCTCGGCGACATCGTGGCCGTCCTGCGCGCCGGCATCCGCGATTTCCTGCGCGCGCCCCAGTTCGGCCTTTTCTTCGCCTCCGTCTACGTCGCGCTCGGGTTGATCCTCGTCCAGTTCGGCGCGGGCCTGTTCACCTGGACGCTCACCCTGTCCCTCGCCTTCCCCCTGGCGGCCCCGTTCCTCGCCGTCGGCCTCTACGAGGTCTCCCGGCGCCTCGATCGCGGCGTGCCCCTGTCCTTCGGGCCGGTCCTCGGGGTCGTCTGGCGCGAGCGGACGCGGCAGATCCCCTGGGCCGGGGCGGTGATCCTGATCTACGTGCTGTTCTGGTCGTTCCTCGCCCACATGATATTCGCGCTGTTCATGGGCCCGTCCGCCTTCCGCGGCCCGCCGGACGACCTCGCCACCTACCTCAGCGGCCCGGGCCTCGCCATGATCCTCGCGGAAATCGTCTTCGGGGGCGTCTGCGCGTTCCTCCTCTTCGCGCTCACCGCGGTCAGCCTGCCGATGCTCCTCGACCGCGAGGTGGATTTCATCACCGCGATGCGGGCCAGCCTGTCCGTCACGCGCCGGAACCTCGGCGTGATGCTCGTCTGGGCCTTCATCATCGCGGCGACGACGTTCCTCGCGCTCCTTCCCTGGTTCCTCGGCCTTCTCGTCGTCCTCCCGGTGCTGGGCCATGCGAGCTGGCACCTCTACCGCCGGGCGCTTCCGGCCGCCCCGTAGGGGCTCCCGTTCGCGTCGCTCGGTCGAGAATGCCCCCCGTGTCCGGTGTGGCGGAGCTCTAGTGCTGGCCGACTGCGGGGACCGTGGGCCTCCAGCCGGGGCAATTCTCTTGAGCCGGCGGCCGGACCGAGAGTGAACCGAACGCTCCCGATATCTGGTGAACGACCGGTCAGCCGGCCAATCCAGTGACCCGGTCGGGTGCTATCGCGATCCCACCCGGCAGCATCAGGAGCGTTTCGCCGCCCTGGCGGACGACCTCGCGGACGGTCGAATGGTGGAGAGGCACGGTGGGATCGACGGGCGCCGCTCCTATCGTCCCCTCGACCGAGAGCTCGTAGGTCCCCGGCCCGACACGGCCGCCGGCCCCGTCCTCGCCCTTCCAGGTGAACCGGTCCTGCGACGGATCGATCGGCACCCGGCCGACCTCCAGCCCGTCCGAGCGGATCACGAGCCTCGCACCGTCAAGCCCGTCCGGCGCGTCGATGCGGAGCTCGACGGGATCGTCGTCCAGATGCACCGGGCCGTCATGGAGGACGTCTCGTCCGACCCAACCGGCGAACTCGGTCAGTTCGGCCCTCGCCTGGCCTTCGAGCATTTCCTCGAGGAGCGTGTTCGTCCTCACCGCCTGCTCGACGTTCGAGAAGGTGGCGAGCTGGCTCGCGTATTTCGTCGCGTCTCCCGGCTCGAGCGGATCCTGGTTGCGGATCTGCGCGGTCAGAAGCTTCAGGAACGTGTCGAAGTCGGACGAGAGGGACGGGCTCGCAGTGCCACCCTCGCTTCGGGAACTGGCGCCCTGAACGGTCGGGCCGGCGGCGACCGTGTCCTGCGGTGTCGGGATCATGCGGACCTCCTTCAGATCGTGACGTCGAGCCTGGATCGCCCGACGGCTTGCACGGGGGCGGCGGGGGTCTGCCGGTCGCCGTTCCGATCGGCCGGGTCGTCGCCGCCGGTGGATCGGGCGCCCTCCGGATGCGCACCCCCACCGGAGCCGTCCCCGCCGTCGGGGCCCGATTGGGCGAAGCCTCCCGTGGAAGGCTGGCCCGTCTGCGGCTGGGCGGAATTGCCGCCGCTGCCCTGCTGCCCGCCGACGATCTCCAGGCCCGAAAGACGCAGGCCCCCGGCCTCCAGTCGCTGCTGCAGCTCTCCGAGATGAGGCCGCATCGCCTCCGCGACGACGGTCCGTTCCGCCTGGACAAGAACCGACACCTGTTCGCCGTCGCTGCGGATCATCAGCCGGAGTTTCCCGGACCCTTCCGGAGCGAGCTGCACCTCGGTCAGATGCGATCCGGGTGGCGGTGGGGCGGGCGCGTTCCCCGTTCCCTCCCACTGCGCCAGAAGTGCTCTCAGCGCCGTTTCCGCCTGGCCGAGGAAGCCGGGGAGAGGGGACGGCGTCTGGACAGGACCTGTCGCCGGGATGGTTGCCGTCGAGAGATGAAATGGGGCGTCCGGGAAGGCTGCGGCTGGACCAATGGCCGTCTCGGGAAGACCCCCAAGTTCCCCCGTCTGACCCAGCTTCGCAGGCGTGCTGGTGTCCGGGATCGGCGAGGCCGCTGGGGGTCGGCGGGCCGCGAAACTTTTAACCCTCAGGTCTCCGAGATTAAACGTTGTCGATTGTCGTCCGGTGACGACGGGGTCCAGGCGGGGTTCGGCATCGGCGAAGTGCCCATCGGGACGCCCTTGGGTCGCCATCCGCCGTCTTCCGTCCCCGGCAGGTAATATCACCGACGTCGATAAGCCGGATTGTTCGTGAGGTGGCAGCCCAGCACGCTGGATCGGCGGCAGGGTTGGCTCAGTCGGAGGACCCTTTGAGAGGAGCCCCGGACCTTCCACCCGTCTAACTCGAGGCTTATCGCTCTCGCCGCCCTCGTCGTCAGGCATTGCATGCCCTTGGTCCACCTCAGGGTGGACCAGCCGACCGATTGGTCCGACGACGTTGCCGGGAACGGTCGGCGTCGCTGGCCCTGCGCGGACGGCGACGATTCCGACATCCGTATGAGCGGCCGCATGGAGATCACGCCCAGACGAAACGGAGCTTGCTCCACCGAAGACGGGAGCCCCGGCCGCCTCGTCAGGACTTGCGGTCGTTTCCGTGCGAGGCGTGATGTTTGCCTCTGGAGACGTTAGACGGCTCTCCCCGTGACCTTTACTCATGCCGCCGTTGGGCACGTGCGATGCTGAATCTCCCGTGTCAGGCCCAGCTGGTGATCGTGGTCGCGGCGTGCCCATCGGGAGCACAGACAGTGGTATTTCGACCTCGGGCGTTTCCCGAGACCCCGACATCTTCCCAGCGACGGGTTCCGTCGGCTGCATCGCCACCTCACTCGTCTGCGCAATCTCATCGGACTCGGCAGACTGCTCCTCCGCGTCCTGCGCCCGCTGCGGAATGGCGCCGGTGTCGGCTCCGGGGAGGACCTCGTCATTCCCTGTGTTTTCCCCTCCGACAACGGAGTGCAGCAGCATGTCGAACTCGCGCCCGGCCTTCAGTTGGGCATCGGCGGTGGCCTCGTGGCCATGATGGGTCATAACCGGCTCGACGGGTTCGGACCCGGGCCGGGGCGTGACGGCGAAGGGCATGCCTGTTGTCTGCACTCTTCCAGCTCCTTCGCCCGATGGGACAGGCCTCCGGGGGTAGCAGGCGCCGGTTGACGAACCCTTTACCCGCGGCGGCTACCCGGTCGGCAGTCGGATGGGCAGCAGGGTGGCACGGGCATGGAGATCGGTCGGACGCAGCATGGCGCACCAGCCCAACCCGGAGGGCGGCATGTCGAGCCCCTGGAGGACAAGGCACGGGAGCTCGAGGCGTTCCTCTTCGCCCAGGCCCTGTCGGCCTCGGGGGGAGCGCGGGGCGGGTCGCTGTCGCCTCCCTCCTGGGCCTCGGCAGGTGGATCGACGTCGGGTGAGCCGTCCCCCTTCGCCCGGATGCTGGACCACGAACGCGCGCGGGCCTTCGCGGAAGCCTCGCGGACGGGAATCGCCGACGCCGTCGCGGAGGCGATCGCACGGCGGGCTTCATCCCAGGCCTAGGGCCGAACCGCGCGGCAGCGCCGACAAAGGCGGGCGATCTCGAAGGTTGGGTCCCACATCAATCGGCCGTCTTGGCCCGATCCCAGAGGCGGTCCAGTTCGGAGAGGTCGCTGTCCTCGGCGCGTTTCCCGTCGGCGGCGAGGAGGGCCTCCACACGGGCGAACCGCCGCTCGAACTTTTCGTTCGCGGCCCGCAGCGCGGCCTCCGGATCCACGTCGAGGTGCCGCAGGAGGTTCACGACCGAGAAGAGCAGATCCCCGGCCTCCGGCTCGCGGTCGGCAGGGCCGGCATCCGCGAGTTCGCCCACCTCCTCGACGATCTTCGCGAGCGCACCCGACGCATCGGGCCAGTCGAACCCCACCCGGGCGGCCCGACGCTGGAGCTTGAGCGCGCGGGTCAGCGCCGGGAGGTTGCGCGCGACGCCGTCCAGCGCTCCGGCGTGCCCCCGCTCCTCGGCCTTCTGCGCCTCCCAGTCCCTCGACTGTTGCTCCGAGGACTTCGCGTTGGACTCGTCGCCGAAGACGTGGGGGTGCCTGCGGATCATCTTCGCCGTGACGCCGCTGGCCACCGAGGCGAAATCGAAATGGCCCGCCTCCTCGCCCATGCGGGCATGGTAGACGACCTGCAGGAGAAGGTCGCCGAGCTCGGCCTCGAGCTCCCCCCAGGCGCCGCGCCCGATGGCATCCTCGACCTCGTAGGCCTCCTCGATGGTGTAGGGCGCGATGCTCGTGAAATCCTGCTCGATGTCCCACGGGCATCCGGACACCGGATCGCGGAGCCGGGCCATGACGGCGAGGAGCCTCGGCAGGCCGTCCGGGACGTCGTGGATCTCATCCATTGCAGCGTCTCCTCGAGCGCGGCATTTCTGCGATGCCGACGTGCGGAGGACAAGCATGCCCGTGATCGACTCCATCGCCGCGCGCGCCGACGAGCTCGCCGACTGGCGCAGGGCGCTGCACCGCATGCCGGAACTGGGGTTCGACCTGCCATCGACCTCCGCCTTCGTCAGGGATCGGCTCCGCGAGATCGGCGTGGACGAGATCCACGAGGGGATCGCGACGAGCGGCATCGTCGCGGTGATCCGGGGACGCGCCGAGGGACCGACCGTCGCGCTCCGGGCGGACATGGACGCCCTGCCGATCACGGAGCGCACCGGGGCGGACTGGGCGAGCCGGACGCCGGGGCGGATGCACGCCTGCGGCCACGATGGCCACACGGCGATGCTCCTCGGCGCGGCGCGCCACCTCGCCGGGGAGCGGGCATTCCGCGGGAGGGTCGCGCTCGTCTTCCAGCCGGCGGAGGAGGACGGGGGAGGGGCCGAGGTGATGGTCCGGGAGGGCCTCATGGAGCGCTTCGGCATCGAGGAGGTCTACGGCCTGCACAACGTCCCCGGGCTGCCGGAGGGGCAGGTGGCTACGGCCCCGGGGCCGCTCCTCGCCGCCGTCGACGCGTTCCATGTCGGGATCACGGGCGTGGGCGGCCACGCCGCGATGCCGCACGAGACGCGGGATCCCATCGCGGCGCTCCTCGCCCTCGGACAGGCCATCCAGACCATCCCGAGCCGCAACCGGTGCGGGACCGACGCACTCGTCGTCTCGATCACCCAGGTCGAAGGCGGCACGGCCGACAACGTGGTGCCGGAGACGGCGTGGCTCGGCGGCACCGTCCGCACCTTCGCGCCCGAGGTGAGGGACATGGTCGAGCGCCGGCTGGGTGAGATCGTCTCGGGCACGGCCGCGGCGATGGGCGTCGAGGCGAGCCTCGGCTACGTCCGCGGGTATCCGGCCACCGTCAACGACCCGGAGCGCGCGGCCTTCGCCGCGAGGGTCGCCGCCGAGGTGTCCGACAGCGTGGTCGCGGCGCGGCCGGAGATGGGTGCCGAGGATTTCGCCTACATGCTCGAGGCGCGGCCGGGCGCCTACCTCCTGCTCGGCGCGGGCGACGGGCCGGGCCTTCACCATCCCCGCTACGACTTCAACGACCGAATCGCGCCGATCGGCGCGTCGCTCCTCGCCCGACTCGCCGAACGCGCGTTGCAGGAGCGGGCCGGCTGATCGGCTGCCCCATGTCGGAACCGCGTTCACCGCGGGTGGCGACCATGGGGCGTCCGCATCCCGTCGCGGGCGTCGAATTAGCATCGCCTGCCGCGAAGGGCCTTCGTCACGGCGCGACGAGGCTGTGCCGCAGGTGGGCGCGCAGGGCCCCGGGCGTCCAGCCCGCCTCGCGGTAGCTCCGCAGGCTCCTGGCGTCGTCGCGCTTGGCGAGCCTGCGGCCCTCCGCGTCGCGGACGAGCCGGTGGTGATGATAGTCAGGGCGGGGCAGGTCAAGCAGGACCTGCAGCGCGACGTGTATCGGCGTCGCGTCGGCGAGGTCCTCCCCCCGGGTCACGAGCGTGATTCCCTGCGCCGCGTCGTCGACCACCACCGCGAGGTGGTAGGACGTTCCCATGTCGCGGCGGGCGACGACGACATCGCCGATGGTTCCGGCGAACACCTCGGGACGGATCCCGAGCGTCCGGCCCTTCTCCGTCCAGCCGAGCGGCGCCCGGACGGCACGGCGCGCGTCGAGCCGGAGCGCGCCGGCAGGCCGTGGACCCGTGGGAGGCCCGGGCAGGGGGTCAGCGGGTCGGCACGTCCCCGGGTAGATCACGCCGTCTGGCCCGTGGAGCGGCGCCCCCTCCTGCGGCGCGGCGGCGTCCAGCACGTCCCGCCGACGGCAGGAGCAGGGGTAGAGGAGCCCCATCCGCCATAGCCGGTCGAGGGCCTCGTCATAGGCGCCTTGCCTCTCCGACTGTCGCATCACCGGCCCCGAGACCCGCAGGCCGAGCCAGTCGAGGTCCTCGTGGATCGCCCGCTCCCACTCCGCGCGGCTCCGGGCGCGGTCGATGTCCTCGATCCTCAGCAGCAGCCTGTCGCCCAGCCGCTCCGCCTCGAGTGCCGCGTAGGCGTGGCCGAGATGCAGGGGGCCGGTCGGGGAGGGCGCGAAGCGCGTGGTGATCACGGCAGCGGCCAGGCGATCAGGGGGCCGCGGCGTCCGAGCGGGCGGGCCCGGGCCCGCCTATTGAATGCCCCGTTCGAGCAACACCCATGACATGCGCATCGCCCGAGAGGTCTTGACGGGCCGGGGCGGCGCCAACGCCAGCGCAATGGGCGGTATGAGGCAGCCCTCCTCCTTCGCCGCGATCGATCAGCATACCCGCGCTGGCGGCGAGCCTCGGAGCGGATCGGATGAACTCGGCATCGCGACGACTAGGCGGCTCGAAGTCGCAGCCTTCCACCCGTCCGGCGAGGCGGTTCCAGACCTCCGGGGGGCTCCGCTCAAACGAGAGTCCATCGGTGACGCCGTCGCCAACCCCACTCATTCCGCCGCCAGGGCCGGTTCCGCGCCGAGCCAGCGGTGCCAGTCCCCCTTCGCGCGCGCCGTGTAGGCGAGGTACCGCTCCGCCCGCCGGCGGCGCCCGCCGCGCGCATCGGCCGGAGGGAAGAGGCCGAAGTTCACGTTCATCGGCTGGAACGTCCGCGCCTCCGCCCCGCCGGTGATGTGGGCGAGGAGGGCGCCCGTCGCCGTCGTCGCCGGGACGGGCGGGAGCGTCTCGCCCCTTAGCTCCGCCGCCGCGAGGCGCCCCGCCAGCAGGCCCATCGCGGCCGATTCGACATAGCCCTCGACGCCCGTGATCTGCCCGGCGAAGCGGATGTGCGGCCGCGTCCGGAGGCGCATCTGTCCATCCAGTAGGGTCGGCGAGTTGATGAACGTGTTGCGGTGGATGCCGCCCAGCCGGGCGAAGCGTGCCTCGCCCAGGCCCGGGATCGACCGGAACACCTCGACCTGCTCGCCGTGGCGCATCTTCGTCTGGAAGCCCACGATGTTGTAGAGCGTCCCCAGCCGGTTGTCGCGGCGGAGCTGGACGACGGCGTGGGGCTTGCGATCCGGTGCGTGCTCGTTGGTCAGGCCGACTGGCTTCATCGGGCCGTACCGGAGCGTCTCCCGGCCACGCTCGGCCATCACCTCGATCGGCAGGCAGCCGTCGAAGTAGCCCGCCGTCTCGCCCTCCCGGAACGGCGTCGTCTCGGCGGCCAGAAGCGCGTCCACGAAGGCCTCGTACTGATCCCGGTCCATCGGGCAGTTGAGGTAGGCCGTCCGCTCCTCCTCCGTCTCGCCCTTGTCGTAGCGCGACTGCCGCCACGCGACCGACATGTCGACGCTGTCGGCGTGGACGATCGGTGCGATCGCGTCGAAGAAGGCCAGCGCGTCCTGTCCGGTCGCGTCTGCGATGGCCGCGGCGAGGGCCGAGCCGGTCAGGGGGCCGGTCGCGACGATGACGGGGCCCTCCTCGGGCAGCGACGTCACCTCCTCCTCCGTGACGGTGACCATCGGATGCGCCCGCAGCGCCCGGGTCACCGCGCCGGAGAAGGCATCGCGATCCACGGCCAGCGCACCCCCGGCGGGGAGGCGGTGCGCGTCGGCCATTGAGATCAGCAGGCCGCCCGCCCGGCGCATCTCCCAGTGCAGGAGGCCGACGGCGTTGCGCTCGTCGTCGTCCGACCGGAACGAGTTCGAGCAGACCATCTCGGCGAGGTCGCCGGTCCGGTGGGCGAAGGTGCCGGTCCTGGGTCGCATCTCGTGGATGACGACCGGAACGCCGGCCTCAGCCGCCTGCCACGCGGCTTCCGATCCGGCCATCCCGCCGCCGACGATGTGCAATGGGCGCGTCATTCCAGAGCGATACGACGCGGGCGGATCGGTGGGAAGGGGCGGCCCGCCATCCTGCGCCGCGGCGACCCGCCGGACGCCAACAGGCGGGCGGGGGAGCGCCCCGGGCCGGTCAGTGCTCGAGGCGGGCGGCGATCTCCACGATCCAGTCGATCACCGAGCGCAGCGCCTCGTCGCCGTGACGTGTCTCGTGGTAGGCGATCCAGAGTTCGCGGTCCCGCGCGTTGTCGGGCAGGTCCGCCGCCTGAAGCGCCTCGTGCTGCGCGGCGAGGAAATCCGGGATGTAGGCGGGCAGGCCCGTCTGCGCGGCGAGCGCGGCGAGCACCGACATCTCCTCGACGCTGACCGTCGGGATCGGATCGGCGTCCGGGTAGATCGCCGGAAGCTGGTCCGCCTCGGCATAGCGCCTCGTCAGGCCGAGCCAGCGGCCATCGAGCAGGTGCACCCGCCCGTGGTACACGCGCGAGACGTAGCTCAGGAGACGCCGGGCCCGGAGCCGTCCGCCCTCGGGCCGTCCGACCCTGATCTGGATGTCGGCGTCTCCGATGCCCTGGGACAGCACCTTGTTCGCGAGCGAGGGCCGGATATGCGGAAAGCGCGCGACCATCTCGTCGACCCGGGGCAGCAGGAGCGCCGCGTTCACCGCAGGGGGCGCGGCGATCTCGAGCGATACGGGCATGCCCTCGGCCTCTGTCGCCTGGGCCAGCGCGCTGCTGCGGAGTTCCTGGTCGATGGTGGCGGCGATCTCCGTCAGGCGGTCCGCCGCGGGCGTCGCCACCCAGTGCTGCCCGCGCTTCTCGAAGAGCGGGAGGCCAAGATCCTGGCTCAGACGGTCGAGGCGGCGGGAGACGGTCGCGACGTTCGTCGACAGACGGCGTGCCGCCGCCGACATCGTTCCGTGGCGAGACATCGCCAGCACGAAGCGGAGATCGTCCCAGTTGTCCATCACCTCCGTCCGCCCCCTGCGGAGGATTCGTCCGCCCTCCGTTTGCCGGGAGGAAGGCATGGGGGCTGCAAAAAGACAACCGCACCGTTGCGCAGATGCCTCTCGCGCGCGCCCGGGGTCCAACGGCGGCCACGAAGTCGGTCCGGCTCCCCGCGGCACGCTGGTCAGAGGGGGATCCTGAGTCCGTCCCGCCCGATGTGGAGGGGGCCGTCATACGTCTCTCGTACCGCCGCCTCGAATCGCTCGCGCCCGAAGTCCGGCAGGCCGTCGGGGACGAAATGCGTCAGCGCGAGCGCCTCGACCCCGGCGTTCCGCGCGATCCGACCGACCTCGGCCGCCTCGGTATGGCTCCGGAGAATATGCACGCGCAGCTCGGGATCGGCGTGCGGGAGGGTCTCGAGCAGGGCGTCCACGCCGGCCCCCAGCATGGCTTCGTGCACCAGGAGATCGGCGCCCCCGCAGAACCGCTCCCAGCCTTCGAACGGCGCGGTGTCCCCCGACAGCACGATGCGGCGTTCCCCGCCCTCGAGCGCGATCGCATAGCTCTCGGCGATGGGCGGATGGTGATTGCGGATGGCGGTCACCCGAAGGCCGTCCTCCTCCCACACCGGTCCGGCCGCCAGCACGCCGATCCGCGCCAGCGGCGCGAGCGGAACGCGGCCCTCGTCGCGCATGCGCAGATCCACGTCGGACGCCATCGCTTGGAGGAACTGGTCCCAGTACTCGGCCAGTCCGGCCGGCCCGATCACGGGGAGGGGTCGCGTGCGGCCGCAGGTCCAGGCCGTGTGGAGGAGAGGGCCGAGCTCGAGGTAGTGGTCGGAATGCAGATGGGTGACGACGACGAGGTCGAGATCCGGAAGCGCCACCCCCTGATCGCAGATCGCCCGCGCCGCGCCGAGCCCGGCATCGACCAGGATGGTCCGGCCGCCGAGCCTCGCCAGGGTCGCGCTCGGCATGGAGGAGCCCGGGCGGATCGCCGGCCCGCCCTTCACGCCGCCCAGCGCGATCCAGGCCTCGTCCCGCCTCATCCGGTGCCGGGCGCCTCCGCCTCAGCGAGGTCGCGGGGCACGGTGAAGTCGAGCGCCTCGCCGGGCGGGGGGCCGTCGAGCCGTGCCACGAGGCAGGCGGCGGTCGGGTAGCGGCGGAACTCGGGATGCGGCGGCGCCTCGGCCACCGCCATCGCCGCGGCGCGCGCGATGCCCGGATTGTGCCCCACGATCAGCACCGTCTCCGCGCCCGCCCCCTCCCGCTCGGCCGCTCGCAGGATGGTGCCTGCCGTCGCGAGGTAGAGGTCGCGCAGGATCCGCATCTCGCCCCCGTCGAGGCCGAGGAGATCGACCGTCTCCCGCGTGCGCAGCGCCGAGGAGCACAGGACCCAGTCGGGCCGGTGCCCCCGCGCGCGCAGCCATGCGCCGACGAGGGGCGCGGCCCGCCGGCCCCTGGGGGAGAGGGGGCGATCGTGGTCGTCGAGCTCGGGATCGTCCCAGCCCGACTTCGCGTGGCGCAGCAGGATGAGCTTCACCGCGCCCGCCGCCCGTCGCTGCCCCGCGCCGCGAGGCGGGCGTCAGCCACCCGTGTGGCTCATGTGGCGGGAGACCTGGCCGGAGACGCGCTGGCGCGAGTAGTCGAAATCGTGCCCCTTCGGCTTGCGCGAGATCGCCTCCCGGATGGCCCCCTCGAGCGGCGCGTCGCCCTCGGAGGCGCGAAGCGGCGCCCGCAGGTCGGCGCGGTCCTCCTGACCGAGGCACATGTAGAGCTCGCCGGTGCAGGTGACCCGGACGCGGTTGCACGACTCGCAGAAGTTGTGGGTCAGCGGCGTGATGAAGCCGACCTGCTGCCCCGTCTCCTCGAGGCGGACGTAGC
>CAZWWR010000008.1:0-42040 GCA_964637265.1 uncultured Jannaschia sp.
CGGCCGACGACGTGGCCGCCTTCCTGCCCGTCCTGCGCGAGGTCGTGCGCCTGCGCCGGGAGGAGGCCGACCACCTCGCCGCCGGCGGCGACCGCTACGACGCCCTCCTGCAGGATTACGAGCCGGGCGCCACCGCCGACGGCATCGCCGCCCTGTTCCGCGAGATGCGCCCAAGGCTCGTGGCCCTGCGCGAGCGCGCGCTCGATGCGCCGCCCGCGCCGCGGCTCGCCGGGCGGTTCCCCGAGGAGGCGCAGCTCTCCCTCGCCCGCGAGCTCGCGGAGGCCTTCGGCTACCAGTTCGCCAACGGCCGCCTCGACCTCGCCGTGCATCCGTTCAGCAGCGGCTCCGGCCTCGACGTGCGGATCACCACGCGGGTCGACGAGGGCGATCCCTTCAACTGCCTCTACTCGACGATCCACGAGGTCGGCCACGCCGCCTACGAGCAGAACGTCGACGCGGCCCATCTCCTCACTCCGGTCGGCCGCGGCGCCTCGATGGGCGTCCACGAGAGCCAGTCCCGCGCCTACGAGAGCCAGATGGGCCGGTCCGAGGCGTTCTGCGGCTGGCTCTACGGGCGCATGCGCGACACGTTCGGCGACATCGGCATCGCCCGCGAGCGCGACTTCTACCGCGCGGTGAACGCCGTGCGCCCGGGCTTCATCCGCACCGAGGCGGACGAGCTGCACTACAACCTCCACATCATGATGCGCTTCGACCTCGAGCGCTCGCTCCTCGCCGGCGATCTCGAGGTGGAGGAGATGGAGGCGGCCTGGAACGACCGCTTCCTCGCCGATTTCGGCGTCGCGGTGGACCGGCCCTCGAACGGCCTCCTGCAGGACGTGCACTGGTCCGTCGGGCTGATGGGGTATTTCCCGACCTACAGCCTCGGCAACGTCTATGCCGGCTGCCTGATGGCCGCCGCCCGGGCCGACCTGCCCGACCTCGACGCCCGGCTCGCGCAGGGCGATCCCGCGCCGGTCACGCGATGGATGGCTGACCGGCTGCAGCGCTTCGGCTCACTGCGCCCCCCGCGCGACACGATCCGGGAGGCGACGGGCGCGGAGGTCGCCGCCGGGCCGCTCCTCGACTACCTCGAGGCCAAGTTCACCGGCTGGAGCGAGGGATGAGCGTCCGTCCGAAGGCCCGGGCCGCCGCGCTGGCCGTCGCCGCGACGGCGGGGCTGGCCTCCGCCTCCGCCGCGGCCGAGTACCGCATCGTCTCCATCGACGGCGCCGCCGCGCCCGACGAGTCGCGCCTCACCTTCGCCGCCGATGGCGGGATCGGCGCCTATGCCGGATGCAACCGCATCGCCGCGTCGGGCCGCATGGAGGAAGGCCGCCTCGTGCTGGACGGCCCGGCGGCGATGACCCGGATGATGTGCCCGCCGGATCTGGTCTCGCTCGACGACGCGCTGGGCCTGCTCCTCGACGGCGAGGTCGAGATCCGCGCCGACCCCTTCGAGGGCACGCTCACGCTCCTGTCGAACGGCATCGAAGCGGTCCTCGTGCCCGCAACCCCCTGAGCGGCCGACCAGTCCCGGAACGGTCCACCCAGACCACCGGGCCGCGTCGGCGTGACAGCGGGGGACGGCGCTGCGGCCGAGGGGCCAGGCCCTCCGCGCCTGTCGCATCCGGGTGAACCGACCGCCCCGGCGCCGACGTTGCAGGCGCCCGGGTCCGGCCCGCCGCCGGGACGGCAGGGCGGACGCTCCTCTATCCCGTGTCGATGAACCGCCGCTCGCAAGGGTTCCCTCAGCCCTCCAAGCCCGCCCAGCCCGGTATCCTTACCCGCTGCCTCGCACCACACGGTCGCCCCTTGCGCACGCCTCGCCCGGCGCGCAGGGGATGCGCATGTCGGTCCTCTCCGCCCTCCGCGTCAGCCGCGCGCCCGTCGCCGCCTTCGCCTGCGTCGGCCTCGCCTGGGGCTGCTTCGCGGCGATGGTGCCCGTCATCAAGGCGAGGATCGGCGTCGCAGACGACACGTTCGGCCTCATGCTGCTCGGCACGTCCATCGGGCTCGCCACCACGCTCTACGTCGCCCCCCGCTGGGACAGGCGGATGCGCGAGCGGGCGCTGCCCGTGGGCTCCCTCCTGCTGGCGGCGGTCATCCTCGGCCCCGGCTTCTCGACGACGCCGCTGATGCTGTTCTGCGCGCTCGTCCTCGCGGGCACCGTGTCGGGCCTCACCGACGTGGTGATGAACGCGCGCGTGGGCGAGCTTGAGGCGCGCCACGGGCGGAGCCTGATGAACGTGAATCACGCGATGTTCTCGCTGGCCTACGCCGTCTCCGCCCTCGTCACCGGGCTGCTGCGCGAGGCGGGCCTGCCGCCCGAGGCGATCTTCGCGGTCACCGGCGGCCTGATCCTCCTCCTCGCGCCCTTCCAGCGCATGGAGACCGAGGTCGTGCCGGCCCCCGGCCCGCAGGCCGCGCGCCTGCCGCACCGCGTCGTCGCGGTGTGCGGCGGCATCGTGCTGATCGCCTTCATGGCGGAGGCCACCGTGGAGAGCTGGTCGGCGCTCCACATCGAGCGCACGCTGGGCGGCGGCGCGGCGGAGGGCGCGTTCGGGCCCGTCATGCTCGGCCTGACGATGGCGTTCGGGCGCTTCTCGGGGCAGGGGCTCGCCGCCCGGTTCAGCGAGACGCAGGTCATCGCCATCGCCGCCGCGCTCGCCGTGGCGGGCGTGCTCGTGGCCGCCGCGGCGCCCGCGCCCCCCGTCGCCTATCTCGGCTTCGGCCTGCTCGGCCTCGGCATCAGCGTGATCGGCCCCATGGGCCTCGCGCTGGCCAGCCGCCTCTCCCCGCCCGAGCGGCGCACGGCCGTGATCGCGCGGGTGGCGATCATCGGCTTCCTCGGCTTCTTCCTCGCCCCGGCCGCCATGGGCGTGGGCTCCGAGAGCTTCGGCCTGCGCTGGGCCTTCGCCGGGGTCGCGGTGCTTCTGGCGCTGCTCTGGCCGCTCACGCGCGCCGCGCTTCGCCTTCCTCCAGCGAGCGCGGCCCCGGGCGCGGCGCCGCCCGGAGCCCGCCCCCGTCTCGGGGCTTGACCTCCTCCCAGTCGCCCACGAACCCCTTCGGAACCAGCAGGTTGTGCGGCCCCACGTCGTGGATGTCGCGCTCCCCGCAGAGCGCCATCGTCACGTCCATTTCCTTGCGGATCACCTCGAGCGCCGTCTCGACGCCCTTCTGGCCCATCGCGCCCAGCCCGTAGACGAAGGCCCGCCCGATCATCACGCCCCGCGCGCCCAGCGCCACCGCCTTGAGCACGTCCTGGCCCGAGCGGATGCCGCCATCCATGTGCACCTCGATCCGGTCGCCCACCGCGTCCACGATCGAGGGCAGCATCCGGATCGAGGAGAGCGCCCCGTCGAGCTGCCGCCCCCCGTGGTTGCTCACCACGATGGCGTCCGCACCCACCTCCACGGCCTTCTCCGCGTCCTCCGGGTCGAGGATCCCCTTCAGGATCACCGGCCCGTCCCACCAGGACATGATCTCCTTGATCCGGTCCCAGTCGAGCGAGGGGTCGAAGGCCTCCGCCGTCCAGGACGATAGCGAGGAGGGATCCGAAACCCCCTCCGCATGGCCGATGATGTTGCCGAAGAAGCGCCGCTTGGTGCCCAGCATCTCGAGGCCCCAGGGGATCTTGGTCATCATGTTGGCGATCGAGGCGGGCGTCAGCTTCGGCGGCGCCGAGAGCCCGTTGCGGATGTCCGCGTGCCGCTGGCCCAGCACCTGCAGATCCACCGTGATGACGAGCGCCGAGCAGCCCGCGTCCTTCGCCCGCCCGATCAGGCGCCGCATGAAGTCGTCGTCCTTCAGCGTGTAGACCTGGAACCAGAACGGCTTCTCGGTGTGCGCGGCCACGTCCTCGATGGAGCAGATCGACATGGTCGACAGCGTGAACGGGATGCCCGCCTTCTCCGCCGCCCGCGCCGCCTTGATCTCCCCATCGGCCGACTGCATCCCCGTCAGCCCGACGGGCGCGATGGCCACCGGCATCGACACGTCCTGCCCGACCAGCGTCGTGCCCAGGCTGCGTCCCGCCATGTCGCGGGCGATCCGCTGGCGCAGGTTGATCAGGTCGAAATCCGTCTCGTTCGCCCGGAAGGTCGACTGCGTCCACGAGCCCGACTCGCAGTAATCGTAGAACATCTTCGGCGCGCGGCGGCGGTAGATGCGGCGCAGGTCCTCGATCTCGGTGATCTTCGGCATGACGGCTCCTCCCCGGATTGGTCAGAAGTTCTAACCAATTTGGCCGCCCTGTCTATGCGGCAGGATGGCCCCCTCGGGCACGCCCGGAGGGGTGTAACCCACCACCCGCGGTGAGGGAATCGGGACGCACCCAGCCAAGGGGACGTCCGGTCACGGATCGGCCCCGCGCCCCGGTCCCCCTTGGCTCGACGCGCGGCGGGAGCCGGACGGCCGACCGCGAACCCCATCCCTCGGCCTCGATGACGGACATCACACACCCCCGGCCCCTCCCGACCAACAACCTCGACCCTTGCCACTAGTTCGACATTGCACTAACTAGTGCGACATCGAACCAAAGAGGTCGCCTCATGCCGAACACCGCATCCCCCGCCCGCCCCACCCGCCGCCGGCTCCTCGCGATGCTGGGAGGCGGGGCCGTTGTCGCCGTGGCCGCGCCCACGGCCTGGGTCGCGACCCGCACGCCCGCGCTGGCGCTCGCCCCGTGGGATGCGGCCGGCGCCTATCCCGACCCGCGGCTGCGGGCGCTCTCCTGGGCGCTCCTCGCGCCGAACCCGCACAACCGGCAGCCCTGGATCGCCCGGCTCGACGGCGCGGAGGGCTTCACCCTCTGGCGCGACCCCGAGCGCGACCTGCCCGTGACCGACCCGTTCGCCCGCCAGCTCACCATCGGGATGGGCTGCTTCCTCGAGCTGGCGCGCATCGCGGCGGCCGAGGAGGGCTACGCGCTCGAGGCCGACCTCTTCCCGCAGGGGGAGGGCGGGCCCGTGGCGACCTGCCGGATGGTGCCCGGCGGGGCCGCGCCCGACCCGCTCTTCGCCCACGTCCTCGCCCGCCGCTCCCACAAGGAGGCGTTCGAGGCCCGCCCGGTGACGCAGGCCGAGGCCGCCCCGCTCGCCCCCCACGGGGAGCTCCACCTCGACGGCCCGCAGCGGGACGCCCTCCGGCGGATCGCGCACGACGCCTGGCTGGCGGAGGCCGGGGACGCGGCCGCCTGGCAGGAGAGCGTCGACCTCCTGCGCATCGGCAAGGCCGAGATCAACGCGCAGCCCGACGGCATCGACGTCGGCGGGCCGATGGTCGGCGCCCTCGCCGCGGTCGGCCTGTTCACCCGCGAGGCCGCGTCCGACCCCGACCATCCGGGCTCGCGCGGCACGATCGAGGCCACGGCCGCCGCGATCCTCGGCGCCCCGGCGATGGTCGTCCAGCGCAGCACCGGCAACGGGCGCGTCGAGCAGATGGCCGCCGGCGCCCGGTGGCTCCGCCTCAACCTCGCCGCCACGGGCGCCGGCCTCGCGCTGCGCCCGGTGAGCCAGGCCCTGCAGGAATACGAGAGCGTCCGGCCGATGCGCGAGGAGATCCACGCGCGCTTCGCCCCCCCCGGCGAGACGGTTCAAATGCTGGGCCTGCTGGGCTATGCCCCCCGCACGCCGCGCACCCCGCGCTGGCCGCTGGAGAGCCGCATGGTGGATGCCTGACGACCCGCCCCCCGACGACCTGCGCATGGCCTTCGCGGTCTTCAACGAGATCGCGATCCTCGCGCAGCTCAGCCGCGCCATGTTCGAGGCGCGGCTGCCCCCGGGCATCGGCCTGCCGCACTTCACGCTCGTCAATCACCTGATCCGGGTGGCCGACGGGCGCACCCCGCTCGAGCTTGCCCGCGCCTTCCAGGTGCCCAAGACGACGATGAGCCACACCGTCTCAGGCGCCGTCCGCCTGCGGCTCGTCGACCTCCGCGCGAACCCCGAGGACGGCCGCTCCAAGCGCGTCTGGCTGACGGAGCGGGGCCGCGCCTTCCGCGAGGAGGCCATCGCGTCCCTCGCCCCCGACCTCGCCGCCATCCTCGACGCCGCCGAGCCCGGCCTCATGCAACAGCTCCTGCCTCGCCTCGAAGCGCTCCGAAAGGACCTCGACGCGCGCCGGTCGGGCTGAATCCCCCGCGACGGTACGGAAAGCAGTCCAACCCGCACACATCCGGGCGGGCTCGCGCCTCCGTGGGTGCGCCGATACGCCCGTTCTCTCCAGGGCTCCGAGGCGGGACGGGGATCCACCTCCACCCCCCGGCCATGTCTGGGCAGACGACACGCCGGATCCCCGCCGCAGCCCCCATGACCGCCCCGGAGCTGCCCTGATGAAGTCTGCAATGCCCGAAGGCCTCCGACCCGTCCGGTTCTGCCGCCCCTCTTCCGGCCGCACGGGCGCCCCGCCACCCGTGCGCTACACCGTCGCCCCCACCTCCACCGGAGGCAGCGCCCCGAGGAGCCGCGCCAGCCATTCCACGACCCGGAGCACCCCGAGCCCCACCTCCTCCACTCCGAAGAGCAGCGGCACCGGCCCCGACACCCCCTCGACGGCCGAGAGGAGGAACGAGAATGCCCAGAGCGGCCCCCCGATCATCACGACGAGGCAGACGACCCCGGCCGCCGCCGCGGCGGCCGTGCCAAGCAACGTGCCGATGTCGCCCGTCCCTTCGCTTTCGATCGCGTCCGCGATCCGCCCCTTCCACGCCGCCGGCATCCACGCGGCGGCGCTCAGCGCGGCGATGGAGAAATGCACCAGCGTCGGGACGAGCGTGGTGAGGCAGGAGAGGATCAGCCACGTATAGGCCCCCCGCGCGTCCGGGTCGCGCAGATCCTCGAAGGCCTGCGCGAGGTCGAAGAGAGGCACCCCCGAGGCCGCGTTCACGAAGGCGACCGCACACGTGAGCGTCAGCCCCAGCCCGACGAGCAGTGCACCGGCCACGGCGAGGTCGAGCAGGGCGAAGCCCACGATGCGCGCGGAGAAGCCCGATTGCGCGTGCCGTCCCCTGGTCAGGAGCAAAAGCGTGAATCCGTAGGAGAGATAGTCGAAAACGGCATTGAGCGCGGGGAGCAGGCAGAGCGCGAAGATGAGAAGGCGGAACTCTTCAGGCAGACCCACGCGGGGACCGACGACGAGGATGGCGAGCGTGCCGGAGACGACGCAGATCACGAGCACGGCGTAGGCAGGCATGCCTCGTCCTCGATAGGCGGCTCGACCGACGAGGGCTGCGCCTACGACTGCGCCTGCGAATGTGCCTGCTAATGCGCCTGCCAATGCGAATGCGTCTGCGCCTGCGACTGCGACTGCGACTGCGCCTGCGCCTGCGACTGCGAATGCGACTGCGAATGCGACTGCGCCTGCGACTGAGATTGCGACTGCGACTGCGAATGCGCATGCACCTGCGACTGCGAATGCGACTGCGCCTGCGACTGCGACTGAGACTGAGACGAAAAATATCCACCCGGCGACCTTGCGTATGCGTGGTCGCCGGGTGGCTGACGCCAGCATCCGCGCGAGTACGTAGAGGACAAGGGGGCATACGAGCGCGGCCCGCCACCACCCATCGACGCCCGCGGGCAGGATCGGGACGCCTGCCACACCCGTCGCATCGCCCGTCCACGCCCACTGGATCAGCAGTGCGAGCAGCGGATAGACGATGGCCAGCCGAAGCGCGGCGTCCGCGACCGGCCAGGAGAACGGCCGCCGTCGGAGACTACCCCGCATAGCTGCACTCGGCACAAAGAAGTTTGTGTAGAATATGACCTTGCCCAGTGGTCCACTGGATGGATCACTCTTCGACACCCCCGGAGCCATCATCCGCGCGAGCACGCCGAGGATGCCGTCCACGGCCCGTGCGTAGAGACCGAACGCGTCCGTCCCACGGACGATATCCTTCGCCCTCCGAGCGTCGAGGTTCAGCAGGGCGAACAGGATCGTCCAGATCACCGCCAGCCCCAGGAGCCACGGGGGCGGCGCGCCGCCATAGGCCAGGCCGACGACCGTCACGGGCAGCATGGCGAAGATGCCCGCGAAGGTCAGGTAGGTCGCGCTCCCGCTCTCCATCCGCCGCACCGCATCGTTGACCGATCCTTGCGTCAACCCCCGAACGGATCCGCCTCGTATCCCACCCCCGTCAGGCACAGCCCCCCCGGTGGCGCGACCGGGCCGCAGGCCGCGCGGTCCCGTGCCGTCAGCGCCTCGGCTACCCGCTCCGGCGCCCACGCCCCCGCGCCGACGCGCTCCAGCGTGCCGGCGATGCTCCGCACCTGGTTGTGGAGGAACGAGCGCGCCCGCAGGTGCAGCCGGATCTCGGCGCCGCCGGGGTAGGGCAGGGCCTCGACCTCCACCGCGTCGAGCGTCTTCACCGGGCTCGCCGCCTGGCAGAGCGAGGCGCGGAAGGTCGTGAAGTCGTGCCGCCCGACGAGATGCGCCGCGCTCTCCCGCATGGCCTCCGGGTCGAGCGGCCCCGGCACCCGCCACGCCCGCCCCGCCTCCAGCGCGAGCGGCGCCCGGCGCGCGACGATGCGGTAGGTGTAGCGCCGCTCCCGGGCCGAGAAGCGGGCGTGCCAGTCCTCCGGCACCTCCGCGCAGCCCGTGACCGCCACGGGTGCGGGCTTGAGGTGCCAGTTCAGGGCCTCCGACAGCCGGAACGGCTCCCACGTCCGGGGCATGTCGACATGCGCGACCTGCCCGGTCGCGTGCACCCCCGCATCCGTCCGCCCCGCCGCGGCGACGGTGGGCCCCGGCCACCCGATCCGGCCCAGTGCCGCCTCCAGCGCGCCCTGCACCGTCGCCGGTCCGTCCTGCCGCTGCCACCCGGCGAAGGGCGTGCCGTCGTACTCGAGGCGGAGAGCGTAGCGGGGCATCCCGGGCGGCTAGCGCGCGGGGCTCCGGGCCTCAAGCGGAGGCCGCGGAGTTAGTTGCCCCAAACCGTGCATTCGGGGTTCCGGCCCCGCGAAAGTTGCCCCGAAACGGGGCAGACCTAGCCCAGCAGCTTGTCCGCGAGGAACTGCCGCACCGCCCGGTCGGTCCGCTCCGCCGACCGCTCCACGTAGCCCATCCCCGAGCCCGGATCGCCGGTCTGGGCCGGGTTCGTGAACGCGTGCCCCGTCCCGCCGAAGCACAGCGCATGCCAGTCGGGGCAATGCTCCGTCAGCTCCTCGGTCACGGCGACGAACTGCTCCGGAGTGGCCAGCGGATCGTCCCAGCCGTGGCAGAGCAGCACCGCCGCCTTCATGTCTTTGGTCTCGAAGGAGGGGCGGTCGTAGATGCCGTGCTGCGAGACCGCGGCCGCGAAGTCGGCGCCCGAGCGGGCGAGATCGAGCACCGCCTTGCCTCCGAAGCAGTAGCCCGTCGCAGCGACGCGCCGCGTGCCGCCGAATTCGTTGAGCGCGTCGAGCGCCCCTGAGATGCGGCCCAGCAGCCGCTCCCGGTCCTCGTTCAGCGTGCTCATCCAGCCGCCCGCCTCGTCCATGTCGGACGCGACCTTGCCCTCGCCGTAGTAGTCCGCGGCGAGCACCGCGTAGCCCTCCTCGGCATAGGCGTCGGCCACCGAGATCTCGAAATCCCGCAGACCCCAGAAGGCGGGCACGATCAGCACCCCGCCGCCGTTCGGCCGTTCCGGCAGGGCCCGGTAGCCCTTCGCGTCGACGTCCCCGGCCCGGTACTCGTAGCGGTCGCCCATGATCCCCTCCCTGGTCGCACCGCGACATGCTGCCGCAAGCGCCGGGCGCCCGCCACCCCTCTTGAACCGTCTGGCGCTTCTCCCCAAATTCCGCCTACCGGACGCCGCCGAGCGGGTCCGGTGCTGCAGTCGGGGCCGTCCCAGCCGGGAGGCCTCGCGACATGACATCGCTTGAACCGAGGATGTGACACATGCGTACCTATGACCTGTCGCCGCTCTACCGCGCGACCGTCGGCTTCGACCGTATGGCCGACCTTCTGGACCGCGCCCTGACCACCGACGTGGGCACGGGCAACGGCTACCCCCCCTACAACATCGAGAAGCTCGACGAGAACGCCTACCGCATCTCCGTCGCCGTCGCGGGCTTCACCGCCGACGAGCTGAACATCGAGGTGCGCGAGCACTCGCTCGTCGTGTCCGCGCGCAAGGGCGAGGAGCCGAAGGGCCGGACGTTCCTGCACCGCGGGATCGCGACCCGCGCCTTCGAGCGGACGTTCCAGCTCGCCGACCATGTCCACGTGACCGGCGCGAACCACGAGAACGGGATGCTCCATATCGAGCTGGAGCGTCAGGTTCCCGAGGCCCTGAAGCCCCGCCGCATCGAGATCGCCTCCGGCGCGAAGGCCGAAGCCATCGAGGCGAAGGGCGAGGAAGTCGAGGCCTGATCCGGGCCCTGACCTGAAGATCGCGATGGGCGCGCGTCCCCCCGGGGGCGGGCGCCCGTTCCGTGTCAGGCGCAGGCGCGGCGTCGAACGGCCGGGTCATTTCTGGCACTAGCTATCGGATGGCACACGAACCGCCGCCGAAGGGCAACGGCGAGCCGCGCCCCCGGGGTCAGTCCGCCGCCCGGGCGAACTCCGCAGTCAGACGCCCGCGTCGACGATCGCCTCGGCCAGCATGGGCACCGTCCGCTCGTTGAGGCCGGCCACGTTGAATCGCGAATCCCCGATCATGTAGATGCCGTGGTCGCGCCGCATCGCCTCGACCTGCTCGGCGCTCGCGCCGAGGCGCGAGAACATGCCGCGGTGATCGGCGAGGAAGTCGAACCGGTCGGAGTTCGTCCGGCGCCGGAGCTCGTCGGCGAGCTGCCGGCGCAGCTTCAGCATCCCCTCGCGCACCTCTTCGAGCTCGGCCTGCCAGTCGGCCCGCAACTCCGCGTCGTCGAGGATCGTGCTGACGACCCGCGCGCCGTGGTCGGGCGGGAACGAGTAGGTCATGCGGTTGAGCGCGGCCATCGCCCCCTGCGTCACCTCCCGCGAGGCGGCGGCGCCGGTCGCCATGAGCAGGCCCGTGCGCTCGCGGTAGATGCCGAAGTTCTTCGAGCAGCTGACGGCGACCAGTGCCTCCGGCACGCCCGCCAGCAGGCGGCGCACGCCGGCCGCGTCCGCCTCGAGCCCGTCGCCGAAGCCGAGATAGGCGAGGTCGACGAAGGGCACGAGATCCCGCCGCTTGAGCAGCTCCACGACCTGTCCCCACTGGCCGTAGGTCAGGTCGGCGCCGGTCGGGTTGTGGCAGCACCCGTGGAGCAGGACGACGTCGCCCGGCGTGGCCTGCGAGAGGTCGGCGATCATGCCGGTGAAGTCGACGCCGCGGGTTTCCTCGTCGAAGTAGCGGTACTCCCGGCGGGCCATGCCGAGGTGGCGCAGGATCGCCGGGTGGTTCGGCCAGGTCGGAGCCGACAGCCAGACCGTCGCGTCGGGGGCGGCCATGCGCACGAGCTGGAGGCCCTGGTGGATCGCGCCGGTGCCGCCGGGGGCCGCCACCATCGCCAGGCGGTCGGCGTCGAACCCGTCGCCGAGCACCAGCCGCGCCAGCGCGAGGCCGAAGGCCGGGTCGCCCGCGAGGCCGGTATAGGCCTTCGTCGTCTGCTCCTCGACCAGCCGCCGCTCGGCCGCCTTCACCGCCCGCATCACCGGCGTGCGCCCCTCCGCATCGCGGTAGACGCCGACGCCGAGGTCGATCTTCACCTCGCGCGGATCGTCCTTGAAGGCCTGCATCAGCGCCAGGATCTTGTCCGCCGGCTGCGGCTTGAGATGGCTCAGCATCGCGTCACTCCCCGTTCCCCCGACCCCGCGCGGGCCGCGGCGGCCCGGTCTCGACCGCCAGATCGTCGTACATGCCCCATTCGGCCCAGGAGCCGTCATAGAGCGAATGGTCCTCGTGTCCCAGCCGCGCGAGCGCGAGGTTCAGGATCGCGGCGGTGACGCCGGAGCCGCAGGTCGTGATCACCGGGCGGGCGAGATCGACGCCCGCCGCCTCGAAGGCCGCGCGCAGCCCCGCGGCGTCCTTCATCGTCCCGTCGGGTGCGAGCAGTTCGGGGAAGGGGAGCGAGCGGCTTCCGGGGACGTGCCCCGCCCGCAGGCCGGGCCGGGGCTCGGGGACGGCGCCGGCGAAGCGCTCGGAGGGCCGGGCGTCGACGAGCTGGGCCTCGCCCAGCTTGAGCGCGCGCGACACCTCGGTGACGTCGCGCAGGAGGCCGGGCCGGCGTTCCGCCGTCATGTGGCGCTCCCGCGGCACCGGCGGCTGCGCGGTGACGGGGCGTCCCTCCGCGCGCCATTTCGGGAAGCCGCCGTCGAGCACCGCGGCCCGCTGCCCGAAGAGCCGGAAGAGCCACCAGATGCGGGCTGCGGTGAACAGGCCCGCGCCGTCGTAGATCACCACCGTATGCCCGTCGCCGACGCCCAGGCGCCGCATCCGGCTCATGAACTTCTCGATGGGCGGCGCCATGTGCGGGAGCGCCGAGCGACCGTCGCTCACTTCGTCGATGTCGAGGAACCGCGCGCCCGGGATGTGCGCCGCATCGTACTCCGCGCGCCCGTCGCGGCGCATGTCGGGGAGGTACCACGAGGCGTCGAGCACCCGCGTGTCGGGCGCGCCGAGCCGCCGGTGCAGCCACTCCGTCGAGACGAGGGTGGCGGGATCGTCCGACGCGGGGTCGCGGGGGGCTGTGTCGGAAGCGGGCTGCATGGCGCGTCCTTTCCCGGCGGGGATAGCGTCCGCCGCGGCCCCGCGCAATCGGCCCGACCCCGGGGGCTTGGCCGCCGCCCGCGTCCGGCGCGGGCTCCGCGGGGGGGCGGGGGGACAGGTCGCGCGGCCGCGGCAGCCGTGCAATCCGCGAGGGGGGATGCTAGGGCCCCCCGCGGCCGGCGGTACGGGACGAAGCAGGGGAGCGTGCGATGGGCGAGCGGGGTCGGGGACTGACCTATGCCGAGGCGGGCGTGGACATCGCCGCGGGCGACGCGCTGGTGGATCGGATCGCCCCGGCCGCGCGGGCCACGGCGCGGCCCGGCAGCATGGGCGGCGTCGGCGGGTTCGGGGCCCTGTTCGACCTCCGCGCGGCCGGCTACGACGACCCGATCCTCGTGGCGGCGACCGACGGCGTGGGCACCAAGCTGCGCATCGCCATCGACACCGGGCGGCTGGACGGCATCGGGCAGGACCTCGTCGCGATGTGCGTGAACGACCTCGTCTGCCAGGGGGCCGAGCCGCTCCTGTTCCTCGACTACTTCGCGACCGGAAAGCTCGAGCCCGGCGCGGCCGCGCGGGTCGTGGAGGGGATCGCCGCGGCGTGCCAGGAGGCGGGGTGCGCGCTGGCGGGCGGCGAGACGGCGGAGATGCCGGGGATGTACCCGCCGGGCGACTTCGACCTCGCGGGCTTCGCCGTGGGCGCGCTCGAGCGGGGCACGGATCTGCCGCGCGGCGTGGAGGAGGGCGACGCGCTGCTCGGGCTGGCCTCCGACGGAGTCCATTCCAACGGGTACAGCCTCGTCCGCCGCGTCGCGGAGCGGGCCGGGCTCGGATGGGACGACCCAGCGCCATTCGCTGAGGCGACCCTCGGCGAGGCGCTGCTGCGGCCAACCCGGCTCTACGTGCGCCCGGTGCTGGAGGCGCTGCGGGCGGGCGGCGTGCGGGCGGCGGCGCATGTCACGGGCGGCGGCCTCCCGGGGAACCTGCCGCGCGTGCTCCCTGCCGGGCTCGGTGCGGAGCTCTGGCCGTGGGACGTCCCGCCGGTGTTCCGCTGGCTCGCCGAGGCGGGCGGGATCGAGGAGCGGGAGATGACGCGGGCGTTCAACTGCGGGATCGGCATGGTCCTCGTGGTCGATGCGGCGCGGGCCGAGGATCTGATGGACCTGCTGACGAAGTCCGGCGAAACCGTCTTCCGGCTGGGCACCGTGGTCGAGGGGGACGGGGTCGGGATGAACGGGACGCTCGGCCTGTGACCACGCATTCCCGCGTCGCCGTTCTGATCTCGGGCGGCGGCTCCAACATGATGCGTCTGGTGCGGTCGATGAGCGGGAGCCATCCTGCGCGGCCGGTGCTGGTGCTGTCGAACGAGCCGGAGGCGGGCGGCCTCGCCCGGGCCCGCGACCTCGGGGTGCCCACGACCGTCGTTCCATCGCGCGGGCGTCCGCGGGCGGAGTTCGAGCGGGACCTCCAGGTCGCGCTGGACGCGGCATCGCCCGACCTCCTCGCGCTGGCCGGGTTCATGCGGATCCTGACTCCGGGCTTCGTGGCCCGATGGGATCGGCGGATGCTCAACATCCATCCCTCGCTTCTGCCTCGCCATCGCGGCCTCGATACCCACGCCCGCGCCCTCGCCGCGGGGGACCGGGAGCACGGGTGCACGGTTCACGAGGTCGTCCCGGAACTCGACGCGGGCCCGATTCTCGGTCGGGCGCGCGTTCCGGTCGAGCCGGGCGACACGCCCGATGCGCTGGCCAGACGCGTCCTCGCGAGGGAGCACGAACTCTACCCTCGGGTGCTGCGACGAGTCTGCGAGGGGGACAGGACGCTGCTCGAGCTCTGACGCGGCGCCCGGCTTCCGCCTCCGCGTCCCCCTGCGCGGCTCTCGTCGGGAAGAGCCCTAGTCGTTCCGGTGGCACTGTCACCGGTGCGGTGCCGAACGGTCGGCCCCGTGCCGCGGATCACCGGGGAACGGCACGCCCTCCTTCCCAAAAGGTGAACGTTCCCCTAATCGGGGAAGAAACGACAACCGACCGACGAGGGACGTCATCTCCGAGCAGATCCCAACACTGACCACGACGGAGGAGCTGGCCACCTTTTGCGAGCGTGCCCGGTCGCACCGCTATGTGACCGTCGATACTGAGTTTCTCCGGGAGCGCACCTACTACGCGAAGCTCTGCCTCGTGCAGATCGCGCTTCCCACCGACGACCCCCTCGATGCCGTTCTGGTCGATCCGTTGGCCGGCGACCTCGACTTCGGGCCGCTCTACGACCTGTTCCGCGAAGAGGGGCCCGTCAAGGTGTTCCACGCTGCACGGCAGGATCTCGAGATCTTCTGGCACGAGGGCGGCGTGATCCCCGCCCCGCTCTTCGACACGCAGGTCGCGGCGATGGTCTGCGGCTTCGGCGAGCAGGTGGGCTACGAGACGCTCGTGCGGCGCATCGCCCGGGCGGGCGTCGACAAGTCGTCCCGCTTCACCGACTGGTCCCGCCGCCCGCTCTCCGAGGCGCAGAAGCGCTATGCGCTTGCGGACGTGACGCATCTCCGAGCCATTTACGAGAAGCTCTCCGACGATCTCGCGCGTACGGGCCGGGAGGCCTGGGTCGACGAGGAGATGGCGATCCTGCGCGATCCCGCCACCTACGTCACGGAGCCCGACGCGGCGTGGCAGCGGCTCAAGATGCGCAACCCGACGCCGCGCTTCCTCGCGGTGGCCCGGGAGCTGGCCGCCTTCCGCGAGCAGCATGCGCAGGAGAGGGACGTGCCGCGGAACCGCGTGCTCAAGGACGACGCCCTCATGGAACTGGCCTCCCTCAAGCCGCGGAGCGAGGCTCAACTCGGCCGCGCCCGCCTCCTTCTCCGGGAGGCACGGCGCGGGGACGTGGCCGAGGGCATCCTGGCGGCCGTGGCGCGTGGGCTCGCCGTTCCCGACGAGGAACTGCCCCGCGTCCCCCGCGGCAAGGAACGGGACCGGATCAACGGCGCGCTCGCCGATCTGCTTCGCGTTCTGCTCAAGGCGAAGTCCGAGGGCGCGGGCGTGGCCTCCAAGCTGATCGCCTCCGCCTCGGACCTCGACGACATCGCCGCGGGTGCGCGGGAAGGCGCATGGTCCCGCGGGTGGCGGGCCGAGGTGTTCGGCCGGGATGCCCTGCGGCTGTGCGAGGGCGAGGTCGGCCTCGCCGCCAAGGGCGAGAACGTGCGGATCGTGAAGCTGTGAGCCTGCGCGACGATGCCCTCGCCGTGCGGCTGAACGCGCACGCGCCCTACAGCAACTTCCTCGTCGGCGCCGCTCTCCGGGACGAGGAGGGGCGCGTGCATCTCGGCTGCAACGTCGAGAACGTCGCCTATCCGGAGGGCACCTGCGCCGAGGCCGGCGCGATCGCCGCGATGTGCGCGGCCGGCGGGGCGCGAAGGCTGGCGGAAGTCTACGTCGTGGCCGACGCGCCAGATCCGGTGCCGCCCTGCGGGGGGTGCCGGCAGAAGCTCGCCGAGTTCGGCGACGCGCAGACTCCGGTGACGCTCGCGACCGTCGACGGGACGGAGCGGCACACCACGGTGGGTGCTCTCCTGCCGGGGGCGTTCGGGGCGGCCCACATGGAGCGCGCATGACGGCCGTGCGCGACCTCCTCTCCGGCCTTCGTCGGGGCGAGGCGCCGGGCGGCGAGGCGCTCGCCGCCTTCGCGGCCGGGCTCGCCGACGGCTCGGTCACCGACGCGCAGGCCGGGGCCTTCGCGATGGGCCTGTGCCACGCCCCGCTCGACGCGACGGCGCGCGCGGCCCTCACGCGGGCGATGCGGGACGGCGGGCAGGTGCTGGAGTGGGATCTGCCCGGGCCGGTGATCGACAAGCATTCGACCGGAGGCGTCGGCGACTGCGTGTCGCTCCTGCTGGCGCCCGCGCTGGCGGCGAACGGCGCCTACGTGCCGATGATCTCCGGGCGCGGCCTGGGCCATACCGGCGGGACGCTAGACAAGCTAGCGGCCATCCCCGGCTTCCGCGCGGAGATGCAGGCCGACGAGTTCCAGGATGTCGTGCGGCGGGTGGGCTGCGCGATCGTCGGGGCGAATGCGGAGATCGCGCCGGCGGATCGCCGTCTCTACGCTGTGCGCGACGTCACGGGGACGGTCGAGAGCATCGACCTCATCACCGCATCCATCCTCGCGAAGAAGCTGTCCGAGGGGCTCGAGGCGCTGGTCCTCGACGTGAAGTACGGCTCGGGCGCGTTCCTGCCCGCGCGTGACGCGGCCGTCGGCCTCGCGCGTGCGCTGGTGGAGACGGCGCAGGCCGCGGGCTGCATGGCGTCCGCCGTGCTCACCGACATGAGCCAGCCGCTCGCGCCCAACGCGGGCAACGCGCTCGAGATCATCTGCGTGATGGAGGCGCTGACGGAGCCCACGCTCAAACGGCACGCCCGGCTGATCGCCCTGACCGAGGTGCTGGGCGGCGAGGTGCTGGCGCTGGGCGGCATGGCCGCGGATTCCGCCGAAGGCGCCCACAGGATCGGCGAGGCGATCCGCTCGGGGCGGGCCGCAGAGGTGTTCGGACGCATGGTGGCGGCCCAGGGCGGGCCGACCGATTTCCCCGAACGCTGGCGCGATCGCCTGCCCGCCGCGCCCGTGGTGGCCGAGCTTCGGGCCGAGAGCCCCGGCGTCGTCGCCGAGATCGACACCCGCGCGTTGGGCGAAGTGGTGGTCTCCCTCGGGGGCGGACGGGCGCGGGAGAGCGACGAGATCGACCCCGCCGTGGGGCTCAGTCACATCGCGCCGCTGGGCGCTTCGGTGACGGGCACGCAACCGCTCGCCCGGGTCCACGCGTCGGAGCCGGGCGCGGCCGAGGCCGCGGCACGGGAAGTCGCGCGGGCGATCACGCTCGCCCCCGGCCCCGTCACGCCGCCTTCCCTCGTCGGCGAGGTGATCCGGTGAGCCGGGCCTTCCTCGTCGTGATGGATTCCGTGGGCTGCGGCGGCGCGCCGGACGCAGCCGCGTTCGGGGACGAGGGGGCGAACACGCTGGGTCACATCGCGCGCGCCTGTGCCGAGGGCCGTGCCGAGGAGGGGCGGAGCGGGCCGCTCCTTCTGCCGCATCTCGACGGGCTCGGTCTCGGCGCGGCCGTCCGGCTTGCCTCCGGTGCGGAGGCGCAGGGGCTCGACGCGGAGCCGCGGGGTCTGTGGGGCGCGGCCACGGAGGTGAGCCCCGGCAAGGACACGCCCTCGGGCCATTGGGAACTCGCAGGCCTTCCCGTGCCGTGGGACTGGCACACCTTCCCGAACGAATCCCCGTGCTTCCCGCCGGAGCTTTCCGCGCTGGTCGCCCGGGAGGCGGGCACGGCGGGCATACTCGGCGATCGCCACGCGTCGGGCACGCTGATCATAGAGGAGGAGGCGGAGGCGCATCTGCGGACCGGCTGGCCGATCTGCTACACCTCGGTTGACAGCGTGTTCCAGATCGCCGCGCACGAGGAGGCGTTCGGACTGGACCGGCTCCTCGATCTCTGTCGCGCCGTCGCGCCCACCCTGCACGAGATGCGGGTCGGCCGCGTGATCGCGCGGCCCTTCGTCGGCAGCGTCGAGGAGGGCTGGACGCGGACGCCCAACCGCCGGGATTTCGCCATCCTCCCCCCCGCGCCGACGCTGTGCGACGCGGTGAGCGGTGCCGGGCGACGCGTGCAGGCGATCGGCAAGATCGGGGACATCTTCTCCATGCGGGGCATCGACACCGTCGAGAAGGGGCCGGACGCCGCGCTGATGCGCCATTTGGGGGACGCCGTGGCGAACCTCCCCGACGGGGGCCTGTGCTTCGCGAACTTCGTGGAGTTCGACAGCCTCTACGGCCACCGCCGCGACGTGTCCGGATACGCCCGGGCGCTGGAGTGGTTCGACGCGTGCCTGCCGCCCGTGCTCGAGGCGCTGAAGGAAGGCGACCTGATGATTTTCACTGCGGACCACGGCAACGACCCGACATGGCGCGGGACGGACCACACCCGCGAGCGCGTCCCGGTGCTGTGCGCCGGCGCGTCGGGGGAGGCGGGGCAGGTTGCGTTCGCGGATGTGGCGGCGAGCGTCTGCGCCCATCTCGGCGTGCCCTCCGTCGGACCGGGCAGGAGCTTCCTGTGAGGGATATCAAGAAGCTGGAGCTCCATCTTCACCTCGAAGGCGCCGCACCCCCGAAGTTCGTCCGCGATCTCGCGGCGCGTGCGCATGTCGACCTCGATGGGGTCTTCGATGCGCAGGGGTCCTACCGTTACAGGGATTTCCCGGAGTTTCTTCGCGTCTACGAGGCGGCCACGGCGGTTCTCAGGACGCCGGAGGATTACGCCCGCCTCGTGCGAACCGTTCTCGAGGCGCAGCGCGAGGAGGGCGTGATCTACACGGAGATGTTCCTGTCGCCCGATTTCTGCGGCGGGCGGGAGCTAAATGCGTGGCGCGAGTACCTCGCCGCGATCGAAGAAGCCGCGGGCGGGGTCGCGGGGATCGAGATGCGCAGCATCGTCACCTGCATACGGCACTTCGGACCCGAGGCCGCCCGCGAGGCCGCGCTTTGCGCGGCGGAGACGGCGGGCGCCTTCGTCACGGGGTTCGGCATGGGTGGGGACGAGACCGTTGGGCGGCAGGGGGATTTCGCGTGGTCGTTCGATTGCGCGCGCGAGGCGGGCCTCGGCCTCACGACGCATGCCGGCGAGTGGGGCGGGCCGGACAGCGTACGGCAGGCCCTCGACGACCTCGGGGTGAGCCGCATCGGGCACGGCGTGCAGGCGGCGGAGGATCCGGCCCTCCTCGACCGGCTCGCCGAGGACGGCGTGGTCCTCGAGGTCTGCCCGGGCAGCAACGTCGCGCTGAAGCTTTACAGCAACATCGGGGAGCATCCGATTGACCGGATACGGAACGCCGGGGTCGAGGTGACGGTCTCGACCGACGATCCGCCCTTCTTCCGGACCGACATGACCCGCGAATACGAGGCCCTCGCCGGGGCCTTCGGCTGGGACGAGGACGTGTTCGCCGAGATCAACCGCGCCGCCGCGCGCGCGGCCTTCTGCGACGCCCCCACACGTGACAGGCTTCTGGAGGAGCTGGCATGAGCGAACACCTCACGGTCGTCTCCCACCCGCTCGTGCAGCATAAGCTGTCGATCATGAGGGAGCGGAAGACGCCCACGAACGTCTTCCGACAGCTCCTCCGCGAGATCAGCCATCTCCTGGCCTATGAGATCACGCGCGACCTGCCGCTCACCACGCGCGCCATCGAGACGCCCCTGACGGGGATGGAGGCGCCCCGGCTGGCGGGCAAGAAGCTCGCCCTCGTCTCGATCCTGCGAGCTGGCAACGGGCTCCTCGACGGCGTGCTGGAGCTGATCCCCTCGGCGCGGGTCGGCTTCGTCGGCCTCTACCGCGACGCGGAGACCCTTCGCCCCGTGCAGTACTACTTCAAGGTCCCCTCGGAACTGTCGGAGCGGGTTGTGATCGCGGTCGATCCCATGCTCGCGACCGGCAACTCCTCGGCCGCGGCGGTGGATCTGCTCAAGCAGGCGGGAGCGCGGGACATCCGCTTCCTCTGCCTCCTCGCCGCGCCCGAGGGCGTCGCCCGGATGCGGGAGGCGCACCCGGACGTGCCGGTCGTCACCGCCGCGCTCGACGAGCGCCTCAACGAGAAGGGCTACATCGTCCCCGGCCTCGGCGACGCGGGCGACCGGATGTTCGGAACGAAGTGATCAGCCCGCCTTGGCCTCCGCATCGTCCGGAGCGATGAGGCCGAGGCCGCGCAGATAGATGCCGATCCCGGCCTCGAGCAAATCCTCCGGCGGGAAGGGGGCGTTCGCGCCCGGCCCGCCCCGGGCGAAGAGCTCGACCACCCCGTGGCTCATCGCCCAGACATGGGCCGAGAACATGGCCGGGGGCGGGCGGCGCTCCGGCGGCATCCGCTCGGACAGCGCTTCGGCCGCGCGGTCCATCACGCGCCGCGAGCGGGCCACGGCGCGGTCGAGGGCCGGCGTGGCCTGCCTCGGCAACCCGGCCTCGAACATCGCCATGTAGTGGCCGGGATGCTTGCGCGCGAAGGCGAGGTAGGCACGGCCCGTCGCCTCGAAGGCGGCGAGCGCGGAGGGCTGGCCGTCGCTGTAGGCGAATTCCATCAGGTCCGCGAAGATCGCATGGCCCTGCAGGGCGCACTCGACCAGCAGCTCCTCCCGGCCGTCGAAATGGCGGTAGACGGCCGCGGGCGTCACCCCGGCGCGCTTGGCCGCCTCCGACAGGGTGAACCCGGCGGGGCCCTTCTCCTCTATCAGCGCCAGCGCCGCGTCGACGAGTTCCTGCCGGAGGTTGCCGTGATGGTAGCCGCGCTTACCCACCGTGGAGCCAGACCTCCGGGCCGCCCATAACGTTGGGATCGATCTCCAGCGCATCCTCGACCCGGGGCTTGTAGGGCACCGCGTTGAGCACCGCGCGGATCGAGGCGAGGCGGGAGCGGCGCTTGTCGTCCGCGCGGATGACCGTCCAGGGCGCCTCCTCGGTATGCGTCCGCTCGAACGTCTCCGAGATCGCGTCGGTGTAGTCGTCCCACTTGGCCAGGCCCTCGACGTCGACGCGGCTCAGCTTCCACTGCTTCGCCGGATCGCGTTCGCGGTCGAGGAAGCGCCGCAGCTGCTCGGCCCGCCCGACGTTCAGCCAGATCTTCACGAGGATGATGCCGTCCTCGACGAGAAGCCCCTCGAAGGACGGCAGCTGCTTGAAGAAGTGCTCGCGCTCCTCCTCCGAGCAGAACCCGAAGACGTGCTCCACGACGGCGCGGTTGTACCAGGAGCGGTCGAAGATCACGACCTGACCCGCGGAGGGCAGGTGCTGCACGTAGCGCTGGAAATACCACTGCCCCGCCTCGACGTCCGAGGGCTTCGAGAGCGCCACCGTCCGGGCGATGCGGGGCGGCATGACGCCGGTCATCCGCGAGATGGCGCCGCCCTTGCCGGCCGCGTCCCGTCCCTCGAAGATCACCGCCACGCGGAGCCCGTCCTCGCGGACGCGGTAAGCCATCTTCACCAGCTCGAGTTGCAGGGCCTCGAGGGTCCTCTCGTAGTCCTTCTTCCCCATCCGGTGGTCGTAGGGATAGTCCTCGTTGACGATGTCCTTCTTCTTGGCCTTCGAGAGAGCCTTGCGGATGTCCTCGGGCGCGTCCTCCTCGAGATATTGAGTCACGGCGCCGCCGAAGGGCGGGGCGAAGGGATCAGTCATGTGGCACCTCCCGGATCATCCGCATGACATAGCACGCCCGCGTCCGCGGACTCGCCCCGCGCGAGGACGCGGTCCAGCGCCGCGGCGACGGCCTCGGGGGCGGCGTGATGCGGCATGTGGCCGATGCCGGGAAGGAGGGCGACGGCCGCCGAGGGCACCTGCTCCGCGAGGGGCAGGGCGTGGACCTCCGGCGGCACGATGGCGTCCGCGGTGCCGTGCACGATCTCGACCGGGATCCGCAGGGATGGATAGAGCGGCATCATCGCGGCGACGTCCCGCTTGAGGCGCTGCATCTGGCGCGCGTTCGCGGCGAGGCTCCGGCGCCGGAGGACGAGCGTGGCGCCGACCGTGTCCGCATAGCGGGAAGGCGGCTGGTTCGGGCGGAAGATGCTTCGGATGGTCGCCGCAACCTTCGAGCGCGGCGTCAGCGCCGCCGCCGCGGGGGCCAGGAACGCGCCGCCCATGCGCGACCCGAGGATCGCGTAGAGCGGGCCGAGGCCGCCGGGCCAGACCTGGGAGACGCCCCCGAGCAGGACGAGCCCGGCCGTCGGATGCGCGCAGGCCCAGGCGAGCGCGACCGCGCCGCCGAAGGAATGCCCGAGCACGACGGGCCTTTCCGCACCGAGCCGCCGCGCCGCCGCCGAGAGGAGGCGTGCCTGCTCGGCGAGCGTTTCGCTCGAGGTCGAGAAGGCCCGGTCGTGGTTCGGATTCGTCCGGCCCGTGTAGCCGAGGCCCGGCCGGTCGAATGCCACCCAGCGGACCCGGGGCCCGAGATGTGCCCCGAGCGTCGCGATGTCGCGCGCATTGCCAGAGGCACCGTGGATGAGGACGGCGTCGGGAGCGCCGGGAGGGCCCCCCTCGATGGCGTGTACGGCGATGCCTCCGACGTAGATGAGCCGCCCACGCGGCGGATGGGCGGCCTCGATCCGCGCCTCGCGTCGGGCGGCGAGGGGCGCCAGGAGTGGTCCGACCGGCGCGGCGGCCAGCGTGCCGAAGAAGGCCAGGCGGTCGAGCGCGCCACGAAGGCCGGCGCGGGAGGGGGGGCGGGGCCGCCGAAGCAGCCTAGTGTCCGATGTCTCCGAGGTCATAGGGCGTCGTCTGATAAATCTCGTTGATCCAATTGCCGTAGAGCAGGTGTGCGTGGCTCCTCCACCGGTTCAGAGGGGGACGCGCCGCGTCGCCCTCCGGATAATAGTTGACCGGCGCGGCGATCGGACTCTCCGAATCGATGTCGCGGCGGTGTTCCTCCGCGAGCGTATGGCTGTCGTACTCGAAATGGTTAAAGATATAGAGCGCCCGGTGATCGGGGTCGCCCACGAGACACGGTCCGGTTTCGCCCTGTCCGAGCAGAATCGGGAGGCCCGCGGCCTCGATCTCCGCACGGCGCATCTCCGTCCATCGGCTGACCGGAATGACGCAGTCGTCCGAGAACCCGCGCAGGTACGGCGAGGCCGGGGCGAGGTTCTGCACGCGGTAGCATCCGAACGCCTTGGCCGGCAGGACGTGCTTCGGGATGCGGTGGAAGTGCCAGGCCATGGCCATCCCGCCCCAGCAGACGCCGAAGGTCATGTGGACGTGGGTCTGGGTCCAGTCCATCACCTCGCGCAGCTCGTCCCAGTACGACACCTCCTCGAAGGGCAGGTGCTCGATGGGCGCGCCCGTGACGATCAGGCCGTCGAACCGCTCCTCCCTCACCTCGGCGAACGGACGGTAGAAGGCCTCCATGTGCCGGGCCGCCGTGTTCCGGGTCTGGTGCGCCGTCATCCGGACGAGGGTCAGCTCGATCTGGAGCGGGGTCGCCCCGAGCAGGCGGGCGAACTGCGTCTCCGTCTGGATCTTCTTCGGCATGAGGTTGAGGAGCGCGATGCGGAGGGGGCGGATGTCCTGACGGGCGGCCGTCTCCTCGGACATCATCATCACGCCTTCGCGCTCCAGCACGGAGTAGGCGGGCAGGTCGGCGGGCAGGCGGATGGGCATCAGCGCCTCCTTTCGATGGCATCGGCGATCAGTGCGACCGCATCCGCCGCGCATGTCACGTCGGCCACCTCCTCCGCATCGATGACGACCCCGCGACGTGCCATCGCCGCATAGATCGGCTCCCGCCGGCGAAGCGCGCGGGCATAGGCGTGCCGTGCGAAGGCGTCGGGGTCCGGGCAGGACCCGTGGCGGGCGGTGAATGCCGCCCACTCCGAGCGAAGGACGTCGGGCGGGTAGTACATCGGCTTGGGCGCCGCCTCGAACCGGCGGATCAGCTCGTCCGCGTGTTCGGGCCTACCCCTGATCCAGACCAGCAGCGTGTTGCGCGCCAGCGCGTCGAGGACCTCGTCCGCGGGATCGGCCGGATCGACCACCTCGCAGATCGATCCGCCCGTGTCGCAGGCGAAGCAGGGATAGCCGTAGATGTCGCGGGCTCGGGCGATGAAGTGGGGCGTGTCGAGCAGTGCGTTGATCTCGGCGCGGCGATGTAAGGTCTGACGGCGCATGTACTCGGGAAAGGGCAGACCGCCCCTCGCGGGGTCGCCGGGCTGGCCGAGGAAGGTCGAGAGCGGCGCGAGGTTCTCGAACGCGATGTTGGATCCGATGTAGATCGAGTCCGAGCGGAGCAGCTCCGCCAGCAGGGGGACCTGCATCGCGTGACGCTTGAGATTGTCGGCGATGTGCTCGCCCATGTACTTCGTGCCGATCCGGTAGTCGATCGAGTAGTGGAACCACTCCCCCGAACCCCTGAGCATGGCAGCAAGCCGCGTCTTTCCGAGGCCGGACATGCCGAACAGGGTGATCCGCTTCTCGGGCGCGGCGCGCCAGGCCTGGGGGGACTCGTAGAGCATCGGCGCCCGGTATCGCCGGGCGCGGGGAGCGTCAACGCGGGCGGGGCGGACGCACCCTGCGGAAGAACCGCACCGCCCGGCCGTCCAGCACCGCGAGGCCGACCGCGAGGATCGCGAAGCCTGCATACGCGGCGGGCTCGAGGCGCTCGCCACGCAGGAAGGCGCCGGCAGCGATCGCGATGGGGGCGACGAGGAGGGTGCACAGGAGGAGGTTGCCCGCGCCGGCCATGGCGAGGACGCGGTAGTAGAGCAGGTAGGCGAATGCCGTCGCGACGAGGGAGTAGTACCCCACCGCCAGGATCGTCTCGGGCCGTGTTGGCGGCTGCCATCCATCGACGATCAGGGCCGCAGGTATGGCCATCGCGGCTGAACAGGTGAGCATTCCCGTGGCGGCGGCTTCGGGCGCCATGCCGCGCAGATGCCGCTTCGCCCAGACCCCGGCGAGGGCGTAGCTCACGGTGCCGCCGACCACCGCGAGCTGCGCGAGGGAAGTGACGTCGAACGCGAGGAGTTCCTGGAGCCCGATCGCGGTCGCGACGCCGGCGAAGCCCAGCGCGACGCCGATCGCACGCCGGGCAATCAGCCGCTCGTCGGCCAGAAGCGCCGCCGCCAGCACGCCGAAGACGGCCGTCCCCGCGTTCAGGATCGAGGTGAGCCCGGTCGGGATATGGAGCTGACCCCATGCCATCAGCGCGAACGGGATCGCGTTGTTCAGAAGCCCCATCACGGCGAGGGCCCCCCATGCGCGGAGCGGCGGCGGCGGGATCCTCCGCCATGCCATCCAGACCCAGAGGACGAGCGCGGCGGGGGCGACCCGCCAGGCGACGGAGGTGACGAAGGGGATCTCGTCGAGCGCGATACGGATCGACAGGAAGGACATGCCCCAGACGGCCGAGAGGAGCATCAGTTCGCCCCAGGCCCGGGAGGAGATGTCCGTCGATGAGGTCGTGGCGTCCTGCATTCGCGCCGGATATCACGCGTCCGCGGCCCGGCGCGGCCCGGATCCTGTGCGAGCGTGCAGGGTCAGGCCTGCGGTCGCGGCGCCCTCGTGGCGGGGCGCCGCGCGCTACTCAGAACTCGTAGCTCACCCGGACCCCGACGCCCCAGGCGTCGTTGTCGTCGAACGAGGCGACGTCCTGCCCGGCAACGCCTGCGTCGGCATCGCCGAGGATCGAGTAGTTGATCCCCCCGGAGATCGTCACCGCGCCGGTTTCGTAGCTGCCGCCGATGTTCAGGCCGATCAGGCCGTCCGTCGGGCTCAGCGGGGAGGTGTTGTCGAGATCCTGGGACGGCTCGTAGGTGATGGAGGCGAGGCCTACGAAGTCTGGCGTGAAGCGACGCGCCACCCCGAGGTTGTAGCGCCATTCGGCATCCGTCGTCGCGAGGTCACGGCCGAGCACGGGCGGGATCACGTCGAAGCTGCCCCAATCCGTCCAGCGGACGCTCGCGAGGAGCAGCGTGTCCTCCGCAACCCCCGTCTGGAACTCGACGTTCACCGACTGCGGCGTCTCGAAGTCGGTGCTGCCCTCGATCGGCGCCCCGGAACCTGCGGCCGCGAAGCCGAAGCGCTCGACGGAATCACCCTCGTGCTCGATCTTCGAATGGTAGGTCACGGCGAGACGGAGCGCGATCTCGGGGATCTCGTAGGCGGCACCCACGGTGAGACCCGCGCCCCAGCTGTCCTCGATATCGACATTGTAGCCGCCACCGGCGAGGAACTCGCCGCTCTGCTGCTGGACCGCACCACCGAGCGCCTGCACTGCCAAAGGGCCTCCGAGTGCCGCAACGGCATCGGGATCGCCTACGAGGGCCGCACCGAGCGTGGCCGAGTCGGTGCCCGCCGCGTTCGCGACGTTGATCACCGAGAGAGCCTGAGCGTAGGCGCGGCCGTTCAGCGCCACCTCGCCGCCGGCGCGCTGGGCGCGCAGGCCGCCGAAGACGCTGACGCGCTCGTTGAACTCGTAGCGGAGCAGCGCGGTGAGCGCATCGGCCCCCAGATCCGCCTTGGTGCCCCCGAGCCCCGATGTCGCCGGGTCGTCATCGTAGAAGATGTCCGCGCCGAAGGGCTGATCCCCGATCAGGGTGAAGCTAAGGCGATCCGTGATGGCGCCGGTGTAGGAGAACTGGAGTTGAGTGTAATCGCCGCCCGCATCGTACGAGCCGGTGCCGACATCGTCCGAGCCGGAGAGGCTCGGGTTAACGTAGCTGAGCGAGAAGCCTAGGGTCCCCGGCTCGTCGAAGACCGGGAGGACCGACTGCTGCGAGCGGTCCAGCCCCGTGGCGAGCGCTGGCAGAGCCGTCAGGGTCGATACGGCGACGGCCGCGACCGCGCAGGTCGTGATGCGATACATGCTTTCCTCCTCGTACCGTCCGGGTGGCAGATCCCGGACCGTCCCGGTGCGCGGTCATCCCCGTCGCGCTTCTTCCGGGTATTGCTGAATTTCGTGGCGCAAGGGCGGCCGCCGGTCCAGCGGGACATCGCGTCACGGGACCGTGAAGCCGAGGTTTCAGCCTCCGGGTGTTTGCTCTGCAACATGTCCCCGCCCGGACCCGAGCCGGAGGTTCGCCCAGGCGGCCCCGAGAATCACCGCTCCGCCGACGAGAACCCACGGATCGAGCGCCTCGCCGAACAGGAGCATCCCCGCCAGCGCGACGATGGGGAGGCGGGCAAAATCGAAGGGCATCACCGTATGGGCCGGAGCCAGCGCAAGCGCGTTCGTCAGCGAGGTGTGGGCGAGGAGGCCGGCGGCCGCGATCGTGCCCACCCATGGCCATGCCTCCGGCCCCGGCCAGGCGATCGCTCCGTCCAGACCGGCGCAGACAAGCGCCATCGGGAGTTGCATGGCGGTGAGCCAGAACAGGATGGACCAGGTCGATTCGCTCCGGGTGAGGCTCCGGGTGAGCACGGCCGTCAGCGCGAATCCGATCGCGGCGAGGGCCGCGAGGGCCAGGCCGGGCTCCACCGCGCCCGAGAAGGGACGCGCCACGAGGAGGACGCCGCCGAACCCGACCCCGGCCATGGCGATCCTCGCGGGGCCGGGACGCTCCCCGAGCAGCAGGGCCGAGAGGAGGAGCGCCCAGAGGGGCGAGGTGAACTCCAAGGCGATCACCTGCGCGAGCGGTGCGACCGCAATGGCGGCGAACCAGAGGTTTTGTCCCGCGAAGTGCGCGACGTTGCGGACGGTGTGCAGGCCGAGGCGGTTCGTTGTGATCCGCCTGGTGCGGCCGAGGAAAGAGGCCGCGGACACCAGCACGACGAGGCCGATCGCGGAGCGGTAGAGCATGATCTCGAACGTGTCGAGCGACCCGCTGACCATGCGTCCGGCGACCGCCATCGCCGTGAACGACGCGATCGCACCGGTCATCCAGAGCGCGGCGAGGAGCGTGTCCCGCCGGGTGGGGATCGAAGACCGTGGAGGTGCGGGAGCGGACATTCCGGCCCCATGCGCGCCCCGGCGCCGGCGCGCAACCGTCAGCGCAGGAGCGGCGCCGGATCGACCGCCTCGAAGCCGCGGCGGACCTCGAAGTGCAGGAAGGATGGGGAACCGGCGCCCACGGTGGCGATGCGCTGTCCTCTGGAGACCCGGTCGCCCTTCTCGACGGCGATGTCGTCGATGTTGGCGTAGACGGTCAGCAGGCCGCCTTCATGCCGCAGGACAAGGATGGGCACCTGATCGGTATCGCGGGTGATCGCGGCGACCTCGCCCCCTTCGGCCGCCGCGACGGGCGTGCCTGCGGGCGCGGCGAAGTCGATCCCCTCGTTGCCTGAGCCGAACGGCCGGAGGACGCGGCCGGAGACCGGGGGGCGGAGGCGCGTCGGCGCGCCGGCCTCCGCGGCCGGGGCAGGGCGGGCAGGCTCGGCCGCGGGAGCGGGCGCGGTCCGGGACGCGTCCGTCCTGAACTGGTCCATGGACGGGCTCTCGGGCAAGGTCGCGGCCTCCACGCTGTCCGGGAGGGCGGCGGCGGCAGAGGGCGGCGGCGGCGGCGCACTCCCGGTGCCCGGGTCGACCGGATCGTCGGACGGCGCCGTTCCCGCGATGACCAGCGGAATGAGGAGGGTCTGCCCCTCGCGGAGAGCGAGGTCGCTTCCCAATCCGTTCCACTCGGCGAGGCTGCTGACGGAGACGCCGTAGAGCCTCGCGATGGAGAAGGCCGTCTCGCCCCGCGCCACGCGGTGCTGCACCGGTGTCGGCCCCGGCTGGACCTCGACGGCCCGGGTCTGCCCGCCGCCGGCGGCGGCCCGGTCGATCGCCGCGCCTGCGATCGCTGCGATGTCACCGGTGGCCGGGGCGCGGGTGACGCGGCGCGGCATCGCGAGGATCGTTCCCTCGGTCAGCTCGGTGTCCGGTGCGAGGCCGTTCAGCGACGCCATCTCGGCCGCGCCGATCCCGGTCCGCGCGGCCACGTCCGCCACCGTGTCGCCGCGCCGTGCGACTGCGACCTGCCCGTCGGGATAGGTGATCAGCCCGTTGGCATCCGGCTGCGGCCGGTCGATGGAGGTCGCGGCGCGGGCTGCGTCTGACGTGTCGAGGCCGCCTTCGAGCGTGCCGCGCATGTCGAGGTCAAGGTTCGAACAGGCCGCGAGGCCCAGCGCCAGCCCAAGGGCCGTCGTTGCCCGCAAGGGGCGCCATGTCAGCGTCATCCGCCTCTCCGCTCGTCCGGGCCCTCCGGCCCTCCGCCCCGCGCGGGCCCGCTTCTGTCAGTCGAGCTCCACGCCTTCCACCAACGGGACGAACCGAACCGCCATCAACTCCCGGTAATCGTAGCCCTCCTCGGTACGGGCGACGCGGATGAGCTGCTGGACGCCGTCGGTATGGCCCACCGGCAGCACCATGCTACCGCCCACGCGAAGCTGGGCCAAGAGGGGGCCGGGCGCATCCTCGGCGGCAGCGGCCACGAGGATACGGTCGAACGGTGCCTGCTGCGGCAGGCCGAGGCTTCCATCGCCCACGATGACCGTGATGTTGGTCAGCCCGATCTTCTCGTGTGTCGCCCGGGCCTTCTCGGCGAGGGGCCGGTGCCGCTCGATGGAGTAGACCCGACCACGGCGCGCGAGCTGTGCGAGGACGGCCGCGTGGTAGCCCGAGCCCGTTCCCACCTCGAGCACGCGATCCCGCTCGCCGACCTCCAGCGCTTGGCACATGTGCGCGACGACGGAAGGCTGGCTGATGGTCTGACCCCGCGCGATCGGAAGGGCAGTATCGTCGTAGGCCTGATCCCGGAACGTCGCGGGGACGAAACTTGAGCGGTCGACCCGTTCGATCGCCTCGAGGACGCGCCGGTCCGTCACTCCGCGGGAGCGGATCGCGAAGATCAGGCGCATCGTCTCCTCGGGCGTCATCGCGCGGCGCTCCGTTCAGGCCGGGTAGGGGTCGAGCACGCCGCCGAGGGTCTCGAGCGCCGGCCCGTCGGTCAGGTCGCAGCGCATCGGCGTGACGCTGATCCAGCCTTCGGTATTGGCCCGCACATCCGTTCCCTGCTGCGTCGGCTCGCCCTGCATCGATCCGGTGATCCAGAGGTAACGGCGTCCGGACGGCGCGATATGGGGCTTCACGCCCATCCGCGCGTCACCCCGGTAGCCCTGGCGCACGGCGGCCATGCCCTCGACTTCGTCCGCGGGGACGGGCGGGAAGTTGACGTTGTAGAACAACTTGTAGTGCTCGCCGCCCCAGGGTGCGTCCGCGACGAGGCGGCGGACACAGGCCAGACCGTGCGCGCGGGAGGCCTCCCACGTATCGTCGAGGTCGGCGTTCCGCGGTCCCCAGAACTGGGATAGAGCGATGCCGCGGACGCCTTGCAGGGCGGCTTCCATCGCCGCGCCGATGGTGCCGGAATAGACCACGTTCTCGCCGGCGTTGTTTCCCCGGTTCACGCCGGAGAGGACGAGATCCACCTCACCCTCCACGAGTTCGCCCAACCCTGCCAGCACGCAGTCCGCAGGGCTCCCCTCGACCGCGAAGCGCCTCGGCCCGATCTTGGACACCATCGAGGGTTTGACGTAGTTGATGCAGTGCCCGACGCCCGACTGCTCGAAGGCGGGGGCCACCGTCCAGACCTCCCCCTCTACTCCGGCCAGATCCCGGGCGATGCCGTCCAGGACCTCAAGACCGGGCGCGCCGATTCCGTCGTCGTTGGTGATAAGTATGCGCATGGCCGCCCCCCGGTTCGGGCGACGGATAGGGCAGGGGCGTCACTGCGTCCAGCCGGGCGAACGCTTCTCCAGGAAGGCGCGCATGCCCTCGTCGGTGTCGGGCTCCATCAGGTTGGCGACCATGGCGTCACGCGTCATCGCATAGGCTTCCGCCTCGCTCCGTTCCGCCTGTGCATGGAACGCGCCCTTCCCGATGCGCACGGCCGCTCCCAGCTTCGATGCGACGAGTTCGACGAGCGCCGTCGTCTCGTCCTCCAGCCGATCCGCGGGGACGACCCGGTTCACCAGCCCGAGATCACGGGCTCGGTCTGCATCGATGAACTCTCCCGTCACGAGCATCTCGAAGGCCTGCTTGCGTCCGACGTTGCGGGACAGCGCGACCATCGGCGTGGAGCAGAAGAGGCCGATGTTCACGCCGTTGACGCCGAAGCGTGCGGCCTCCGACGCGATGGCGAGATCGCAGGTCGCGACGAGCTGGCATCCCGCGGCCGTGGCGAGCCCGTGGACCTTCGCGATCACCGGCTGGGGGAGGGTGCGGATGCGGGTCATCACCTCGGCGCACCGGTCGAACAGGGTCGCGAAGCCGGCGGCCCCGCCGTCCTCCGCCTGCCTGAGTGCCTGCATCTCCCCCAGGTTGTGCCCGGCGCAGAACGCCTTGCCCTCGGCCTGAAGGACCACGACCCGTGCATCGGACCTTGCCACCCGCTCGAGCGCCTCGTCCAGCGCGGCGAGCATGGCGTCGGAAAGGCTGTTCAAGGTCTCCGGATCTGCGAGCGTGAGCCGCGTGACGGGGCCGTCTCTCTCGACGTCGAGCACCTCGGCCATCGCTTGCCCTCTCCCCTTGCCACCGTCAGGGTGCAGCCGCTGGGGAGGGGATGCAATGGCGGACGGCGATATCCGGATGGACGCGGCGGCGCTCCACGCGTTCCTCGCGGAGGTGTTCCCTCAGGTGGACGACGACTTCCGGATCGAGCGGGTGGGCCTCGACGGCGTGACGGTTCGCCTGCTGACGGCGGAGCGGCATCTCCGTCCGGGCGGGACGGTCTCGGGCCCCGCGATGTTCGCGCTGGCGGACGTCGGGATCTACCTCGCCATCCTGTCGCGCATCGGGCCGGTCGCCCTCGCTGTGACGACGAACTGCTCGATCGACTTCATGCGCAAGCCCGCCGCCGGGTGCGACCTCATCTGCGAGGCTCGCCTCTGGAAACTCGGGCGGACGCTCGCGGTGGGCGACGCATTGCTCCGAAGCGAGGGGTCGGACCCCCTCGTGGCCCGCGCGTCCCTTACATACTCGATCCCGCCGCCCAGCGCCCGATGATGCGGCGGAATGGTCGCTCCGATGCCCGTCAAGCATCGGTCTGGCGATCGGCACTCTCGAGAGCCGACACGACCGGGGCGGCCAGTTCCGCGCGGAATACGGTCACGGCCTGCCCCCAGACCTCCACGGCATCTTCCTTCACCGTGCAACGGAGGGAACCACCGCGGGCCGAGGCCTGAACCGCCTCAAGACTCGTCCGCCCGGTCTCTCCCGCCCAGTAGGGCGCCAGCGTCGCATGGATGGACCCGGTGACGGGGTCCTCGGGGATCCCGTGGGAGGGTGCGAAGTAGCGCGAGGCGAAATCGACATCCACGGCGGGCGCGGTCACGCAGAGACCGTCAGGGAGCCCCTCTACGGCGGCCATGTTCGGCGCGCAGCGCCGCACCTCCCCCTCGTCGGGCAGGACGGCGAAGAGGTTCCCGCGCGCCTGGAACGCCGCGACGGGACGCCGACCGAGCGCCGACGCGAGGCGCGGATCGCCCGCATCGAGAGGCTCCGGATCGAAGCGGGGGAACCGCATCGTGAACCCTTCGTCCTCCGCAGTGACGGTCAGGTCGCCGACGGCGGTGACGAAACGAACGGGTCCGGCCTGTTTCTCCTCCACCATGAGGGCATGCGCGGCCGCCAAGGTCGCGTGGCCGCAGAAGGAGACCTCCGCCGTCGGTGTGAACCAGCGGAGGGACCAGTTCGCTCCCATCGCGCGGACGAACGCCGTCTCGGAGAGGTTGTTCTCGGCCGCAAGTGCCTGCATCGCAGAGGCAGGCGCGTCCCCTCGCAACAGGACGACCGCGGCGGGATTTCCCGAGAATGGTCGATCGGTGAAGGCGTCGATCTGGTACATTCTCATGATCCAACCCTCCGCCGCCCGTTGTCCAGATGGGCCACGCCAGCATCATGACGTCCGATGGTCTTCAGGCCCGCCAGAACGGCTTCGACGTTTCGCCAGAGGCCTGAGACCTGCTCAGTCCGACGTCGCGCAGACCCTCGTCGTCAAGGCGGGCCAGCGCACGCCGCGTTGCCACTCGCTGCCGCCAGAGCGCGACCGTATCCAGGGCGGGTGCCGCGTGCTCGATCAGGCCTGAATGGGTTGGGCGCGCGCCTTGGCGAAGCTCGATTGATATTGCCGTCATAGGAGCCTCCTTCGACGCATCCATCGGGGTATTGTATTGGTACGCAGCTGACTCTAGCCTGTTTTTGAAGATACAATTTGCCGGTGGCGGTTCAATCGGAGTTTTGTGATGGACACAATCACGACGGGTGATGTGATCGAGGTCGACTTCGCCGCCGACGACCGCCCGAAGTACATCGTCCTCGAAGGTGCGCTTCGGGCGGCGATCCGCGATGGCCGGCTGCCGGCGGGCTCGCGTCTCCCACCAGTGCGCGATCTCGCGTGGAGGATCGGGGTGACGCCAGGAACGGTAGCCCGGGTGTACCGGGGCCTTACCGAGGCTGGCGTGCTAGAGGCGACGGTCGGTCGCGGAACCTTCGTGGCCGAACGTGGGCAACCGGTCGCGCCCTCGACCCCGGCCCTTGCGGAGCCCGAGGTCGACGGGGTCGTCAACCTGCGCACCAGTCAGGTCGTCGATGTCGGGCAGGCATCGCGCATCGCGGAGGTCATGGCGGCGTTGGGACCCTCGCCCGAGGGCTATGCCACATACCCCGTCCGCGGATCGGACGAGTCGGCCCGAACGGCCCTGTCGCGCTGGCTGCACGAGCGGGCAGGCCTCGACATCCCGCCCGACCGGATGGTCCTCACGCTCGGGGCCCAGCACGCGATGAGCGTCCTCTTCCAGGCGCTCCTCCGCGGCGCCCGTCCCGTCGTGCTGACCGAGGCGCTGGCCTATCCCGGTTTTCGGCACGCCGCCGGGCTGGCCCGCGCCGAACTGCGTGGCGTTCCGATGGACGGTGAAGGGCCGGATTCCGAGGCGCTGGAGCGGCTCGTGCTTGAGACGGGGGCGCAGATCTTCTGCACGTCGGCGGAGGCCCACAACCCCACGACAGTGCGGACCAGCGAGCGTCGACGGCTCGAGATCGCGTCCATCGCCGAACGGTACAATCTCGACGTCATCGACGACGACTGTTTCCTCGTCCCGCCGGAAGGACCGAGCTACGCCGATCTGGCGCCGGGCCGGGCGTGGACGATCACCTCGCTCAGCAAGACGATCTCGCCCGCGCTGCGCATCGGAGCCATCGGCGCCCCGGAGGGGCGGGTGGCGCAGGCACTCGGCGCGGCGCAGCAGGGCTACTTCGGTCTGCCGAGGCCGCAACTCGATCTCGTCGAGGCATTGATCGCAACCGGGGCGGCGTCCGATATCGCCGATGCGGTGTCGCGGACCGCCCGGGCACGAGTTCTCCGCCTGCGGGAGGTGTTGGGCGGGTTCGAGCTCGCCGCGCGGGACGAGGTCCCCTTCGCCTGGCTTCGTTTGCCCGCCGGGTGGCGCGCCTCTTCGCTGCTGACGGCTGCGGAGGCGGAAGGCATCCGGTTGAAGGCCGCGGACGAGTTCGCCGTCTCCGACAGCGCCGCCCCGAATGCCGTCCGCATCGCGCTGAACGGAACGCTGGCCGAGGCGCGATACGACGGAGCCCTGAATGCGCTTCGCCGGTTGCTCTCCTCTCCACCGCAAGAGATCGACACGTGATGGGGTATAATGATACCAATCACGCAATCCATTGCTTTGCGTCTATTTTTCTAATTTTCGTGGCGTTGACACCGGGGAGGCCATCCTTATAAGCCCGCCATCCCGCGCCGGGTCCCGGCGCGACGCGTTTCCACCGGAGCATGAGGCCCATGAAGACCTTCACCCTCACGCCGGATGCGATCGACAAGAAGTGGATCCTGATCGACGCCGAGGGTGTCGTGCTGGGCCGCCTCGCCGCGATCGTCGCCGGCCGCCTTCGCGGCAAGCACAAGGCGACTTTCTCTCCCCATCTCGACATGGGCGACAACGTCATCGTCATCAACGCGGACAAGGTCCAGCTTACGGGCAACCACCGCGACCGGAAGGTCTGGCGCCACACGGGCTACCCGGGCGGCATCAGGTCCACCACCGTGGGCGACATTCTCGAGGGGAAGCACCCCGAGCGGGTCGTCCTCCAGGCGGTGAAGCGGATGCTTCCCGGCAACCGCCTTTCGCGCAAGCAGATGACCAACCTTCGCGTCTACGCGGGCTCGGAGCATCCCCACGAGGCGCAGGCGCCCGAGGTGCTCGACGTCGCCGCGATGAACCGCAAGAACACCCGGAGCTGAGACGGATGGCCGAACAGATCAACTCCCTGGAGGACCTCAAGGAGGCCGTGGCCGAGGCCGGCGGCGTGGAGGGACTGTCTCCCGAACCCGAGATCACGCGCGAACCCGTTCGCGACGACCTCGGCCGCTCCTACGCGACGGGCAAGCGCAAGGACGCCGTAGCCCGCGTCTGGATCAAGCCGGGCTCCGGCAAGGTCACGGTGAACGGCAAGGACATCGACAAGTACTTCGCCCGCCCGGTGCTGCAGATGATCCTCCGGCAGCCGTTCCAGATCACCGACCGGGAGGGCCAGTTCGACGTGATGGCCACTGTGAAGGGCGGTGGGCTGTCGGGCCAGGCCGGCGCGGTCAAGCACGGTGTCTCGAAGGCGCTGCAGCTCTACGAACCGGGCCTGCGCCCCGCGCTGAAGGCGGCGGGCTTTCTGACCCGGGACAGCCGCGTGGTCGAGCGGAAGAAGTACGGCAAGCGCAAGGCGCGGCGCAGCTTCCAGTTCTCGAAGCGCTGACCTGATGGTCGTGCGAGCAAGGGGCTGCCTTCGGGCGGCCCCTTTCCTATGTCGGGAGGTGAACGACAGGGAGCTTCGCCGATGTACCTGACCATGAATCGTTTCCGCGTCCGGGATGGCCACGAGGCGGCCTTCGAGGAGGTCTGGCGGACGCGGGACAGCCATCTGAAGTCCGTTCCGGGCTTCGTGTCCTTCCACCTCCTGAAGGGAGAGGCCAACGGCGGCGTTCGGCTCTACGCGTCAGATACGATGTGGCGGACCCGCGACGCCTTCGAGGACTGGACGCGCTCCGAGGCCTTCCGCGCGGCCCACAAGGGCGCGAAGTCCCATTCCGACATGTATGACGGCCCCCCGGTGCTGGAAATCTTCGAGAGCGTTCAGGAGCTGATCTGAGGCGATGCTGGGGCGGGCGTTCGCCACCATCCTGCTGCTCGCCGTGGGCCTTTGCGGCTTCGCCCTCGTCGTCGGCGGGGGGGTCATCTTCCACCGCGGGCTCGTCCTCTACGAGTGGGACCCGGTGCTCCTCGGGACCGGGGGAGGCCTTGCCGCCGGAGGGCTCGGCGTCCTCGCTCTGTGCGTCATGGCGCGTGCGCAGATGGCGACGGCCCGCGATACGGCGCGTCTCGTGGCGCTGATGGAGGCTCCCGCGGCCGCCCGATCCGCGACGGATGCTGCGGACGACGCTCCGCCACGGGATGGCCCGCGCCTTCTGGGTGAGCGGCGCGCCCGCTGACGGGCACCCCCATGCGATCCCCGCTTGCGCCGGGGCGGGTGCTGCGCTCAAGTCGCGGCGACGCCCGGGGGGAGGCCGACAGGACGTGACAGACGAAGACCGCCGCGGCCTCGCCCTGATCTCAGCCCCACTCCTCTATGCGATCCTCCTGCTCGCGGGCCCCCTCCTTGCCATCGGCGTGTTCAGCTTCTGGACGCAGGACTACCTGACGATCGACCGAACGCCGACGCTGGCGAACTATTCGGAGGCCCTCTCGGACCCGATCTACCGCACCCTCATGCTTCGCAGCCTGGCCATCGCGGGTGTCGTGACGGTGGTGACGGTCGTCCTCGCCTTCCCGGTCGCCTACTACATCAGCTTCCGCGTGGCGCCCGAGCGGAAGGCGCTCTGGCTCTTCCTCGTCACGATCCCGTTCTGGACGAGCTACCTACTCCGCATCTTCCTGTGGAAGGTGATGCTCGGCTTCAACGGTGTCATCAACTCGGCGCTCACCGGACTGGGCATCATCGACGAGCCGCTGACCTTCCTCCTCTATAACGCGAACGCGGTCGTGATCACGCTGAGCCACGCTTTCGCACCGTTCGCGATCCTGCCCATCTTCGTCGCGCTGGAGAAGATCGACCGCTCCCTCATCGAGGCCGCGCGCGACCTGGGCGAGACGGCGATCACGACCTTCCTCCGCGTCACGCTTCCGCTCGCCATGCCGGGGGTGATCGCGGCGCTCCTCATCGTCTTCATCCCGACGGTGGGCGACTACGTGACACCGGCGCAGGTCGGCGGGCCGGGCGGGCTGATGATCGCGAACATGATCCAGACGCAGTTCCTCGCCCTCAACAACGCGCCGCTGGGGGCCACGCTCGCGATCCTCGCGATGGCCATCGTCGCCGTCATCGCCGCGGCCGTCGCCGTGCTGGGCCGCCGCATCGCCGGGGGAAGGTGATGCTGCGGGCGTATGTCATGGCCTTCCTCGTCTTCCTCTACGGGCCGATCCTCCTCCTGCCCGTCTTCGGGTTCAATGACGGGACGGTGATCGCCTTCCCGCTCGACGGCTTCACGACGGAGTGGTTCCGGCGCCTGACGACCAATGCGGAGCTGCATGGCGCACTTCGGAACAGTGTCGTCGTCGCTCTCACGACCGCCGTCCTATCCACCGCTCTGGGCGTCCTCGCCGCCCGAGCGAACGTCCGGGCCCGCTTCCCCGGCAAGGCGGCGGCGATGGGGCTGATCATGCTGCCGCTCGTGCTGCCCGAGATCATCGTGGCCGTCTCCCTCCTCGTCGTGGCGGTGCGCATCCTCGAGTTGCCGCTGTCCCTCTGGGTCCTCATCGCCGCGCACACGCTCATCTGCACGCCCTTCGCCATCGCCATCCTCAACGCATCGTTCCAGGCCATCGATCCGGCGCTGGAGGAGGCGGCCATCGACCTCGGCGAGACGCGGGCATCCACCTTCCGGCTCATCACGCTGCCGCTCATCATGCCAGGTGTGATCGCGTCCCTGCTGATCTCGTTCACCATCTCCCTCGACGAGTTCATCATCGCCTTCTTCCTCACCGGTACCGAGCCCACCTTGCCCGTCTACATCTGGTCGCTCCTCCGCTTCCCGCGGGAGCTGCCGGTCATCATGGCGCTCGGGACGATCCTGGTGGTCCTCTCGATCCTCATCCTCACGTTTGCGGAGATGAGCCGCCGCCGCGGGCTGAGGCGGGCGGGCGCGAAGGCCGAGGGCTTCCTGTGAGTGCACCGCTCATCCGCCTCCGCGGCGTGGAGAAGTTCTACGGCGACTACCACGCCCTCCGCTCCATCGATCTCGACATCCGGGAAGGTGAGTTTTTCTCCCTGCTGGGGCCGTCGGGCTGCGGGAAGACGACGCTCCTCCGGACGATCGCGGGTTTCGAGACGATCTCCTCCGGCTCGCTCACGATCGGCGGGCAGGACATGGCCCGCGTGCCGCCGAACAAGCGGCCGACGAACATGGTGTTCCAGTCCTACGCCATCTTCCCGCACCTCTCCGTCGCGCAGAACGTCGGCTTCGGGCTGCGGCGGCGGTCGGACCTGAACGGCGATGCCAGGGACGCCCTCGTGAGCGACGCGCTCGACATGGTCGGGCTCGACGGCTTGGGCGCTCGGGCGGCGCATGCTCTCTCTGGGGGGCAGCGGCAGCGCGTCGCGCTGGCCCGTGCGCTCGTGCTGCGCCCTAAGGTCCTTCTCCTCGACGAGCCGCTCTCCGCGCTGGACAAGAAGATGCGCGAGCAGATGCAGGTCGAGCTCATCCGCCTGCAGCGCCATGTCGGGATCACCTTCATCCTCGTCACCCACGACCAGGAGGAGGCGCTCGTCATGTCTGACAGAATCGCGGTCATGTTCGAGGGCGCGATCGCACAGCTCGCCGAGGCGGAGGCGCTCTACAAGCGCCCCGCCGATCGCCGCGTGGCCGAGTTCATCGGATCGATGAACTTCCTGCCGGCCAAAGTCACCGCCGAGGAGGCGAATGCCGTCCGGATCGAAGCCGCCGGACTGGGTGAGATGGTCCTGTCACCCGAGCAGTGCGTGCCCGGCAGCGGCGGAGAGACGGTCATCGGGTTGCGCCCCGAGACGGCGACGCTCCTCTACGAGGGTCAGAGCGGGCCTGATCGGGAGGCGGAGGGCGAGATCGCCGAAGTCGTCTACTACGGGGACATGACATACTATGACATCCGCCTCGACGGCGCCGAGAGGCCCGTGCGCGTGTCGATGCGGAACGTGTTCGGCCGCGACGTGCCGGAGGTCGGCAGCCGCGCGCGCCTCGCTTGGTCGCCCGGGGCGATGCTGCTCTTCAGGTAAATTTGGGGCGGCGCGAGGGCGTTAACGCGTATGTCCTCGGCCGGGGGGTTTGTCCGCGGTCCGATGCGGATCCCCGGAGATCAGATTCGCGGCTCGCCCGGTAGCCGGACAACGCACCCATAGATCGAAACGCGCAATGCTCCGGTGGCCGAGCGGGTGCCCAGTATCAGGTTAGCGAAGCCTGGGGGGAAGATCGGCCCCCGGAGCGCCGACAGCACTGCCCTGATTCTCGGCCGGCACCGGCAGTTGGATCTTCAGCCCGTGCCGCGCGAGGCTCGCAGACAGCGGATCCGATGCCGACGGGAATGCGAGGTCGATGCTGCCCGCTTCCAGACCCGAGAAGGTGAGGGCCTCTCCGACGGCTCGCGCGAGGTCCGGTTCAGCACCGGGCACCGCATCGACGAAGGCGAGGAGATGGGTGCGCCCGCCGCCCTCGTACGAGACCGACACGAGATAGGCGACCGGCGCAAGACCCGCCATCAGCCCTAGCTTCGCATCCAGACCGGACAGCAAGGCGTCGGGGAGGCCCGCGGGTGGGGCGACGCTCTCGATCCGCGCCTCGAGTTCGGCCGGTGCCTGTTCGAGCCTCTGCGCGAACCACGCCACCGCCGAGGTGGGTACGATCTGTGCAGAGGGGTGCTCCTCGAGGTTCAGTCCGAGACCCAGTCCCTCGGAGAAGAGCAAAGCCGCCAGTCTCCGCCCCGACATCTGGGCGAAGGGCGCCGGCCCCGTGAAGGCGGCAAGGCGCTCTGCGGTATCGAAGGCGAGGGCGATCCTCTCTCCCCCTACCTCGAAGAGCCGCGGCGAGATCACACCTTCCTCCGCAGGGGCGGCCAGCAGCAGATGCAGCTCGGCCTCCGCCAGCCGTTCCCAGAAGCGAAGCCGCGCCGCCTCGCCGCCATCCGCCTCCGCGGCGACGTGCGCTTCGTCGAGCGGCGTCACGCCAGCGCCCCCGCCACCGCGGCCTGCAAGGCCGGCACCGCGTCCGCCTCGAACCATGCGTTCCGCTTGAGCCACGCCGTGTTGCGCCAGGAGGGATGCGGCAGACACCAGATCCGGGGCGCGCGTGTTCGCCAGTCGCGGACGCGATCGGTCACCCGGCCGGCGCCGAGATGCCATGCCTGTGCGTAGCCGCCGATCAGTAGGGTGACGGGCACCTCGCCGACATGCGCAAGCGCCTCCTCCCGCCACATGCGAGCGCAGTCCCGAGGGGGCGGCATGTCACCTCCGGAATCGTCGTATCCCGGGAAACAGAACCCCATCGGGACGATGGCGACGTTCCTCCTGTCCCAGAACGTCTCCTCGTCCACGCCCATCCACTCCCGCAGTCGAATGCCGGACGGATCGTCGAACGGCTTGCCGGAGAGATGGGCCCGCATGCCGGGCGCCTGGCTCGCGACGAGGATGCGGGCGTCGGGTTCGAACCAGACGACCGGCGCAGGGGTGTGCCCGCTGGCCGTCGCCGCGAAGCGAGGGGCGCAGTGTCGGCACGCGCGGATGCGCTCCGTGAGGGGTAGAGGGGTGGCATCGGTCATGACGGGCAGATAGGGGCATACAGCCGCTGGCCAACGTCCATATCCCGGTGGGTTTCATCCCATCCGACCGTTGACACGACGTCGCACCTCTCATATCTGCCGCCTCGTTGGCACTCACAGCGCGTGAGTGCCAACGAGGGAGACACATACGCGCATACGAGGCTAAGAATGGCTTTCACACCGCTGCACGACCGCGTTCTGGTCCGTCGCGTCGAGTCCGACGAGAAGACCAAGGGCGGTCTGATCATCCCCGACACCGCCAAGGAGAAGCCCGCCGAGGGCGAGATCGTCTCCGTGGGCGAGGGCGCGCGCAAGGACTCGGGCGAGCTGATCCCGATGTCGGTGAAGCCGGGCGACCGCATCCTCTTCGGCAAGTGGTCGGGTACCGAGGTGACGCTCGACGGCGAGGAGCTCCTCATCATGAAGGAGTCGGACATCCTCGGCATCGTCGAGACGGCCGGCACCGCCGCCGCCGCCGCCTGATCCCCACACCCGCAGACACGATATTCAGGAGATACCGCGCATGGCCGCGAAGGACGTGAAGTTCGAGACCGACGCCCGCAATCGCATGATCAAGGGCGTCAACACCCTCGCCAACGCCGTGAAGGTGACGCTGGGGCCGAAGGGCCGCAACGTCGTCATCGACAAGTCGTTCGGCGCCCCCCGGATCACCAAGGACGGCGTCACCGTCGCCAAGGAGATCGAGCTCGAGGACAAGTTCGAGAACATGGGCGCGCAGATGGTCAAGGAAGTGGCCCACCGCACCAACGACGAGGCGGGCGACGGCACCACCACCGCCACCGTGCTGGCCCAGGCCATCGTCACCGAGGGCATGAAGGCGGTCGCCGCCGGCATGAACCCGATGGACATCAAGCGCGGCGTCGATCTCGCTACGCTCAAGGTGGTCGAGGCCATCAAGGCGTCCGCCCGTGACGTGACCGACAGCGACGAGGTCGCCCAGGTCGGCACCATCTCGGCGAACGGCGAGACCGAGATCGGCCGCCAGATCGCCGACGCGATGCAGAAGGTCGGCA
>CAZWWR010000009.1:0-41424 GCA_964637265.1 uncultured Jannaschia sp.
GCCACCGGTCCAGCGCCAGGCTCGGGAACCACACGCAGGCGATGCGGCGCGGCGCCTCCGCCCCCGTGCCCGACCCCGAGCCCATGCCCGTGCTCGTGCCGCGGCTCGTCCCGGGCCGGATCCGCGCCCCGCTCATGCTCCAGATCCCAGGTGCCGGGAGCACGGCCCGCGGCGCGCAGGAGCTCCACCCGCCAGCGCGGCGCGCCCGGCGCGGCCTCGTCCCAGGGATGCGGCGCGGACGGGAGGGCGGAGACGCGCCAGCGCATCCGCGCCGCGCTCAGGCCCTCGGACGGCCCGGTGAGGCGCATGAGCCAGACCGGGACGCCCGAATCCCGTGCCCGCAGCGCCAGCCGCTTGGTGGCCACGAGATCCAGCATGGGGGCGGCGGCGTCCACCTCGCCCAGCACCGCCCCCAAGGCGGCGCAGCCAGCCCCCTCCTCCATCGCGCGGAGCGCGTCGCGCGGGTGGCCGACCTCGACCCTCAGGATCGGCGCCCGGAGCCCGAAGCGCCGCCGCAGCCCCGCCTCGCAGGGCCGCCCCAGCGCCCGGCGCGAGGCCCGATCCTGCACCCAGAGGATCGGCCGCCCCTCCCCCTCGGGCAGCGAGGCGAGCACGAAGCCCGCCGCCGCCGCCTGCCAGGGGCCGGTGACCGAGACGTCCTGCAGCATCCCGCGGGCTTCGGCAGCGGCCCTCGGATGCCCCGGCGCCGGGGGAGGTGCGGTGATCGGGGTCCATGCCTCCATCCGTCGTGCGACTCGCCTGATGTTCCTGATGTGTTCTGTTCCATCTGAACGTGTCCAGGCAAGCTGCGTTGCACGCGGAGGAGTCCTAGGCCGTTCGGCCCAGCCGGGTGCGGCGGCCCGGCCTCAGTCGCGCGGGGCAGCGCCGGCCCCGTCCCGGGCGCGGCCGCCATCCTGCTCGTCGTAATGGGCGGCGAGGCGCTGCAGCGCGATGCGCAGGACGATCTTCCCCGAGCGCGCCGACCAACCCATCCGCTTCTCCGTCGCCTCGAGCCCTTCGATGAAGCAGCACACCCGCAGCACCACGTCACCGAGCCCGGGCCCCAGCGCGCGCAGGGCCTCGGAGACGCGGGCGCGTGCGTCGGCCGGCCCCTCGGCGGGCCCGCGCCCCTCGAACCCGCCGCGACCGCCGGCGGTGAGGAACCGCTCCCAGTTCTGCCCGACCCGCGGCCCCATCTGGGCCCGCTCGAAGTCGTCGCGCAGGCGTTCGCCGGCGAGCACGAGGTCCATCGGCAGGAAGGGCCGGCCATCCTTGTCCTTCTTGCGGGCGAGCCCGCCGAGAGGCGACTCCGCCAGGTTCACGCGCAGGCGGCGGCGCCCGCCCGGCTCCTCGACGCTGCGCTCGCCCCACTCCACGTGCTGGGTGAGGAACGGGCTGGGCGCCTCGGCCATGCCGCGCACCTCGCGCCGGTGGCGGAGCGTGTCGCCCAGCATCCGGCGAAGCGCGGCGCGCCCCGCCTCGGTGATGCGGTAACGCGTCACCCGGCCCGCATGGGTGCAGGACACCCAGTCCTTCAGCACGAAGGCCTGCGCCACCGAGCGCGGCAGCGTGGCGGTGCGGGTCGGCGCGCCATCGTCGCCTTCCCGCAGCACCACCGCCTGGTCGAGCCCCCGGCCCACCGCGAGGAACGCATCCCCCTCGCACAGCCGCCGCAGGATCCGCTTGCCCTCGCGGGACAGGGTCGCGTCGTCGATCAGTGTGCCGGGATGGGGCATGGCCGTCATGTGGAAATCCTCCGGATGGTCCGTTTCTTGCAAATCGCCCCGCAGGTCGCCGTCCTCGGCGGCGCCGGACGTCGCCGGCGAGGGGGAACGCGTCGAGAGACGCTCGAGCGCCTCGTCGAGCAGGGGGTCGTCCCGCCGGGCCTCAAGCGCGCGGACCCGCCGCAGCGCCGTGGACGGCGAGATGCCGCCGCGCCGCGCGACGGCGCGCAGGCTCCGCCCGTCCTGAACGTGGGAGACGTAGGCCAGCGCAGTCGGCGGCACCCATCCGGGCAGCTCCGGGTCTGGGACCCGGGAGCGCGTGTCATCTTCGTCGAAAACCATGCGAGGCCCCGCCTTGTGCGAAACGGAGGCGACTCCATGCAGGAGTGGTTACGCATCGGTTAACCAAAGGCGTTCCTAGGATGGAGCGTTTCCAAAGAGTTAACAACGCCGGAGCAGCGAACGCTCCGGCGGGGTTCGGCGCAACGCCCGGCCCGGTTGCGGCAGGATCGTGCCATCGACCGAGTGGAGACGAAGCCATGTGCAACCTGACCGATTCCCTCACCCGCCTGCGCCGTCCGCGCCTCCTGCTCGAAGCGGCGGGCGAGGGGCTCGCCCTCTACGAGCGCCGCCGCGACCTGCGCCGGATGCTCCGCGTCGCCATCCCGGCCACGCCGGGCCGGGCGCTCGATCTGCTGCTGCCGATCGAGGCGGCGCTGGAGGAGCGGCGCCAGACCGGAGACTCGAACTACGCCATCACCCGCCATGTCGATGTCCTGACGGCAGTCCTCGCCGAGGCCCGGAGCCTGAGAACCGCGTGAGGGCCGCGGGCGACGGCCGTCATCCGGGCGCGGCCGGGGCGAGACTACCTTCGGCGGCTCCATCGCCGGATGCGCGCGTCGGTCACGAGACGGCGATATGGATGATGCCCCTGTCGCCTCCAAGGTGCTCGCCCGCGGGTCCTCGTCTTGCACGGCGGGGGCACGGGAGATACCGGAGCCCATGGACATCCCCGCCCGACACCAGCGCCTGCTCGTCGTGGACTTCGGCAGCCAGGTCACCCAGCTCATCGCTCGCCGCCTTCGCGAGCTGAACGTCTACGCCGAGATCCATCCCTTCCAGAACGTGACCGAGCCGTTCCTGCGCGCGTTCGCTCCGAATGCCGTGATCCTCTCGGGCGGCCCCGCGTCCGTCTGCGACCCGGATGCGCCGCGTCCGCCGGAGGCCGTATTCGAGCTCGGCGTGCCAGTTCTCGGCATCTGCTACGGGCAGCAGGTGATGGCCCAGATGCTCGGCGGAGAAGTCGTCCGGGGAGAGCATGCCGAGAACGGCGGCGCGGAGTTCGGCCGCGCCTTCGTCGAGGGCGACGCGCCGCTCGATCTGCTCGAAGGCTGGTTCGAGGGCGAGGGCGCCAACGGCTCCCCGGCACGCGAGCAGGTCTGGATGAGCCACGGCGACCACGTAAGCCGCCTCGCGCCGGGCTTCGAGGCGTACGCCACCTCCCCCGGAGCCCCCTTCGCGGTGACCGCCGATCCGTCGCGGCATTTCTACGCGGTTCAGTTCCACCCGGAGGTCCACCACACGCCCGGCGGGCGGCGCCTGCTGGAGAATTTCGTGCGCCTCGCGGGTTTCGACGGCGACTGGACGATGGGCGCCTTCCGTGCCCAGGCCGTGGCCGCGATCCGCGAACAGGTCGGCGAGGGTCGGGTGATCTGCGGGCTGTCCGGCGGGGTGGACAGCTCCGTCGCGGCGGTTCTGCTCCACGAGGCCATCGGAGAGCGGCTGACCTGCGTCTTCGTGGATCACGGGCTGCTGCGGGAGGGCGAGGCCGAAGAGGTCACCACGCTCTTCCGCGATCACTACAACATCCCCCTCGTCCACGCCTCCGAGGGGGACCTGTTCCTCGACGCGCTGGCGGGGGTCACCGACCCGGAGGTCAAGCGGAAGACGATCGGGCGCCTGTTCGTCGAGGTGTTCGAGCGGGAGGCGAAGGCGATCAATGCCGAGTTCCTCGCCCAGGGGACGCTCTACCCGGACGTGATCGAGAGCGTGAGTTTCTCGGGTGGTCCCTCGGTGACGATCAAGAGCCACCACAATGTCGGCGGCCTGCCCGAGAAGATGGGGCTCCGCCTCGTCGAGCCGCTGCGCGAGCTGTTCAAGGACGAGGTGCGCGAGTTGGGGCGTGAGCTCGGCCTGCCGGACAGTTTCGTCGGCCGCCACCCCTTCCCCGGCCCCGGCCTCGCCATCCGCTGCCCCGGCGAGGTGACGCGCGAGAAGCTCGCGGTGCTGCGTCGGGCGGATGCCGTCTTCATCGACCAGATCCGCCGCCATGGGCTCTACGACGAGATCTGGCAGGCCTTCGTCGCGCTCCTGCCCGTCCGCACCGTGGGCGTGATGGGCGACGGGCGCACCTACGACTACGCCTGCGCCATGCGCGCCGTGACGAGCGTCGACGGGATGACGGCCGACTACTATCCCTTCTCCCACGACTTCCTCGGCGAAACGGCCGGCCGGATCATCAACGAGGTACGCGGCATCAACCGCGTCACCTACGACGTCACGAGCAAGCCGCCGGGGACGATCGAATGGGAATGAGGCGGCACGGCCCTCGTCCGCTCGAGTTTCCGTGCGAACGTTGGCCCTGCCGCAAGGAAGAATGGTCGGCGCGAGGTTCTTCCGCTGACCGGAGCGTCGCTGTTTGATGTTCCCACGGGGCGTGGAGATCGGAGCGGCAGCGTTGTCTCCACTCCGTCCGCATGCGCGGCCGTTCTGGCCTGCATCGGTCACGTCGAACGTCATCCGATCGCGCCACCCCGCGGACTTGGTTACGGCGAGCGGCCGTATCCCGAAGGACTTCTTCGTTCCCTCCACCGATGGGGGACCGGCGCAAACGTCCGCATTTCGCGGCGGGTGCGCATGCAACGCACCCCGGAGGTCCATTGACCGCCCCGCCTGAGGCCCCATCCTGTTGGCCGTCCCGACGCGAGCCCCGCATGAATCGTTTCGCCGCTCTGAACCGCCTGCTCTGGGCCGGCCTCGCCGCCGCCTCGCTGGTGGCGGCCTTGGGGGGGAACTGGGGCTGGGCGCTCGCTCTCGTCGCGACGGTGGCGCTCTCGCTGCTGCCGGTCGCCTTTACCGCGGCCTCGGGGATCGTCTTCCCGTCGGGCCTCCTCACGGGGGTGACGCTCTTCACGGCGGCGGCGCTGGTGCTGGGCGAGGCGGCCGGCCTGTATGGGACGACGGCCTGGTGGGACTTGCTGCTCCACGGGGTCGCCTCGGCGGTGCTGTCGCTGGTGGGCGCGGCCCTGGCCCTGCTGCCGACGGCCGGCGCCCGGCCACGCTGTCCCGTCTGGGTGCTCGCAACGCTGGCCTTCTCTTTCTCGATGATGGTGGGCGCGATGTGGGAAGTGCTCGAGTTCACCCTCGACCAGACGTTCGGGACCAACACTCAAAGATCGGGCCTACCGGACACGATGTGGGACATCGTCCTGAACCTCGGGGGCGGAACACTCGGAGCGGTCGCCGCCTGGGGGTGGATGGCCCGGGGGTGGCGCGGGCCTCTCTCCGGGCTGCTCGGCGCCTTCGTCGAGGGGAACGACGTCCTCTACGGGCTCAGGCGGGTGCGGGGGCGGCGGATGCCCTTGCCCGACGACGCGGCGCCGGTCGCCCCAGCGCGCACGCCGCGGCCCGTTCCCCGCTGAGCACCGCACCCTCGAGCGTGGCCGGGAGGCCGGTCGCCGTGTAATCCCCGGCGAGGTAGAGGTTGGCGAGCAGCGTGCGCGGGCCGGGCCGCCTGGCGGCGCCAGCGGGCGACTGATCGAAGGTCGCCGCCCGCTCCCGCAGTAAGCGCGCAGGCGGCATCTCCGCAGGCACCGCGCCGCCGCCATGCGCCGCGACGGCCCGGACGACCTCGGACCAGAGGAGGGCCAGCGCCGCATCGCGCCCGAGCCCGGCCAGGGGCGAGGCCTCGGCCGCGGACACGGTCACGGAGACGACGTCACCCCTGCGGAAGATCCACTGCGCGGCGCTGCCGAGCGTGCCGAGCACCGGCGGCAGCCCGCTACGCGGCACGAGGAAGTGAGCGTTGGCGATCGACGGTCCCGGCCCCGGGACGGACTGCCCCGGCAGGAGGTCGGCGACGGCCTGTGGCGGGAGCGCGAGGATCAGGGCGTCACCCGCTCCCAGCGTGATCCGCTCGTCCCCGAGGTCGAGCGCCGTGACCCGGTCGCCCGCGACCTCCACGCCACGCACGGGGGTGCGGAGGCGCAAGGATACGCCGCGGCGAGCGAGCACCTCCAGCGCCGGATCGATCAGCGCCGGGCCCAGACCGCCGGGCGCCAGCACCGGGCGGCAGGCCCGCGCGCCCCGCGCGAAGGAGCGCAACAGCGCCGTCCGCAGGAGCCGGGCATCCGCGGCCGTCGGGTCGGCGTTCAGGACCGCGCGCGTCATGGGGTCCCAGAACCGCTCCCAGAGCGCGTCCCGCGCCCCGAGTGCGTCTGCGACGGTCGCCCCCCGACGGGCACGGAGCAGGCGCACTGCATCCCGCACTGCTGCCCGGATGGGAGCACCCGGCGGCAGAGCGGCGCGCGGATCCGCACCGATGCGGACGTGCCAGCGCTCATCGCTTCCGAGATCGAGGAATGGGAACGACGCCTCCGCCTGTGCCTCCAGGGCACCGGACCCGCCGATGCGCGCCGCCCAGTCGAGCACCGCCCGGTTGGCCGTGAGGATGAGATGGTTGCCGTTGTCGATCAGCCGGCCCAACCGCTCGTCGCGGTAAGAGCGGCAGCGGCCGCCGGCCTTGGGCGAGGCTTCAAGGATAACGACCTCGCGGCCCGCGGCGGACGCGGCCTCGGCGGCGACCAGCCCCGCGAGGCCCGCCCCCGCGATAACGACGCGGCTCATGCCGGACGCTCCGGATACCTCACTCCGCGGGGACCCCCGCCGCTTCCGGATCGGACCCGCGCAGGGCGCGCCGGGCACCGTCGAGCGCCTTCCCGAGGCCCGAGCGCCGGGGCGGCGGTCGCGTCCAGTCGGCTTCCATCCGAGCGAGGAGCCGCTCGTAGGGCCCCATCATAAGGAGGGCCGGAAGGAGGGGGAGCCGGCGGTGTGCGCCGATCTCGGCCTCCGCCGAGCGGAAGGCGGCCCGCGCCTCTGCTCCCAGCATGGCCCGTGCCTCGGGGAGCGCCGGGTGACGCGCGGCCTCCGCGGCTCGTGGAGGGATGGAACAGGCGTCGAGCACGTGCTGCGGGAGGTAGAGCCGTCCGCGGTCCGCATCCTCCTCCACGTCGCGCAGAATGTTCGTCAGCTGCAACCCCCGCGCGAGGCTGAGGGCGAACCGCTCCGAGGGCGCCCCGATCCAGGCGCCGAAGCAGCGCATCGACAGGATGCCGACGGCGCCAGCCACACGGCGGACATAGGCCTCGAGCGCCTCGCCCGTCGGAGCGACGATCGCCTCCGCATCCATGCGCATCCCGTCGAGTATCAGCCGGAACTCCCCCTCGGGGAGGGCGTGCGCCCCCTGCGCGCGCATGATCTCGGCACCGACGGCGGTGCGGGCATCCCCGGAATAGGCGCGCGACAGTTCGTCCTCCCAGGCGTCGAGACGCACGGCGCGGCCCCGGGCGTCGCGGCATCCGGGCGCGTCCCCGTCGGCGATGTCGTCGACGATGCGGCACAGGGCATAGACGGCATGGATCGCCCGTCTCCGCGCGCTGGGCAGGATCGCCATGCCCGCTGCGAAGGAAGAACCGGCGGCGGCCACGATGCGGCGCACCTCGGCCGCATCCTGGGCCGCGTCCCGGGCCGGGGTTCCGATCATGCGGCCAGCGCTCCGCCGGTGTCCCGCCTCGGCCTGTGCGCCGCGGCCATGAGGCCGATGGCGGCCGCCCGGGCGAAGTCGAGCCGGCTCAGGCTAACGCGGCGGGCAAGTGGATCGCCCCGGCACAGTCGTAAAGCGAGCCGTTCTCCGAGCCAGACCGTGGCCGCCGCCTGCGCGCGAAGCCCGCGATCCCGGATCGCGGCGGGCAGGGAACGCGCCTCCAGCAGTAGGCCGTCGCATTCGGCGAGGGCCCGGTCGAGGGCTTCCCGCGCCTCGGCGGAGAGACTTTCCTCCGAGAGGGCTTCCTCGCCGCTTCCCGCCTCCGCGAGCCAGGATGCCGGAAGATAGACCCTCCCGCGCACGTCGCGATCCTCGCGCAGGTCCTGGCAGTGGTTGAGCACCTGCAGCGCCGTGCACAGCGCGTCGGACGGGGGCACCGCCTCGACCTCCTCGCCGTGAACTGCGAGCAGGAACCGCCCCACCGGATCGGCCGAATGGGCGCAGTAGGCGCGGAGCGCGGACCAGTCGGGATAGGCAGCGCCGTCGACGTCCTGGCGGAACGCGGCGAGGAGCTTGCGCGCTTCGGCCAGCGCGCAGGCGGGACGGGGCGTGCCTTCCAGCGCGGCGCGGAGCGCGACGCCCTCGGCCGCGCCGTCAGAGGCGCCGTCGAGGCCGGACTCGAGCCGGCGGAGCGCCGCGTGCTTGAGCACACCCGGCATGTTCGGATCGTCCGCGACGTCGTCGGCTGCGCGGGCGAAGGCGTATAAGGCTAGGACCGGCTCCCTCATGTCGCGGCGGAGGAGGCGGGAGGCGACGGGAAAGTTCTCCGACCGGGCAGCGACATGCGGATTCCTCGCACCTTCGCGCCGCCCCGGGCCGTCCTCGGGCGGGCCGTCCCCGGCCGCGCTGTCCTTTAAGTCGAACATCCCCGATGTCACCCCGGCATTATGGACCTGTGCCCCCCGCGTTCTAGGTCGCCCGAGGGATCGGTTAAGGGGACATGCTATGATCCGCCGGCATCTGCTGTCCAGCGCGATGCTGCTCGCCGGGTTGCCTGCCGCGGCGGCGAACGTGACCGTGGACGTCGCCGGTTTACGCAATGGATCGGGGCTCGTGCGTGTGGCGATCTGCCCCGAGGCCCTGTTCACCAAACCCGAATGCCCCTACGTGGCGGCAGCCCCCGCAAGCGAGGGTCGAGCCGTCGTCCAGGGGGTGCCGCCAGGGGTGTACGCCGTGCAGGCGTTCCACGACGAGAACGGGGACGGAGATCTCGACCGGAGCGGGCTCCGCCCGGCCGAGGGTCTCGGCTTCAGCCGGGACGCGCCGATGAGGATGGGGCCGCCACGTTTCCGCGATGCGGCGGTGCAGGTCGTCGGCGACGGGAGATTGACAGTGACGATGAGGTACTACGGACGATGAACGCCCAGATCGGTTTGGGGAAGAAACGGGGCGACGGCGCGCGCCACGTCGTGGTGATCGGGGCCGGTCCCGGAGGGCTGGCGACCGCCATGCTGCTGCGGGCGCAGGGCGCCGAGGTGACGCTGCTGGAGCGGGAGGACAGGGTCGGCGGCCGGACGGCCTCCTTCACGCAGGACGGCTTCACCTTCGACTACGGTCCGACCTTCTACCTCTACCCCGAGGTCCTGCGCGAGATCTTCGCCTCGCTCGGCCGCTCGCTCGACGAGGAGGTGGACCTCCGGCGGCTCGACCCGATGTACCGGCTCCAGTTCGACGATGGAAACACGTTCGACGCGACGCCCGACGTGGCGAGGCTGACGGCCGAGGCGGCCCGCATCTCGCCCGAGGATGCGCCCAACGTGGCGCGCTACCTCAAGGAGAACACCTCCAAGTTCGACGTCTTCAAGCCGATCCTGCAGCGCGCCTTCAACGGGCCCGCGGATCTGGTGAAGATGGACATGCTCAAGGCGTTTCCGCTGTTCCGCCCGTGGCTTACGGTCGACCAGGATCTGCGCCGCTGGTTCAAGCATCCCGACCTGCGGCTGGCCTTCTCGTTCCAGTCCAAGTACCTCGGCATGTCGCCGTTCAAGTGCCCCTCGCTGTTCACGATCGTGGCGCATGTCGAGTACGGCTTCGGCGTCTTCCACCCGATCGGCGGATGCAACGCCATCCCGCGGGCCATGGCGCGCGTGGCGGGCGAGCATGGCATCGACGTCCGGCTCTCGGAGGGCGCCGAGGAGATCGAGTTCGACGGGCGCCGCGCCAAGGCGGTGCGCACCGCGAAGGGCATCTATCCGTGCGACGCGGTGGTCGTGAACGGCGACTTTGCCTCGACCGTCCCCAAGCTGATCCCGAACAGGCTGCGAAGGCGCTGGACGGACAAGAAGGTGGGGGACAAGAAGTACTCCTGCTCCACCTTCATGCTGTATCTCGGGATCGAGGGCCGGCTCGACGACCTGCACCACCACACGATCTATCTCTCCGAGGACTACCTCAAGAATATCGAGGAGATCGACGCGGGCCTCGCCCCCGAGGAGCCCACGATCTACGTCCAGAACGCGGGCGTCACCGACCCGACGCTGGCCCCCGAGGGCCATTCGACGCTCTACATCCTGGTGCCCACCGGCAACCTGTCGGGCGGCGTCGACTGGGAGGCGCTGGCGCCGATCTACCGCGAGAAGATCCTGCGCCGGCTGGAGCGTCTGACGGGCCACGACATCCGCCCCCGCATCCGCACCGAGCGGATGATCACGCCGGCCGACTGGCAGGCGCAGATGGGCATCTTCCGCGGCGCGACCTTCAACCTCGCCCACAATCTCGGCCAGATGCTTCACTGGCGGCCCCGCAACCGGTTCGAGGACGTGGATGGCGTCTACCTGACGGGCGGCGGCACGCACCCGGGCTCCGGACTGCCGACCATCTTCGAGTCGGCGAAGATCGCGGCGAACCTGGCCGCCGAGGACCTGAACCTTCCGGGCGCCATGCCGGCGCCGACCTACAAGGAGGCCGCGGAATGAGTTCGGTCGGCATCATCGGCGGCGGACTGGGCGGGCTGGCCTCCGCCTGCACGCTCGCGGCGCGCGGCCACAAGGTCACGCTTCTCGAAAAGAACGAATGGCTGGGCGGCAAGGCCGCGGTGCTCGAGGAGGGCGGCTACCGCTTCGACATGGGCCCGACGATCCTCACGATGCCGCGCGTGCTGCGGCGGGTGTTCGCGGAGGCGGGGCGCGAGTTGAGCGACTATCTCGACCTGCGCAGGCTCGATCCGCAATGGCGCTGCTTCTACGACGACGGCACGGTGCTCGACCTGCGCGACGACCCGCGCGAGGCGCGCCGGGCCATCGAGGCGATCAGCCCGGAGGACGGCGCCGGCTTCGAGCGATTCATGGAGGTGGCCGACCGGCTGTCGGACGTCTCCGACCGGTTCTTCTTCTGGCGCTCCGTCGAGGACCTGCGCGACACGATGAACCTGAAGGAGAACTTCAACCTCTCCACCCTGTCTGACGTCATGGCGCTCCGCATGCACCGCACCGTCGCGGGCCAGATCAAGCGCGACGTCCGCGACCCCCGCGTCCAGCAGATGCTGGAGCACTTCATTCAGTATGTCGGCTCGAGCCCCCTCGCCTCCCCGGCCGTGCTCTGCGGCATCGCCCAGATGCAGCTCGGCGAGGGCGTCTGGTACCCGATGGGCGGCACCCGCGCCGTTCCCGTCGCGCTCACGAGGCTGGCCGAGGAGCTCGGTGTCGATTTGCGGACGGGCGTCGACGTCGGGCGGATCGAGGTCCAGGACGGCCGCGTGGTGGCCGTGCATGCCGACGACGAGCGGCTCGTCTTCGACAAGGTCGTCTCGAACATGGATTCGGTACGCACCTACAAGGAGCTCGTCGGCGGGCCCGCCTGGAAGGACTTCGGCTACAAGGAGCGGGAGGCGGCGTGCTCGGGCGTGGTGCTCTACCTCGGCCTCCGCGAGGCCTACGACCACCTCGCCCACCACAACTTCGTCTTTTCGCGCGATCCGGAGGAGGAGTTCGCCGCGATCTACGACGAGGGTCGCCCCGCGCCGGACCCGACGGCCTACATCGCCGCCCCGATGCGCAGCGAGGCCGGCACCCCCACTGCCTGCGCCCCCGAGGGTGGCGAGGCGCTCTACATCCTCGTCCATACGCCGCACCTCCGGCCGGGCCACGACTGGTCGGTCATGCTGCCACAGTACCGCCGGACGATCATGGACAAGCTGGCCAAGTCCGCCGGGATGGGCGATCTGGAGGAGCGCATCGCGTTCGAGCGCGTGCTCACGCCGCAGGACATCCACGATCGCTACAGGGTGCTCGACGGCGCCATCTACGGGCTCGTCAGCCACGGCAAGGTCATGGGGGCGTTCAAGCCGGGCAACCGCTCGCGTCAGGTGAAGGGACTCTACCTTGCCGGGGGCTCCGCCCATCCTGGGCCGGGGATGCCGATGGCGCTCATGTCCGGGTGGATCGCGGCCGACTCGCTCGACCGCGACGCGCGCGCGAACATGGTCGCCGCGGAATAGCGGGTGACTGCGCAGGCGAGGATCGAGGCCGGTCCCGGCGGGGCTGAGGGCGCCGGCAACGGCTCCCTTGCCCCCGGCCCGGGCGGCGGGACAGGTGAGGGCGGAGCGCCGGCCCGGCCTGTCAGGCCTCTACCGCCGCCGCCCCCCGGCGAGGATCCCGTCGCCCTTTTCCGCCCGGGGATGCACCGCTTCTTCGACCGCGTGATGCGGCGGCAGATGGTGGGTCACTTCCGGGCCGTGCGTCTGCTCGAGCCGGGCCTGCCGGACGTGCCGCCGGATGCGCCCCTGGTGATCGTGACGAACCACCCTTCATGGTGGGATCCGGCCTTCTGCATGGTGCTGTCGACCTCACTCCTGCGGGGACGGCGAAGCTTCGCTCCGATCGATGCTGACGCGCTGGAACGGTACCGCTTCATGCGGCGCATCGGCCTGTTTCCCGTGCGGCCCGGCACGCGGGCCGGCGCCGCGGCCTTCCTCCGGACCGGGGCGCGCGTGTTGGCCGGTCGGGACAACGTGCTCTGGGTCACGGCCCAGGGGGAGTTCACCGATGCACGGGTCCGCCCCGTTCGCCTGCGCAGCGGGCCGGCCCACCTGCTGGCACGACTGCCCGGCGCGGTCGCCCTGCCCTGTGCGCTCGAATACACCTACTGGTCCGAGAAGCGGCCCGAGGCGCTTGCGGCTTTCGGCCCCCCGATCCGGACGGATGGGGACGCCGCCGCCTGGCACGCCGCGCTCGAGTCGGGTCTCACCGAGACGATGGATCGCCTCGCGCTTGCGGCCCGTGAGCGGGATGCGGCGCCCTTCGACGACCTGCTCCGTGGCGGGGGCGGAGTCGGCGGCATCTACGGGCTCTGGCAGCGGTTGAAGGCCGCCGCCGCAGGGCGCACCTATCAAGCGGACCATGCCGCGGATCGCGGACCCGCCGACCAGACGGAGCGAAATTGACCCTCTTCCTGACAGCCCTTGCCTGGATCGGCCTCGCCTTGGCCCTCCTCTACACGTTCATCACGCTGGTGAACCTCACCATATTCCGCGCGCCCAAGGCCCGGCCCGGCGCCGAGCGTCCCGTCTCGGTGCTGATCCCGGCGCGGGACGAGGAGCGCAACATCCGCGCGGCCGTCGAGGCCGCGCTGGCGAGCACGGGAGTGGGACTCGAGGTCGTCGTGATGGACGACGGCTCCACCGACCGCACCGCCGACATCATCCTCGAGATGGCCGCCCGCGACCCGAGGGTGCGCCTCGTGCGGGGAGCGCCGTTGCCTTCGGGCTGGAACGGCAAGCAGCATGCCTGCCACCAACTCGCGGCGCAGGCGCGCAACGAAGTCCTCCTCTTCGTCGATGCGGACGTGAGGCTTGCGCCCGACGGGATAGACCGAATGCTCGGCTACATGTCCGCGCGACGTCTGGACCTCGTCTCGGGCTTCCCCCGCCAGATCACCGGCACGCTCGGGGAGAAGGTCGCCATCCCGCAGATCCTCGTCCTGCTGCTGGGCTACCTGCCCTTTCCCTTCGCCCGCCTGCACGGCGCCCCGGGTTTCGCGGCCGGGTGCGGACAGCTCATGATGGTGACGGCCGAAGCATATCGCGAGGCCGGCGGCCATGCCGCGTTCCGCGACCGGATGCATGACGGGCTCAACCTGCCCCGGAACGTCCGGATCGCGGGGGGGCGCACGGACATCCTCGACGCGACGCCGATCGCGTCTTGCCGGATGTACGACAACTGGGCGGATCTGTGGTCGGGGTTCAGCAAGAACGCGACCGAGGGCATGGCGAAGCCCGTCGCCCTGCCGATCTGGACGGTACTCCTGAGCGGCGGGCATCACCTCCCCTGGATCACGTGGCTCCTCGGCTGGCTCGCGGACGCGCCGGGCGTCGTGGCCCTGTCGCTCTGGGCGATCGGGTTGGTCTACCTCGCCCGCCTCGCCATGGCGCTCAAGCTGCGCCAACCGCTGATCTCGGTGTTGCTCCATCCGGTCGGGGTGGGGATCACCCTCGCGATCCAGTGGGCCGCGTTGCGCTCCGCCCGGCTCGGACGGCGCGCAGTCTGGCGGGGCCGGGCCTATGACGTCAACTGAGACGACCCTCCCCGACGCTTCGCCCGCCTCCCTGCAGGCCGATCTCGACGCGCTCCGCTCGACGTTCTCCCTCGACACCGTTCGGCCAGCCGCGGTCCGGGCGGGGCAACTCCGCAGGCTCGCCGACGAGATCGGGCGCAGCCGGGACGAGATCGCCCGCGCGGTGAGCGACGACTTCGGCCACCGCGCCGAACTCGAGACCCTGACCGCCGAGACAGGCTTCACCGCGCGGATGCTCCGGCATACCGCGCGTCATCTCGGGCGCTGGACGCGGGATCGGGTGCGCCCGGCCGTGATGTCGGGGGTGCCCGGCGTGGCGCGGCTCTGGACGGAGCCGAAGGGCGTGGCGGGGGTGATCGCGCCGTGGAACTACCCGTTCCATCTCGCCGTACTTCCCGCGGCCACCGCGCTCGCGGCCGGCTGCAAGGTGATGCTCAAGCCTTCCGAGTTCTCCCCGAGGACGGCAGCGGTGATCGCCTCCGTCATGGGGCGGGTGTGGGACGAGGACGACCTGCGCATCCGCCAGGGCGGCACGGAAACGGCACGCGCCTTCTCGGGGCTGGCCTTCGACCACCTCTTCTTCACCGGCTCGACAGCGACCGGCCGGGAAATCGCGAAGGCGGCTGCCGCGAACCTCACGCCGGTCACGCTGGAGTTGGGCGGCAAGTCGCCATGCCTGATGATGCCGGATGCCGAGCCCTCGACCCACGCGCCGCTCGCCGGATGGGGGAAGTGGTTCTCGGCCGGGCAGACCTGCGTCGCCCCCGACTACCTTCTCGTCCCCCAAGGGACAGGCAGAGCCTGGGCCGATGCGCTGCTCGACGTGGCGCACCGCTTCCTCGCGGAGGCGGGGGACTACTCGGCCATCGCCTCCGACCGGCATCACCAGCGTCTTGGAGATATGGTCGCGGAGGCCGAGGCGGCAGGGGCGACGGTGCTGCGGGCCGAACCTCCCGCACGGGCGGGGAACGAGAGGATCATGGCGCCCGCCGTTGTCCTCGGGGCACCGGACGATTGCCGTCTTATGGAAGAAGAGGTGTTCGGCCCCGTGCTGCCGATCAGGGAGTACGGAGAGCTCCCGGACGCGGTGGCGTGGATCAACGCGCGTCAGGCCCCCCTCGCCGCGTACGTCTTCGGCCGGGACGCGGCCCAGGCGCGCCGGACGCTTCGCCGGGTCCGGTCCGGGGGAGGCGCCGTGAACGCGACCGTGCTCCATCTCGGCATCCCGGACATGCCGTTCGGCGGCATCGGCGCCTCGGGGATGGGCGCCTACAGAGGCCGCGACGGCATTCTGACGTTCAGCCACCGCCGGACGGTTCTGGGGGTGCCCGACCTCAAGCTCCTGAAGGAGACGCTGCTGCCACCCTACGAAGCCCGCCAGCGGCAGGCGATCCGCTGGACGTCCCGCTAGGCACGGCCAAGCGAACGGGGCTGCGACACGGTTCTCTTGGTCCACGGGTCGCGCCGTCCGGTCGGGCGATGGATCACGGAGATCTGGCAGGGCATCAGGTGCAATGACCAGCGAACCGTCTCACCGTCATAGGCACGCGTCCGGCTCCGAATACGGCAATACCTATGGTGTCGTTCCAGCTGATAGGGCCTCTAACGCGGTCTTAATCGCGATAATCAGGTGCCGGGAGAGCGCACGTGGAGGGCGCATCAACGACGCCTGACCGAACCATCGGACGACAGCGCCCATCCTGGCAACCTGCTGAGGAACCCACGATCACCAGCGCTGCAGTGCCGCCTCGTCCTCGTCCCGGGCCTCCACCCATGCCGCCCCGTGGGCACGGACCTCCTTCTTCCAGAACGGCGCACGGGACTTCAGGTAATCCATCAGGAACTCGGCCGCGGCGAACGCGTCGGCGCGGTGGGGCGCCGCCGTGGCGACCATCATGATCCGCTCGCCCGGCGCGAGCCGCCCGTGCCGGTGGATCACCGTCGCTCCGGTGAGGCTCCAGCGGCGCATCGCGGCCTCGCCGATCGTCCCGATCGCGCGTTCCGTCATGCCGGGATAGTGCTCGATCTCCATGTGCTCGAGGCCACCGTCGCCCCGCACGACGCCCGTGAAGGTCACTACGGCGCCTGCGCCCCCACCTTCCAGCGCACGGGCCTCGGCGCCGAGGTCGAACTCCTCCTCCCCGACCGACACGCGAAGCATCAGCCGCCCGTCATCGGCGGGAAGAAGGCCACCTCTCGCGCATCCCCCAGGGGAGCGTTCAGCTCGACGAGTTCCTGATCGACCGCGGCCCGCACGGCCGCCATGTCGGAGAAGGCCAAGGCGTAGCGTTCCTCGCGCGCCCGCAGCTCCTCCACCAGGTCGGCCACCGTCTCGGCCTCGGTCTCCAACGCCTCGCGGGAACGGCCGATCCGCTCCCGGAGCCACGCGAAATAGAGCACGTCGAGCGTCATCCGATCACTCCGCAGGCGTGTCGCTCAGGTACGGGCGGGACTTCGAGAAGTAATCCCACCCCGTCACCGCCGTCAGCAGGGCCGCCACCCAGAGCAGCGCCGTGCCGACCCACCAGGCGACGGCCTCCCCCGTTGCAAGGAACCCGAGGCCGAACTCGTCCGGCACGGCGCCCGACAGAACGGCCTCGACCGTCGCGGCGTCCATTCCTTGCGTCCGGTCGAGGAGGTGGTGGGCGAAGATCCCGGATGCGAAGAGAACGGCGATGGCAATCATCTGCGCCGTCGTCTTCCACTTCGCAAGGTACGTCACCTTGAGGAGCCCCGCCTTCGCGCCGAGGAACTCCCGAAGGCCCGACACGAAGACCTCCCTGAACAGGATGATCGTGGCCGGCAGGAGGATCCAGGGGTTCATCCCGTTGAAGCCCGTGATGACGGTCAGGGCGATCACCACCATCGCCTTGTCAGCGATCGGGTCGAGCATGGCGCCGAAGCGGCTCTCCTGGTTCCACTCCCGGGCGAGGTAGCCGTCGAACCAGTCGGTGACCGCCGCGGTGACGAAGAGCACGAGCGCGAACCAGTCGGCCCAAGGCCGGGCGAAGAACAGGAACATCACCGCGACGCCCGGCGCGGCGAAGAGTCGGATCACCGTCAAGATGTTGGGGATCGTCCAGCGCATTCGTGACGTGTAGCGCGCCGGACGGTGGCGTGCCAGCGTCCGAGGCCCGAAAGGCGGCTCTCCGCGAGAGCCGACCGGGACGGAGCGTCCGCTAATAGCTGAACTGTCGGCACCCTCTTCGCTTTGAAGCCTTGGCGGCCGAGGTGAACGACTCTGCTCGTGGAGGTTGGCGCCTACCAATCTTCGGACCAAACGGCTTCTCGGCCTCGTCACGGACTACGAGATGTTGTCGCCTATGCATCGAAACCGAAGTCGGGCGGCGGCGGGGCTTCCAACGGAACTGGGGCTTATGGAGCCGTTGTCGTCGCCGCCAATCGGATGGAGTTGCATGTCCTGGGATACTGATCTCCGGCGGACAGGTTTGGTGCGAACTCGAGACCTCGGGTTTGGTCCGGGCATGGTTACAGTACCCCGCGACTGCACGGTAGTTCAGGGTCCGGGATAGTTCGTATCGGTGCGATGACGTATCGGATGCGGACCGGGACGTACTCACCCGCGCAGCGAAGTCCGGTCCGTCCCTAGCCCTCCTGGAAGTGGCGGTGGATCGTTTCCGCCATGGCGTCCGAGATCCCCTCTACCGCCTTGAGGTCCGACAGCTTGGCGCGGCTGACCGCCTTCGCCGAGCCGAAATGCTGGAGCAGCGCTCGTTTTCGGGTCGGTCCGATGCCCGCGATCTCGTCGAGCGGATTGGCGACGAGCGCCTTCGCCCGCTTGGCGCGGTGGGTTCCGATTGCGAAGCGATGCGCCTCGTCGCGCAGGCGCTGGACGAAGTAGAGGACGGGATCGTTCCGGCGGAGCGCGTGCGGCTTCCGTCCGGGGCGATGGAATTCCTCCTTTCCGTGGTCGCGGTCGATGCCCTTCGCCACGCCGATCACGTCCACCTCGACCCCGAGCGAATCGAGGATGCCCTGAACGGCAGAGACCTGCCCCGCGCCACCGTCGATCAAAAGCAGATCCGGCCAGGCCGGCGTCAACCGTTCCGGATCGTCCTTGAGGAGGCGCTTGAAGCGCCGGGTCAGGACCTCGGCCATCATTCCGAAATCGTCGCCGGGGGTCAGTTCCTCGCCTCGGATGTTGAACTTGCGGTACTGGTTCTTCTCGAACCCCTCCGGTCCCGAGACGATCATGGCGCCGACCGCATGGGCGCCCTGGATATGCGAGTTGTCGTAGACCTCGATCCGCCTTGGCTGCGCGGCCAGGTCGAATGCCTCCGCGAGACCCGCGAGGAGGCGCGACTGGGCGGCCCCCTCGCTCATCTTCCGCCCGAGCGACTCGCGGGCGTTCCTGACCGCGCCCTGGACCAGCTCGAACTTCTCGCCCCGCTGCGGCACCAGCAACTGCACGCGCCGCCCCGCCTTCTCGGACAGCGCGTCGGCCATGAGGTCGGCCTCCTCCACTCCGTGCGACAGCAGGAGCACCCGTGGCGGCTCCCGCCCGTCGTAGAACTGCCCCACAAAGGCCCCCATCACCTCCGCCGGGCTCATGTCCTCGGCAACCTTGGGGTAGAAGTCGCGGTTGCCCCAATTCTGGTTCGCCCGCACGAAGAACACCTGCACGCAGGCCTGCCCCCCCTCCATGTGGAGGCCGATCACGTCGGCCTCGGGCACGCCCTCGGGGTTCACGCCCTGGGTGGACTGCACGTTCGTCAGCGCCTTGATCCGATCGCGCAGGGCGGCGGCGCGCTCGAACTCCATCCGCTCGGCCGCCTCCTGCATCTGCTCGGCGAGACGCCCCTGAATCTCGGTCGTCTCGCCGCGAAGGAAACGCTCCGCATCACGGACGCTCTCCGCGTATTCCTCCGCCGAGATCAGTCCGACGCAGGGCGCGGAGCAGCGCTTGATCTGATGCAGGAGGCAGGCCCGGGTGCGGCCCTCGAACTGGCTGTCCGTGCAATTGCGCAGCAGGAAGACCTTCTGGAGCTGGTTGAGCACCCGGTTCACCGCGCCAGCGCTGGCGAACGGGCCGAAATAGCTCGAGGCCTCTCCCCGCGCGCCCCGGTGTTTCCGGATCTGCGGAAAGCCGTGCGCGCGGGTGATCTCTATGTTCGGGAACGACTTGTCGTCGCGCAGCAGCACGTTGTAACGCGGTTTCAGTTGCTTGATGAGGTTCTGCTCGAGGAGAAGCGCCTCGAGTTCGCTCTCCGTGGTCAGCACCATCATCGACGCCGTCTCGGAGATCATCCGGCGGATGCGGGGCGAGTGCCCGTGCGTGCGCGTATAGCTGGCGACCCGGTTCCGCAGGTTCCGGGCCTTGCCGACGTAGAGGACGCGGCTGTCGGCATCGAGCATTCGGTAGACGCCCGGGGAGCCGTCGAGGGTCCGGTGGAACAGGCGGATCGCCGCCACGCCGGTCGTAGCAGACGTCCCCTGCCCCTCAGTAGCCGTCTCGGCCAGGTCCATCCGAAGCTCCCCGTCCCGCCCCATTCCGACGCCCCCGAACTTAGTCTCCCCGCCTTGTGGATAAAGCTGGGAGCGGAATCGCGAAGGCCCTTCCCTTCAGGCCGTCCGTCACCAAAGCGTCACGTTTGCCCTGACCGCCACTCTCCCACCGCAACCCCCTGTATTTCAACGGGTACGATTCTGGGCCTGCCCTCCATCGCGAATCGCACCGCCCGAGCCTCTGCGACCCGATCAAGGGGGAAACGCATTGGGGACAAGCCGCCGACGGCCCTATTCGACGCCGAGCACGTCGGGCGTCCGCCACGCAAGATGCTGCCCCCCATCGACGCAGATCAGCTGTCCCGTGACCGCGGGTGCGCCGACGAGGTATCTGAGCGCCGCGCGTACGTCTCCCGCATCGGCCCCGCGCCGAAGCACGGTAGCCTCACGCTGGCGGGCGAAATGCCCGACCGACTGACGCGCGCCCTGCAACGTGGGGCCGGGGCCGATGGCGTTGACCCGAACATGGGGTGCCAGCGCTTGCGCCGCGGTTCGGGTCAAGGTCCAGAGGGCCGACTTCGCGAGCGTGTAGGTCATGAACTCGGGCGTCAGCTTCCGGACCCTCTGATCGATCATGTTCACTACCGAGGCCCGCGCCCGGGGCTCCCCATCCACGACCTCGGCTTCCGGCGCCTGCGCCGCGAAGGACTGGGTGAGGAGAAACGGCGCCTGAAGGTTGGACCGCATGTGCCTGTCCCAGCTCACGCGGGTCGCCGTGCGGATATCATCGTGCTCGAAAATCGATGCGTTGTTCACCAGCACGTCGAGCGGGCCGCCGAGGGCCTCCGCGGCCCGAGGCACAAGCGCCTCCGCCGCGTCGAGGTCGAGCAGGTCGGCACGCAGGGTCGTGCCCCTACGCCCCATTCGCTCGATCTCCTCCGCCGTCTGCTCGGCCTCCGCGGCGGAGCCCGCGTAGTGGACCGCCACATCCCAGCCGAGGCCGGACAGCTCGAGGGCCATCTCCCGGCCGAGCCGTTTCGCCGCACCGGTGACGAGCGCCCTCAGAACAGCCACCAGAGGTACCCGCAGTAGCTCGCCGTCAGCCCGACCCCCCAGGGCCTCGTGATGTTCATGCGCATGAAGACGAACGGGATGAGGAGAAGGGAGGCGCCGAGCATCACCCAGAGGTCGAACCGCAGGAAACTCGGATCGACGGGCACGGGCCCCACGAGCACCGCGATCCCCATGATGCCGAGAAGGTTGAACAGGTTCGACCCGATCACGTTGCCCAGCGCGACCTCGGCGTGGCGGCGGATCGCGGCCATCACCGTCGTCGCGAGTTCGGGCAGCGAGGTCCCTATTGCCACGAGCGTCAACCCGATCACCGTCTCCGAGACGCCGAACAGGAGGGCGATGTCGACTGCCCCGTCCACGAGGAGGTCAGCCCCGAGCGGAAGGCCGACGAGGCCGAGACCGAGATAGAGTGCGATGCGCCACCCGGGAAGGCTAGGGTCGGCACCCTCCAGATCGTCCGGCTCAGCCCGGCTGGACATGAACGTGGTGACGAGGATCACCGTCAACGCGACTAGCAGGATGATCCCGTGCCACCAGGTCAGGACGCCGGTGAAGCACAGCGCGACGAAGAGAAGCGTCCCGCCGAGCATCATCAGGTAGTCCCGCCGCGTCTCGAACTCGGCGGTCTTCAGCCCCGCGATCAACGCAGGCACGCCCAGCACGAGGAGCACGTTGGCCGTGTTCGAGCCGACGACGTTGCCGAGCGCCAGGCCGGGGGCCCCGTCGAGGATCGCCTTGACCCCGACGAGGAGTTCCGGCGCGGAGGTGCCGAAGGCGACCACGGTGAGGCTGACGACGAGGGCGGGGATGCCTAGGCGGAGCGAGAGGTTCACCGCGCCCTTGACGAGTGCATCCCCCGCGAAGACGAGGATCACCAGCCCGATCGCGACCGCAACGAAGTCGAGGAGCACTGGCCTACCACCGCCCGCAAGGGCAGCGCCCCTCGCCCGCGCGCGGCGCGCCGCAGGAGGGACAGGTCCGGGAATGCAGCCTGCGCCGAGATGCCGGACGGAACACGTCCCTGAGCACGGCCATGACCCGTGGCCGCCACTTCCCGAGGAGGGCGAGCACGGCCATGAAGATCAGGAAGAGAAAGACGACGCGAAGCATCAGAGACCGAACCGCGCCCAGAGGGCCCGGTCGGCCGCCTCGTCGAGCAGGCCGGCGGCGATGCCGCCCCCAAGGTCCGAGCCGCCCGTCCGACCCATCGCGGGCAGACCGAGGCGGCGGAACAAGGGGCGCCGCGGCGCGAAGCCCTGGAGGCGCACGCGCTCTCCATAGAGTTCCTTCAGCTTGGGGATCGGATGAGCGATTCCGTCGGCCAGCCCAGCTTCGATCGCCTTCCTGCCCACGAAGATCTCTCCCGTGAAGAGGTCGCGGCCCTCGTCGAGCCGGTCGCCCCTGCGGCTGCGGACCCAGTCGATGAATGTGGCGTGGATGTCGGACTGTATGCCCCTCAGTCGTGCCACGTCCTCCGCCCGCTCCGGCCGGAACGGATCGAGCATGGACTTGTCCTCGCCGGCCGTGTGGACCCGCCGCTCGATCCCCCAGCGGGAGAGCAGCTCGCTGAAGCCGAACGACGCGGAGATCACGCCGATCGAGCCGGTGATCGAACTGTCGTCGATCCAGATGTCGTCGGCCGCGCAGGCGAGCCAGTAGCCCCCCGAGGCCGCAACGTCCTCCACGAACGCGTGGACCGGCACCCCGGTATCCTCGGCCAGGGCCCGAACCCGCGCGCCGATCAGGGATGACTGCGCCGGCGAGCCGCCCGGCGAATTCACGATGAGAGCCACGGCGGAAGGGCGCCCCTTGCGGAAAGCCCGCTCGAGCAGTGGCCCGATGGCCTGAAGGCTAAGCGCGCCACGTGCGGATGCGGCGATCACCCCCTGCAGGCGGACGACAGCCACCCGCGGACGCCGCCTGCGCCAGGGAAAGGGCGAACGCGACTGCGGGGGACGGGAAGGGGGCATGGACGCCATGTCGGGCATGTATAGCCGCCCTGCCTGCCCGGCAAGGAGCGCTCCCTGCGCTTCCGGCGGGTCATAGCGAGGGATTGCACGGACGCTGGGCAGACCGACGTGCCCACCTGCTGCCGGCGAGGTAGCGCATGGCCCCTGCCGCCGCTGCCAGCTCGGCACTCCGGTCCCGAACTGCCGCAGCCTGATGTAACTGAAGGTCCAACCCCACACCGAGGGAGCCGGGAAGGCGAACCGCGCCGTTGCCCCCGTCCTCAAGCGGGCTGCGCCCCGAGAAGCGGGTCTTCGGGATCGCCGTCATCGTGGACCACCTTAGATGGCTTTGTGTTTCTATGACGTTAGGCGCGCGTCGCTTGTGGCCCCACTCGCCGCAGCAGAGGCTCACCACCCTACATTTTCTCTCTGCGCATTGTGGAGTTGCCGAGTCAGCAGCACCGCCACCGTTCGAGCGGCCGGGAGGCTTCCGCGTACATGACGGTTCGGTTCGCCGCCCGGTCGCCTGCGCTGACCTTTATACAAGACGCGAAGAGTGATCTGGGCGGGCCCGTAACCATTTGAATCTGTCGCATATGAACGAGCGTCGGTCCCCTCTTGGCCACGGACGCTGGCGTGGCGGCGGCGCCGCTCAGCCACATCTCAGCTGGAATGGGTTTGTCGATTTCCATCGATCTGCCGAGCGGTTCGAAGGACCTCGTTGCCGAATGCGGAGCGCTGGCAATCGAGTTCAACCTCAGTGCGATACGAATCCAATGTGGAACGGTTCTGCCCCCGCCGGCGGAGCATCATGCGGTATAGATTTTAGGACTAAGCCCGGGTCAGCAGGATCGGGCTGCCTCGCCGTCGTTCACTGCTCTGGCTTCAGAACGCGTTATGGGTCCGCAGGAGGCTTACGGGAGTACGGAGAAGGATCCGAAGGTCGAGCCAAACTGACCAGTTCTCGACGTACCACAGGTCATGGCTGACCCGCGCCCGGAGGTGCGCTGCATCCTCAACCGTCCCTCGATAACCATGAATCTGCGCCCATCCGGTAATTCCGGGCGGGAGTCGGTGCCGACGTGCGTAGCCCTGCACGAGCGCGTCGAAACGCTCCTGTGCGGCGGATCGGGCGTCGAGCGCATGTGGCCTCGGACCGACCAGCGAGAGGTCCCCCCGAAGCACGTTCACCAGCTGGGGTAGCTCGTCGATCGACGTCTTGCGCAGGAACCGGCCGACCCGCGTGACCCGCGCATCCCCCCGCCGGACCGGCCGTGCGGCGGCGGGGTCGTTCGCCTCCTGACGCATGGTCCGGAACTTCCAAACCGCTACTGGACGCTCTCCAAAGCCCGTACGCCATTGCGTGAAGAGCACGGGTCCGGGGCTGTCGAGCCGGATCGCCACCGCTGCCGCGGCCATGACAGGAGCTAGGAACATGAGCGCGACAGTCGCCGAAGCAAGGTCGAACAGGCGTTTCTGAAGGCGCGTGCCGGGCGTGATCGCAGCATCGACGAGGGCAACGAGGCCGGAGTTGTCGCCGTCCGGGAAGGCCAGATCGTCGGAGTAGGCGGAGAGGTGGATCGGTACGGGCAGAGCGGAGAGCGTCTCGAGAAGCTGCTGTATCCGGCCCTCGGCCGTAGCGGGCAGCGTGATGATGACGAGATCGATCTCGGCGGCCCGGGCAAAGGCCATAAGGTCCGCGAACCGGCCGATCCGGGGAACGTCGAGCACGAGGTCCGGCGATCGGCCCCCCTCGCGGTCGTCGAAGATCGCGGCGACGCGAATGTCTCCGTCGGCGCGGGCCGCGAGGCCCTCGATCACGCGGCGCGCGTTGTCGCCACCGCCCACGAGCACGGCCCGCCGTTCGAGGAGGTTCGAATCCCTCGCCCAATGCAACCAGGCAGCAAGTAGAATGCGCGCCGGTGGCAGGGCGAGGGCCGCTGCGATCGTTCCCGCTGCAGCGAGGCGAGCCGGGTCGGCGGCGCTCGGCTCGGTGAGGGCAAGGGCCCAGCAGCCCCCGCAATGAACCGCAGCCGCGGTTGTCAGCGAGCTGCCAAGCCTTCTCAAGGCAGCCGTTTCATAACTGTTTATGAGTTTGAGCACGGCCACTCCGGAGGCGGCGAGAGCGACGGAGATGGCCGCGGCCTTGAGTGCGGAAAAACTGCCCGTCGGCGTGGCGGCGTAGAGCGCGAACCAGTTGAGAAGTGAGAAGAGCGCGACATCGGCCAATGCCACCCACAGCGCGATCACTGCACCGCTGAGCGAAGCCCTGCGATATCGACCAGCCAGCATCCTAGCCGATGGCGAGAGGGACGCACAGGAATCCATCTTCCGTCCAGTTTTGCCTGGGTGACGGCCATCCTCACCCGAAAGTCCTACAACAATGTTAGCCGAATGGCTCTCAAGCGGCTCTGTTGCGCAAAGTTCAAGAAGGTCGGATCGCCCCTCTTCCCGTTTGCCGTCAGCCGACGGGCTGCGTGACGGGGACGCCGAGAGAAGAGTGGTGCTCCCTGATCCTTGGACAGGATCTGGCGGGTTCTAAGCTACTCTCTGGGTCTCCTGGCCGGGTTGCGTGATCGTCGTGCCGGCGCGGTAGATCGCGTCGGGCGGCTGTCCGTCGAGGGCGGCATGAGGCCGCCGGCGGTTGTGGAAGTCGAACCAGGTCCGCAGCCCGGCGCGGGCCTCCAATCCGGTCTCCCAGGCGTGTAGGCAGACGCACTCGCACTTCACCGATCGCCGCTCGCCCATTGTTCTTGAACCAATGGCAAACAAGGGCTCGCCGCTCGATGTAGATGTTGTCCGGGAACCGCCCCTTGCCGTCCATGGAGATGCGGATGCCCGCCTTCCGCAGCGGGTCGGTCCGGGCGAAGGCGGTGAGCTGCGAGCCCTGGTCCGTGTTCATGGTCTCCGGCGGGACGAAGCGCGCGATGGCCTCCTCCGGGGCATCGGCGCAGAACTCGGCCTCCAGCGTGTTCGACGGCCGCCAGGACGGCACCCGGCGGCTGTGCCAGTCCATGACCGCCACGAGGTAGAGTGAGGCATCGAACGCCACCGGTCCGAGAGAGATCCCGAACGCCCCGCCGCATATGGATGTAGGCGATGTCGGCGCACCAGACCTGGTTCGGCCTGTCGATCGTCAGCCCGCGGAGCAGGTAGGGGAACGGCCTTCGCCCCTTGGCCGGCCTGCCCGTGTTCGGCTTCCGATAGATCGGCATCGGGCCCATCAGCCGCATGAGCCGCCGCACGCGCTTCGGGTTCAGGGCATGACCCTCGTTGCGCAGGTGCCACGTCATCTGCTGGACCCCGGAGAACGGCGTCTCCATGAACTGCCGGTCGATCATCCGCATCAGCGCCAGGTTCCCTGCCGTCTCGCCCGCGGGACGATGGTAGAACATGGACCGCGGGATCGACAGCAGCCTGCATTGGGCGACGACCGACGGATGCGGATGGCCCTTCTCGACCATGCCTCGCCTCACGTCCCGCCCCAGGGCTTGAGCTTTCGCGACAAAGCTAGCGGGACGGTGGCCCCGGCGGGGCCGCGAAAGCCCCCGTGCCGCTGGCGACCGCAAGCTCCCCGATCTTGGCATGCAGGTCGCGCACCGTCTCCGCGTCGACCTCGGGCGCCATGCTCGCGGCGCCCTTCTCGAAGACCCCGGACGCCCCTTCCAGCAGCGCGCTCGCCATCGTGCTTGAACCAATGGCGCACATGGCTCGCTCCATTGGTGGATCAGCGTCGGGTGAACCTCGAACCGGGCCGCCAGCTCGGCAACCGTCTGCTCGCCGCGCAGAGCCTCCAGCGCCTCCTTCGCCTCGAACGCAGCCGCGTGCCGCTTCCTCTCCGCCATCCCATCCGTCTCCTTCTCGAAGACCAGGATGACCCCAAATCGCAGCTCCCGTCAGGGCCCAATCTCCGGAAAGCATGTCAGGTGGCGAAGGGGCTAGCACACAAGAGTCGCCACCGAGCGGCAAACTAAAGCGTCTGGTCGTACTCTCCTACCGATGCCTCCTCACGGATCCTTGCATCCAGGTCAGCGAAGATGGCGCGGAGCTCGTCCTCGCTCTCGGGGGACTCGCAGACCACGACGAGGTTCGGGGTGTTCGACGACGCCCGGACGAGGGCCCAGGCGCCGTTCTCGAGCATCACTCGGGCCCCGTTCACCGTGACCACGTCCACTATCTTCTGTCCACCGAGCTTGCCCTTTCCCTTGAGGGGGACGAGCCGGGCGACGATGCGATCGAGGGTGTGGTACTTCTCCTCGTCGGGACAGAAGGGCGACATCGTGGGGGTCGAGAACGTGACGGGAAGATCGCGCCGCAGGTCGGACATCGATTTGCCGGGGTTGCGGTCGAGCAGCTTGCAGAGCTCGACGGCGACGCGCATTCCGTCGTCGTAGCCGCGGCCCACCGGCTCGGCGAGGAAGTAGTGGCCCGACTTCTCGAAGCCCGCCAGCGCCCCCAGGGCATGGACGCGCCGCTTCATGTGGGAGTGGCCCGTCTTCCAGTAGTCGGCCTTCGCCCCGAGGTCGCGCAGCACCGGATCCGAGGCGAACAGGCCCGTGGACTTCACGTCGGCCACGAAGGTCGCGCCCGGATGGAGCCGGGAGAGGTCGCGAGCCATGATGACGCCCACCTTGTCGGCGAAAATCTCCTCGCCCTCGTCGTCCACCACTCCGCAGCGATCGCCGTCGCCGTCGAATCCCAGCGCCATGTCAGCCCCCGATCGGCGTACCTCTTCGGCCATGTGATGGAGCATCTCCATGGCTTCGGGGTTCGGGTTGTAGTTGGGGAACGTGTAGTCGAGACGGGTGTGGCTTGGGATCACCTCGACGCCGATCCGTTCCAGGACCTTCGGCGCGTAGGCCCCGGCGGTGCCGTTTCCGGTGGCGCAGACGACCCGGAGCGGGCGGGACATCCGGAACCCGCCGCAGAGGTCTTCGAGATACGCGTCGTACACTTCGTCCGCACGCTCCCACCCGCCGCCCGGAGCGGCCTCCCCCTGCCCGCCCAGCACGATGTCGCGCAACTCGGCCATCTCCTCGGGGCCATGGGTGAGCGGGCGCTCGAAGCCCATCTTCACGCCGGTCCAGCCGTTGGGATTGTGGCTCGCGGTGATCATCGCGACGGCCGGCGCATCGAGGTGGAACTGCGAGAAGTAGGCCATCGGCGTGATCGCTGGGCCGATGTCCTGAACCCGGATGCCCGCCTGCACGAGGCCCAGCATCACCGCCTGCTTGATAGCGAGGCTGTAGTCCCGGTAATCGTTGCCGACGGCGATGCGGGGTTCGATGCCGCGCCGGCGCATCTGAGTACCGAGACCGAGGCCGAGCGCGGTCATGCCGGGCAGGTTGATCTCCTCGGGGTAACGCCAGCGCGCATCGTATTCGCGGAAGCCCGTCGGCTTGATCATCGGGTCTCGGAGGAACTCCCATGTGTTCGGGACGACTTCTGCCTGGGGCGTCATGATCCACTCCTCGAAGTTTTCGCGGCGGTGCGCGGCTCCGGCAGGCCGCTGTGGGCCGGGATGGCGTCAACCCGGCGGTCCCGCAAGCCGCCGAGCGGTGGAGCGATGGGGGACGTGGGTGGCAGCGACACACCCGGCAGCCCTTTCAACGGAGGCGTCGAATGCGTAAGTAGGCACCGGTTGACAGGGGCCCGCCTCGGCACGGGTGCGCGCCTCGCGAGGGAGACGAGAGCATGTTGAACAACATCGGCCTTCCAGGCCTCCTGCTCATCGCCGTGGTGGTGCTGGTGCTTTTCGGTCGCGGCAAGATTTCGTCGCTGATGGGCGAGGTCGGCAAGGGCATCACCGCGTTCAAGCGCGGCGTGAAGGACGGCTCGGAAGAGGACGACAAGATCGCCGACGGGACGTCCGCACGTGACGTGACGCCCGATACGGCCGAGGCCGGCGCGTCGCAGGACACGAAGGAAAAGGCCTGACACGCCGCCACGGCGGGTCCTGACCGGCGGAGCGCGCGCATGTTGGACATCGGCTGGAGCGAGCTGCTCGTCATCGGCATCGTGGCGTTGATCGTCGTCGGACCCAAGGACCTGCCGATCATGTTCCGCCGTATGGGCGAGTTCACCGGCCGGATGCGGCGCCTCGCCCGCGACTTCCAGCGCGCGATGAACGACGCCGCCGACGAGGCGGGTGTATCGGACGTGCAGCGCGGTCTCCGCGACATCGCGAACCCGAAGAAGATGGGGCTCGACGCGTTAAAGGATGCGACCGATGACCTGAAGGCTTGGAAGCCGGACGAGACCACCGGGCCCGCGACACGCAAGCTGGCCGAGGAGCGTGCGGACGCGAAGCGGAAGGTCTCCGACGCGATGGCGGAAGCCAGCCGGCGGAGAGAGGCGCGGGAGGCGACGGAGCGCTCCGCCGCCGCGGAGGCCGCGCCCGAGCCCGAAGCGACCGAGCCTACGGGCCCCAGCCGGGCGGAGGGCTGAGATGGCGGCCCCCGATCCGGCAGGGTCCGGCCCCTCGCCCGAGGACGAGATCGCAGACAGCTCCGCGCCGCTGATCGAGCATCTGGCCGAGCTTCGGACACGTCTGATCCGCTCGGTCCTCGCCTTCATCGTCGCGATGGTGGCCTGTTTCACCGTCGCGGAGCCTATCCTCGAGTTCCTGGCCGAGCCCATCGCCGACGTGCTGCGCGCGCGGGGCGAGAACCCCCAGCTCATCTTCACGGCGCCGCAGGAGAAGTTCTTCGTCTTGATCCGGATCAGCGTGATCTTTGGTCTCGGCCTCTCCTTCCCGATCATCGCCCATCAGCTCTGGCGTTTCGTGGCACCGGGTCTCTACCGCTCGGAGAAGCGCGCGTTCCTCCCCTTCATCTTCGCCTCGCCGATCCTCTTCATGCTCGGTGCCGCCTTCGCTCATTACGTGGTGACGCCGCTCGCGATGAACTTCTTCATCGGCTTCTCCGATGCGATCCCCGCGCTCGTCGCGATCGTCTCGGGCGAGGCGGTGGTGGGAGAGGTTCAGGACGAGGAGCTTCGCACCGTCTTCCTCGGCTCCGTGCGCGAGTCGCTCGACCTTTCGCTCAAGTTCATCCTCGCCTTCGGGCTCTGCTTCCAGCTCCCCGTCCTACTCACGCTCATGGGCATTGCCGGGCTGGTCTCGGCGGAGGGTCTAGGGAACGTGCGGAAATACGCCGTGGTGGGCATCCTCGTGCTCGCCGCGCTGGTCACCCCGCCGGACGTGATCACGCAGGTGATCCTCTTCGTCGTGGTCTACGGGCTCTACGAGGTCTCGATCCAGCTCGTCGGGCTCGTGGAGCGTCGGCGCGTTGCGCGGATGCGGGCCGAAGGCGTTCTGGCCGAGGACGAGGAGCTTTGAGGGGGGAGCCGGCGGATCCGCTCGACCGGATTGCCGACGCGCTGGAACGGCTCGCTCCGCCCCCGCCTCGCCCGCCGGAGTTCTCGGCCAGCGCCTTCGTCTGGCACGTCGATCCCGACCGGCTCGAGCCGGTCGAGGAGGTCAACCGCATTCCCCTTCACCTGCTGGTGGGGATCGACCGTCAGCGGGATACCCTCCGCGAGAACACCCGACGTTTCGCGGATGGGCTCCCGGCCAACAACGCGCTCCTCTGGGGCGCTCGGGGCATGGGAAAGTCGAGTCTCGTCAAGGCGGTGCACGGGGATCTTGAAGAAACGGGCCTGAAGCTCGTCGAACTTCAGCGGGAAGATATCGGGAGCGTATCCCGGCTGCTCGCCCTCCTGCGGGCGGCACCGCACCGCTTCCTTCTCTACTGCGACGACCTCAGCTTCGGACACGACGATGCGGCATACAAGGCGTTGAAGGCCGTCCTCGACGGTGGTGTCGAGGGGAGGCCCGAGAACGTCCTCTTCTACGCCACGTCGAACCGTCGACACCTCATTCCCCGCGACATGATCGAGAACGAGCGTGGTTCGGCGATCAACCCGTCTGAGGCGACCGAGGAGAAGGTCTCGCTCAGCGACCGGTTCGGTCTCTGGCTGGGCTTCCACCCCTGCGATCAGGCGAGCTTTCTCGATATGATACGCGGGTACTGCGATACCTGGGGCGTGGAGATCGACGACGAGGCGCTCCGGGCCGAGGCGATCGAGTGGCAGGCCACCCGAGGCGCCCGATCCGGGCGCGTCGCGTGGCAGTTCTTCCTCGACCTTGCGGGACGTCACGGCGTCCGAATCTGAGGGGCGGCGCCGACGGATCGCCCCGGCCGTCTACGGAACGGTTCCGATGGCGCTTCGGGAGCCAAGCCCTATGGATCCACCAAGGCCCGTGTGGCCGGCGAATTGACGGACTGAGCTCTAAACTGCTTGGAGCACGCGCGGTCGCTTCCGCCTAGGGTTAAGCTTGCCAAGATAGCCAATCCGACGATCAGTCCTATGCCCGTCGCCAGCGCCACAGCACGAGGCCGGCCACGACCGCCACAACCATCGCCTCGAGGAGGAAGAGGATCGTCGGACCGCCACCGATGAGCGCACGGACCACCCAGACGGCGATCCCGAGAAGCACGAGCACGGCCGCCAGTACGACCGCCGAGGCCATCCAGCGACGAACGAGGGCGCGATCGCTCTCGTCTCCGCGCTTACGGTCGCGACGGTCGCACCAAAGGTAGACCGGACCAAACACGATCAGGGCGGCCAGCGACCAGTCGACGTCCCGCCGGCGCCACTCCTGCCTTGCATCGGGATCGAGCCAGATGCGCAGGAGGTCGTGAGCGAGATCGACGGCGTAAATGGCTGAGATGCTCAAAGACACGAACAGGATGCCGTAGAAGAGGAAGTCGCGTGCGGCCACCACGCCGCCCGGTCGGGGCACCGGCACCGGAAAGTCCACGGCAGCGAAGGCACTGAGCGCGTCGTCGATTTCGCGTTCGGTCCAACCGGCACGCAGCAGGACCTCGCGCACCTCCTCCCGGGGCTGCCCCGATGACAGCGCCCGATCCACGAAGCGGCTGAGGGGATCGTCCCGTGCCATTTAGGCCGGCCCTCCGAACTCGCCGGTCAGGACCCGGCGCTGCCCATGCGGTAAAGGGCGCCGTTGCCGACCGAGAGGAACCAAAGAGCCCCATCCGGGCCCTGTCGCACGTCCCGCGTCCGCGCGGTCTCTTCGAGTTCGATGCGCTCGATCTCCTCGAAGTTCTCCCCGTCCAGTCGCGAGATCAGTCCGAACTTGAGGCTGCCGACGAACAAGTCGCCCTCCCAGCCCGGGATCGACCCTCCGTCGAGGAAGGCGGCGCCGGAGGGGGCGATCGACGGATCCCAGTAGTGCAGGGGCTGCTCCATGCCCTCCCGCGCAGTGCCTTCGCCGATCGGGAGGCCGGAGTAGTGGCGCCCGTAGGAGATTACCGGCCAGCCATAGTTGCGGCCGCGCTCGACGCGGTTCACCTCGTCCCCGCCGCGCGCACCATGTTCAACGCCGATCAGGTCGCCGTTCGGCGCGAGGGTCAGACCCTGAGGGTTCCGGTGACCCCAGGACCAGATCGCCGGGGCCGCTCCCTCCCGCCCCACGAGCGGATTGTCGGAAGGAATCCCGCCGTCCCTGTCGACCCGCACGACGGAGCCCGACTCGAGCGCGACGTTCTGGGCCGACGGACGGTCCCCGCGGTCGCCGATGGAGAGAAAGAGCGTGCCGTCCCGACCTTCCACGATGCGGGAACCGAAGTGGCGGCCTCCCGACGTCCCCTCCCGCATCTCGAAGATGTCGCGCGCCTCCTCGAGCCGCGTCCCGTCCTCGCTGAGGCGTGCACGGAGTAGTGCGGTGCCCGCGCCGCGGCCCTGGGGCTTCGAGTAGCTCAGGAAAACAAGACGGCTGTCCTCGAAGTCGCGGGCCACAGCGACGTCGAGTAGGCCGCCCTGCCCTCCCGTTTCCACCTCCGGAACGCCCGCGACAGGCATGGCTCCGCCGTCCCGCACGTGCAGGAGGCGCCCGCCCCGCTCCGTCACGAGGATACCACCGCCCGGTACGAAGGCGAAGGCCCAGGGCTCGTCCAGGCCCTGGACGACGGGCGAGACGTCGAGAGTGCCGGCCGAGGTCTCGACCGGGCGAGCATCGACGGCCGTCGTGGCGGCGACCGCGAAAGCCAACATCAGAGAGGCGAGGCGTGGGTGTCGAAGGGGCATGGCAGGCTCCGTGTCGATCCGTTGCACCGCATGTGTGCACCGGCCGCGGGCACGGCAAGTTGGCCCGGTGGTTCCTACAAGGCCCGATGGACCGTTCCATCCGGGCGGTGAGCGGGCCGGATCGGCGGGGTTACGCCTATACAATCCGGGGGCCGCGGCATAGGCTCCTCGCCGGACAACGATCCGACAGGGAGTTCTAACCAATGAAGAAGCTGCTGATGGCTTCCGCGGCCTGCGCCCTCGCGACCGGAGCGGCAGGCACCGCCGCCTTCGCGCAGGCGGATGGCGAATCCGTGAAGATCGGGATCCTGCTCGGCTTCACCGGGCCGCTCGAGTCCCTTGCCCCACCGATGGCCGCGGGCGCCGAGCTGGCCATGAGCGAGGTGAGCGAGAGCGGCATGTTCATGGACGGCATGACCGTCGAGGGGATCCGAGGCGACTCGACCTGCATCGATGCCGCCGCCGCCACGGCCGTGGCCGAGCGGCAGGTGACGTCGGACGGCGTGTCGGGCATCGTGGGAGCGATGTGCTCGGGCGCGACGGGCGCGATCCTTCAGAACGTGGCGCTTGCGAACGGGATCGTCATGATCTCTCCCTCGGCGACGAGCCCGGGCCTGTCGACGGTGGAGGACGACGGGCTGTTCTTCCGCACCGCGCCATCTGATGCGAGGCAGGGCGTGGTCATGGCCGAGATCCTACTCGAGCAGGGCATCGAGACCGTTGCCGTGACGTACACGAACAACGACTACGGCAAGGGCCTCGCGGACAGTTTCCAGGCGGCCTACGAGGAGCGGGGCGGCAACGTCACGATCAACACCGCTCACGAGGACGGCAAGGCCGACTACTCGGCCGAGGTCGGCGCGCTCGCGGCCGCGGGCGGCGACCGGCTGGTCGTGGCTGGCTACGTCGATCAGGGCGGCTCGGGAATCATCCGCGCGGCGCTCGATACCGGCGCCTTCGAGACGTTCCACTTCCCCGACGGCATGATCACCGACGTGCTCACCGAGAATTTCCCGGGCGAGATCGACGGCTCCACCGGCCAGCATCCGGGAACCGAAGGCGACGGGATCAAGCTCTTCTCCGAGATCGTCGGGGACAGCTTCGAGGCGACATCGGCCTTCGCGCCCGAAGCCTACGACGCCGCGGCCCTCATCATGCTGGCCATGCAGAAGGCGGGGTCCACCGACCCGGCCGTGTACAAGGACCACGTGATGGACGTCGCGAATGCGCCCGGCGAGCCGATCCAGCCGGGCGAGCTGGGCCGCGCGCTGGAACTGCTGGCGGCTGGCGAGGAGATCGACTACGTCGGCGCCTCCGCGGTGGAGCTGATTGGGCCGGGCGAGAGCGCGGGCAATTACCGCCAGATCGAGGTGCGGGACGGAAGCATCGAGACGGTTCAGTACCGCTGAGCCGGGCATGAGCATGGGGGGCGGCCACGGTGGCCGCCCCCGGGCCTCCAATTAGGGGGGCGGATGAGAGGGGCCCCATGGCCGAGCCGATGATTGCCGTGCGCGACCTCCACCGCCATTTCGGTGGGTTCCGCGCCGTAGACGGGGCCACGCTTGCGGTGGCGGAGGGCTCGATTACGGGGCTGATCGGCCCGAACGGCGCCGGCAAGACGACGCTCTTCAACGTCATCGCAGGCCGCCTCCCGCCCACCTCCGGACAGGTGTTGATGCAGGGCGAGGACATCACCGGTCTACCGCCCCATACACTGTTCCACAGAGGGCTTCTTCGGACGTTCCAAATCGCGCACGAGTTCTCGTCGATGACCGTTCGGGAGAACCTGATGATGGTGCCCGGCGGCCAGTCGGGCGAACGGCTCTGGCAAGCCTGGTTCGGGCGTGGGCGGATACGCGAGGAGGAGCGTCGGCTCGCGGCAAAGGCCGACGATGTGCTGGATTTCCTCACCGTCTCCCACCTCGCGGACGAGCGAGCGGGCAACCTCTCCGGCGGGCAGAAGAAGCTGCTCGAGCTCGGGCGCACGATGATGGTCGACGCGCGGGTCGTGTTCCTCGACGAGGTCGGCGCCGGCGTGAACCGGACGCTGCTGAACACCATCGCCGACGCGATCCTGCGGCTCAATCGCGAGCGGGGCTACACCTTCTGCGTCATCGAGCACGACATGGATTTCATCGGCCGCATCTGCGACCCGGTAATCGTGATGGCCGAGGGGAAGGTGCTCGCGGAGGGAACGCTCGACGAGATCAAGGCCGACGAGCGGGTGATCGAGGCGTATCTGGGCACCGGGTTGAAGAACAAGGAGGCGGTCGCGTGATCGCCGCGGCGGACGTCGCGCGAGGGGCCGACGACCGCGGCGACGCGGAACGGGCGGTTCCTGCGGGCACTTCGGGGGCGGAAGCTTGAGCGACGGTCCCTACGCCGAGGACCGGGGGAACCGGGACGTCTCCATCGTCAATCCGCGATCCGGAGGTACGATGCGGCCGGGTTCCGCGCCGGAGCGGCCCGGCCCTGCGACGCGATCGGCCTTTCTCGTCGGGGAGGCGATGACGGGTGGCTACGGAACCGGTGCGGACATCCTGCACGACTGCACCATCGCCGTCGACGCGGGGGAGATCGCCGTGATCGTGGGCCCGAACGGGGCCGGCAAGTCCACGGCGATGAAGGCCGTATTCGGCATGCTGAACCTCCGCGAGGGATCCGTCCGCCTCGACGGGGCGGACATCACGCCCCTCTCGCCGCAGGACCGCGTCAAGGCGGGCATGGGCTTCGTGCCGCAGACGAACAACATCTTCACCACCATGACGGTGGAGGAGAACCTCGAGATGGGCGCCTTCATCCGACGCGACGACATCCGCTCGACGCTGGATCAGGTCTACGACCTGTTCCCCATCCTACGCGAGAAGCGGCGGCAGCCAGCTGGCGAGCTTTCGGGCGGGCAGCGCCAGCAGGTGGCCGTGGGACGGGCGTTGATGACTCGGCCGAAGGTTCTCATGCTCGACGAACCGACGGCGGGAGTGAGCCCGATCGTCATGGACGAACTGTTCGACCGCATCATCGAGGTCGCACGCACCGGCATCCCCATCCTGATGGTCGAGCAGAACGCCCGTCAGGCCCTGGGGATCGCCGATCGGGGGTACGTGCTCGTGCAGGGACGGAACGCCCACACCGGATCGGGGAAGGAGCTTCTGGCCGACGCAGAGGTGCGCCGGAGCTTTCTGGGAGGATGACCATGCAAGCGCTGCTCGCGACGATACTCGCGCTGGTACCCCCAGGGGCCGCCGTGGCGCAGACCTGCTTCTTCGACACCGAGTGTTTCGAGACCGAGGCCTGCCAGCCGGCGGCCTTCGAGCTGACCACCGAGGGCGAGCCCATCACGGGCATCTCGAGCGAGTTCGGCGACCTCGAGATCGTGTACGTGAACGGCTTCGTTACCCTGGCGAAGGGACCCGGCATGGTGCTCGCGCTCGCGCGTGGGGACGACGGAACGGCGCGTGCCTCGGTCCTGATGGAAGGGCCGTCCGCCGTCACCTACGTGGGACGCTGCGAGACGCCGCCCCCGGCGCAGGTGATCCAGCCGGATGCCACGGACGGGGCCGCGGCGGAGGAGGGCTGATGGAGCCACTCAACGCGCTCGTCGCGCTGGCGAACTTCGTGATCATCCCGGCGACAGCCTACGGCGCGCAACTGGCCATGGGCGCGCTGGGTGTGACGCTGATCTACGGCATCCTTCGTTTCTCGAACTTCGCTCACGGCGACACGATGGCCTTCGGAACAATGGCGGTGATCCTCCTCACATGGTGGCTGCAGTCGCTCGGCGTGACGCTCGGCCCCCTCCCGACGGCGCTTCTGGCGCTCCCTGCCGGGATCGGCATCTGCGCGCTGCTATTGCTTGCGACCGACCGCCTCGTCTACCGCTTCTATAGGCAGCAGAAGGCAGTGCCGGTCGTCTTCGTGATCGCGTCGCTCGGGGTGATGTTCGTCCTGAACGGCATCGTCCGCTTCGTGATCGGCCCGGACGATCAGCGCTTCGCGGACGGCGAACGTTTCGTCATCTCGGCGCGGGACTTCCGGGAAGCGACCGGCCTGGCCGAGGGGCTCGCGATCCGCTCCACGCAGCTCCTCACCATCGTCGTGGCGGCTGTCGCGGTGGCGCTGCTGTTCTGGTTCCTCAACCGCACGCGGACGGGCAAGTCGATGCGCGCCTATTCCGACAACGAGGATCTCGCGCTGCTGTCGGGAATCGACCCGGAGCGCGTCGTCGTCATCACCTGGCTCATCGTCGCCGCATTGGCTACGACCGCGGGGGTGCTCTACGGGCTCGACAAGTCGTTCAAGCCGTTCACCTACTTTCAGCTCCTCCTGCCGATCTTCGCCTCCGCCATCGTCGGCGGGCTCGGCAACCCGCTCGGGGCGATCGCAGGAGGATTCCTCATCGCCTTTGCGGAGGTGACGATCACCTATCCCCTGAAGAAGGTGCTCGGATACCTGCTGCCGGAGTCGCTGGAGCCGGACGGGCTCGTGCAGCTCCTCTCGACCGACTACAAGTTCGCGGTTAGCTTCGTGATCCTATTGATCGTACTCCTGTTCCGCCCGACCGGACTGTTCCGGGGGAAGGCGGTATGAGCGCGCTTCGGCCGCGCGACCTGCTTCTTTTCGCCCTCGTCGCCCTGCTCTTCGTCGGCACGGGTTTCGTACAGTCTTGGAACGTATCCCTCACGATTCTGAACATGGGTCTCGTCAGCGCGATCATGGCGCTCGGGGTCAACATGCAATGGGGCTACGCCGGCCTCTTCAACGTGGGCGTCATGGGTTTCGTGGCCCTTGGAGGGCTCGGCGCGGTCCTTGTCGCTTCCCCGCCCGTGACGGACGCCTGGGCGGCCGGCGGGCTGCGCGTGATCGCGGGGCTGCTGCTGGGCGCGGTGACGGTGGTGGCGGCGATCCTCGTCTGGACCAGGGCGCTGGGCCGTTGGCGGGGCTGGCTCGTCGCGGCGATACTACTCGGTGGGTTCTTCCTCTACCGGGCCGTGTTCGACGCCGGTGTCGCGGCAGTCGAGGCGGTGGATCCGGCCATCGCCGGGAACCTCGGAGGGCTCGGGCTGCCAATCCTGCTCTCCTGGCCCATCGGGGGGCTCCTCGCGGCCGGCGCGGCGTGGATCATCGGCAGGACGGCGCTGGGACTGCGCTCCGACTACCTCGCCATCGCGACGCTCGGGATCGCGGAGATCATCATCGCGGTGCTGAAGAACGAGGACTGGCTGGCGCGGGGCGTGAAGAACGTGATCGGACTCCCGCGCCCCGTCCCCTACGAGATCGACCTCCAGAACGACCCCGCCTTCGCAGATCGCGCGGCCGCCCTCGGGATGGACCCAGTCACTGCCTCCTCAATCTTCGTCAAGCTTTCCTATGCCGGTCTCTTCGCCGTGGTGCTCGGGGTGCTGATCTGGCTGGCGCAGTCGGCGCTGAACTCGCCGTGGGGCCGCATGATGCGCGCCATCCGCGACAACGAGGACGCCGCCGAGGCGATGGGCAAGGACGTGACCGCCCGCCACCTGCAGATCTTCGTTCTGGGCTCGGCCGTCTGTGGCCTGGCGGGTGCGATGATGACGACGCTCGACGGACAGCTCACCCCTTCCTCCTACCAGCCGCTCCGCTTCACCTTCCTGGTCTGGGTGATGGTGATCGTCGGCGGCTCCGGCAACAACTGGGGCGCCGTCCTGGGCGGATTTCTGATCTGGTGGCTCTGGGTTCAAGTCGAACCGCTGGGAGCGCTGCTCATGAACGGGATCACGGCCGGCATGGAGGATGGCAGCTGGCTCAAGGCCCACCTGCTCGACGGTGCCGCGCATATGCGCCTCCTCACCATGGGGGTGGTCCTCCTCCTCGTGCTGCGGTTCTCGCCACGAGGACTCATCCCGGAACGGTGAGGAGAGCTGAGGGTCTGCCGTCCGCCCGAGATGGGCCTCGTCCGGGTCTGAGGTGGCACGAACTGAACCGGGGCGAGGAGATGGTCTACCGTCCTCGTCCGATAGAGGTCGCCCTCCTAGGTCGAAACTTCCGTACGCCTGCGCTGCTAGCGGGCGGGGGAGAGCGCCTTCAGGACGCCCGGGAGGATCTCTGGAAGGTCTTCGGCCACTAGGCCGGGACCGAAGCGGCGCGCGGCCTCCACGTGGAGCCACGCCGCCGCCCTACCCGCGTCGAAGGCAGGGAGGCCGCGGGCCATGAGACCGGCGGCCATCCCGGCGAGCACATCCCCTGCTCCCGCCGTCGCGAGCCAAGGAGCCTCCCGATCGTAGGACGCCGAATGCACGATGACGCGGCCAGAAGGCTCTCCTAGGATTGTATCCGGCCCCTTTAGTAGGATCGTGCAGCCCAGCGCAGCAGATGCCTCACGCGCGGCTTCTACTCTGCCATATGCGGGATTGCCCCCGGAGCCGAGCTTCTCGCTTTGGTCGGGACACAGGCGAGCGAATTCGCCCATGTGCGGCGTCAGCAGAACGGAACCATGGAGGCCTTTCCATAGCGCAGGATCTTCCGCGAGCAGCGTGAGGGCGTCGGCATCGAGGACGGCCGGCCGCCCTGACACCAGCGCCGCTGCGATGAGGCCCCGCGCCCGTTCATCCGTTCCGAGACCCGGACCGAGGCAAACGGTGTTCAGCCGCCGGTCCGAGAGGAGCTTCTCGAGGTCGTCACCGTCGTCGCATCTGCGAAGCATCACGGCAGTCAATTGCGTCGCGCATTCGAGCATCGCCGCCCCCGGAGCCGCGACGGTCGCGAGACCCGCGCCGATGCGCAGCGCACCTCGTGCGGCGAGGCGAGCGGCCCCCGTGCGTCCGAACCCGCCGGCCACGACGAGCGCGTGCCCATGATCGTACTTGTGCCCGTGCCCCTTGCCAAGGCCAGCAGGCGGCCCCGCCAGGGGCACTGCATCCGGGGGCAACGGGCCGGGCAGGTCTAGCCCGACGACGACGAGCCGACCGCAAAGGCGCGGCCCGTCGCCAAGGTAATGCCCCCGCTTCGGCGCACCGAAGGCCACGGTAAGCTGAGCCGGGGCAGCATCTCCCCGCCACGGCGGGAGGCTCCGGCCGCTGTCGCTCTGCAGCATCGAGGGTACATCAAGGGCCACGCGGGGCAGTCCGGCATCCGCTGCCGCGGTCAGAGCCGCAGATACTGATTGAGGGACGTCGCGGGTGAGCCCCGTGCCGAAGATGGCATCGACGACGAGCACCCGGCTTCCGCTCTCCTCCCGCAGCCGGGGGGCGGCATCTCCGATCGAAAGCACGGAACCCTTCGCCGCCCAGCGGTCGTGGTTCGCGCGAGCGTCCGGCGGTAACAGTTCCGACTCGCCGAGAAGGTAGGCCTCGACCGCCCAGCCCATCTCCAAGAGGAGGCGGGCGACCACGAATCCGTCTCCACCGTTGTTGCCAGGGCCGCAGAGAATATGGGCTCGGGCAGGAGCTCGTGCGAGATCAGGCCAGTACGCGAGGACCTCGGCGACGGCGCCCTTCCCCGCGCGCTCCATGAGGTCGATACCAGTGGCCGTGCCCGCGTCGATCGCCGACCTCTCCCAGGCCCGCATCTCACCCGCCGTGAGCAGCCGGACCTCGCTCATCCCAGAACCGCACAATTCTTCATCGTCTTGCACAAGCTCGCATCACCCCCGTTGCCTTCCGCGATCCGCCTCCATGCGCCCCCCCTCCCCGCATGGACGGCCCATCCCCCCCGTGCTTCCACCCGCCAGACTTACGGGGGAGTGGCCATGCAAAAGGTCGAAGCCATCATCAAGCCCTTCAAGCTCGACGAGGTGAAGGAGGCGCTTCAGGCCATTGGTATCCAAGGTCTGTCCGTCACGGAGGTGAAGGGATTCGGGCGGCAGAAGGGCCATACCGAACTCTATCGCGGGGCCGAGTACGTCGTCGACTTCCTGCCGAAAGTGAAGGTGGAAGTGGTCCTGGCGGACGATCTCGTCGACCAGGCCGTGGACGCCATCGTCGATGCCGCCCGCACCGACAAGATCGGCGACGGCAAGATCTTCGTCACGCCGGTCGCGACCGCGATCCGGATTCGCACCGGCGAGCGCGGCGCGGACGCGATCTGAGCGCGCGATCAGGAACGATCCAGTCAACAAGGGAGCCTGGAATGAGCAAGGACGCGGTCCTCAAGACCATGAAGGACGAGGAGGTCGAGTATGTCGACATCCGCTTCACCGACCCGCGGGGCAAGCTGCAGCACGTGACCGTGCTGGCCGACCAGGTCGACGAGGACTTCCTGGACGAGGGCTTCATGTTCGACGGCTCCTCCATCGCCGGGTGGAAGACCATCGACAAGTCGGACATGAAGCTCATGCCCGATACCGAGAGCGCCTATATCGATCCGTTCTATGCCGAGAAGACACTCTGCGTGCACTGCTCGGTCGTAGAGCCCGACACCGGCGAGGGTTACGAGCGCGACCCGCGCGGCACCGCCGAGCGCGCCGAGGCCTACCTCAAGTCGAGCGGGATCGGGGACGAGTCCTTCTTCGGCCCCGAGGCAGAGTTCTTCCTCTTCGACAACGTACGCTACTCGAACACGATGCAGAAGGTCTCCTTCGAGGTCGACGCGGCGGACGCGGCATGGAATACCGACGCCGAGTTCGAGATGGGCAACATGGGCCACCGGCCCGGGGTCAAGGGCGGCTACTTCCCGGTGAATCCCACCGACGCCTCGATGGACCTGCGCTCCGAAATGCTCTCGACGATGAAGCGCATCG
>CAZWWR010000010.1:0-36932 GCA_964637265.1 uncultured Jannaschia sp.
ACGAGATGGGCAACATGGGCCACCGGCCCGGCGTCAAGGGCGGCTACTTCCCCGTCAACCCGACCGACGCCGCCCAGGATCTCCGCTCCGAGATGCTCTCGACGATGAAGCGCATCGGCATGAAGGTCGACAAGCACCACCACGAGGTCGCCTCCTGCCAGCACGAGCTTGGTCTGATCTTCGGCTCGCTCACCAAGCAGGCGGACGAACTTCAGAAGTACAAGTACGTGATCCACAACGTGGCCCACGCCTATGGCAAGTCGGCGACGTTCATGCCCAAGCCGATCGCGGGCGACAACGGCACCGGCATGCACGTCAACATGTCGATCTGGAAGGACGGCAAGCCGCTCTTTGCGGGCGACCAGTATGCCGACCTATCGATGGAGGCGCTCTACTTCATCGGCGGCATCCTCAAGCACGCCAAGGCGCTCAACGCGTTCACCAACCCGTCGACCAACTCCTACAAGCGGCTTATTCCCGGCTTCGAGGCGCCGGTCCTGCGGGCCTATTCGGCGCGGAACCGCTCCGGCTGCGTGCGCATCCCCTGGACGGAGAGCCCCAAAGCCAAGCGCGTCGAGGCCCGCTTCCCCGATCCGTCGGCGAACCCGTACCTCTGCTTCGCCGCGCTGCTGATGGCCGGTCTCGACGGGATCACCAACAAGATCCATCCCGGCGAGCCGTCGGACAAGGACCTCTACGACCTGCCGGCCGAGGAACTCGCCGCGATCCCGACGGTCTGCGCGTCCCTCCGCGAAGCTCTCGAAGAGCTCGAGGCGGATCACGAGTTCCTGCTTGCCGGCGGGGTGTTCTCGAGGGATCAGATCGAGGGCTACATGGCGCTCAAGTGGGACGAGGTCTATGCGTTCGAGCACACGCCTCACCCCGTAGAGTACGGCCTCTACTACAGCTGCTGATCTCGAGATGCTCGCATCGGAGGGGCGCCGTCAGGCGCCCCTGTATTCTACGTCAATAGATTTGCCATTTACCCGCTAAGGGATCGGGGCGGTCGACACACGGCTGGATGAGAATATCCGCAAAGGCCGACCGATAAAGGCTTGCCACGTGCACGCAGACAATACGGCAAGCATCCTGCGTACAAGACCGCCTCTCCCGCCTCTGTGGGACTTCCTAATCGAGCGACGGAGGTAGCGAAGGGTCTAGCGGCGAATTCCCGGGCGCCGGTCGGGTCTCACAGGAACCGGAATGGCGTCGGGCTGCGGAGCGAGGCCATCGAGAACGCCGCGGATCGCGTCACCGACGCGGTCGATCAGCTCTTCGAGCCGCCCCTTCGTCTTCCGTCCGTCCGAACCACGATCCGACATCAACAACTCCTCGCAACCGGGCAAAACCTGCCTCTACGAACGGCGTCTTTCAAGTGCCGCGAGACAAATCGCTGTTCTGTCCGCTCTAAACGCCCCACGCCCGGGCATGTTCCGCCTCATCCGAGGCAGCCTCGCACCTTGATGGCACCCCCCCTTCGATCACCGTGAATACCAGAGTGGAGCCATCGATCACGGCAGCATGCCCGAGCCTCGCAAAGAGTATCGTCTGGGCCGTGAGCGTGTTGCCCCGGCACCGCAAGGTCGTATCGGTGATCCAGCTATCGGGATCGACAAACTCCACGGTCACCGCCTCCCTTGGGCCTAAGGCCGGGAGCCGCAGTTCGACATCCAGTGCAAGCGCGCCGTTTCGACCGGGGCCGAGACGGCATCTGACCGGGGACGAACGACGCTCGACCGGGCCTGCGAGGGCCGCAGCGATCTTGGGATCGACTCCACCGCGGGCAGGTAGGTTCGCGGAGATGCGGAACTGTAGCGGTACGCAGATGTCCGCGCAGACACCAATCGCGAGGTGGCCGCGCAGTCGCACAGGCTTCCCAGCGCCCCGGGGTCTGACGAGGATCGGGAGGATCGGGCGGCCGACATAACCGATCGCTCGTCCGCCCCGCTGCGGAAACACTTCCGGCACCGGCCACCAGTATCCAACGGTGTCAATGTTCCTGGACCCGCTCCAACCGAAGCTGGGCGGAATGCCGAGAGAGCCGGGCCGCCTCCAGTAGGTCTTCCAGCCAGAGGCCGGCCGGACCTCCGGCGCGGCGACGTGGGATCCGTCGAACTGCCGCCATCAGGTCCGGACCTCCACCACGGCGACCTCGCGGGGAGGCGCGCCAGCGGTCGCTACAGATGCAAACAACAGGTAAGAGTTTAGCCGTGCGAAACGCAGCATGGTTCGAACGCCATTCCCCCAGCGGCCCAAACGAAAATCACAGTCGCGTCGGCATACCGACCTCCTCGCGGCTTGCGGTACGGCCCTGGAGTGTCGATCTTTGGGGAATGGACGATCCGTGCAGAGAGAAGCGTGAGGCGGAGGTCGTTGAGACCGGCCCGGAAACGGACCGCTCGCCGCTGGCTGGGCGGCTCCTCGTCGCGATGCCGTCGACCGGCGGGATCTTCCGCCGGTCCGTCGTGCTGCTCTGCGCGCATGGCGATGACGGGGCGATGGGACTGATCGTCAACCGACGGCACAGGGAAGCCACGTTGGGCGGGTTGCTCGGCGCGATGGATATCGAGACCGGTGAGGCCGACGCGGACGCCCGCCTCCACGAGGGGGGGCCGGTGGAGCCGGAGCGCGGCTTCGTCCTGCACCGGAAGGGTTGGTCCGACCCGGGGGGCACCGTGGCGGTCGGCTCCGGCATGGCGCTGACTGGGTCGCGCAAGGCCTTGTCCGACCTCGCCGAGGGGAAGGGCCCGGAAGGTGCGCTGGTGGCGATGGGACATGCAGGATGGGGCGCAGGGCAGCTCGAGGGCGAGATCGCGCGGGATGCGTGGCTCGTGGCACCGGCCGACGCCGCCTTGGTGCTCGACGAGCCGGATGCGGCCAAGTGGCCGATGGCGCTCGCCTCCATCGGCGTCGCACCCGCCGGGCTCGCTGCTAACGGCGGCCGGGCCTAGACGGTTCCCGGCCCGCGAGGTCAGCTCGTACCGAACAGGTCGCGGGTAAACACCTTCGCCCGCACGTCGCGCAGATCCGGCTCCATGCGGTTCGCGAGGATGAGGTCACATCCCTGCTTGAAGGCCACGAGGTCCCGCTCGACGCGCGAGCCGTAGAACTCGTCGTCGGGGAGTTCGGGTTCGTAGACGACGACCTCAACACCCTTCGCCTTTATCCGCTTCATGATGCCTTGGATCGAGCTGTCGCGGAAGTTGTCGCTCCCCGCCTTCATGACGAGGCGGTGCACGCCGACGCGCCGGGGCGAGCGTGCCAGCACCATGTCCGACAGGAAGTCCTTGCGAGTGCGGTTTGCCTCGACGATCGCCGCGATAATGTTGTTCGGAACGGCCGAGTAGTTCGCGAGAAGTTGCTTGGTGTCCTTCGGCAGGCAGTAACCCCCGTAGCCGAAGGAGGGGTTGTTGTACTGCGTGCCGATCCGCGGATCGAGCCCAACGCCCTCGATGATCTCCCGGCTGTCGAGGCCGTTGGCGAGCGCATAGCTGTCCAGTTCATTGAAGAAGGCGACGCGCATCGCGAGGTAGGTGTTCGCGAAGAGCTTTACCGCCTCCGCCTCGGTCGACCGGACGAGAAGGACGGGCACGTCCTCGTCCTCCGCCCCCTCCACGAGCAGGTCGGCGAAACGACGGGCCCGCTCGTCATGGCCGCCAACGACGATGCGGGAGGGATGGAGGTTGTCGTGCAGAGCCGAGCCTTCGCGGAGGAACTCCGGCGAGAAGAGTAGGTTGACGGCGCCCGTCTCATCCCGGAGCGCCCGGGTGAAACCCACCGGGACCGTCGACTTGATCACGATCGTCGCATCGGGAGCGAGGCGTGCAGCCTCCGTGACGACAGCCTCGACCGAGCTCGTGTCGAACTGGTTCGTCCGCGGGTCATAGGACGTGGGGGTCGCAACGATTACCAGGTCTGCGCCCGAGTAGGCCGCCTCGCTGTCCGTGGTGGCGGTCAGGTCAAGTTTCCGCTCGGACAGGAAGCGCTCGATATCGGGGTCCACGATGGGGGAGCGCCGGGAATTGATCGCGTCGACACGCTCGCGAGAGATGTCGAGAGCCGTGACGGAGTGCCTCTGCGCCAAGAGCACCGCAAGCGAAAGGCCGACATAGCCGAGACCCGCGACAGCAATCCTCATCATAACCTCATCGAATACGGAACCCGTGTTTCCGCTGGGATGCCGCCCTGCGGCGAAGTGGGCAAGACCGTGCGCGTCCGGGAACTGCCCCCGTTGCCGCTACGCCGCGGCCGGGACCTATCGACATGGGGACAACGAGCCCCCCCGACCAGATGCGTTCCTCAATGCGGGGCGCGTTCGAAAGGCCCCTGCAGGATTCTCTGTGTGATCAGGCCTGCGACCTGAAGTAGCGGATCACTCTTCAATACCGACATCGCGGGGCAGAAGCCCGTCTCAAGCGGTCGTTGATCGCGCGTCCGATCCCCTGCTCGGGAATGGGTGCCACGTCGATGCGACCCTTGCGCCGCAGGATGGCGAGGGCATCCGCGCGGTGCAGGGTGTCGAAGAGAGCGGCCGCCGCATCTGCGAGGTCGCCGACGGCCGAGAGGGACAGATCGCCCTCGATCTCGCCGTAGCCGATCAGGACCGCATCCGCGGACCTCTCCCGAACTTCCGTGCGGACCGGCCGGCCGGGCGCGTAGTGCGACGCGAGTTGCCCGGGCGCGGAGACCTGGCCCGGGGTCAGGTCTCGTATGAGCGGCCCCAACTCAGCCTCCAGCGCTTCGGACGGCACTCCTCCCTCCCGCAGGAGCCGGGGCAACGGGCCGGGTGCGAGGATCGTGCTCTCGAGTCCGACTTCGCACGCTCCCCCGTCCAGCACGGCCTTGATGCAGCCGCCGAGGCCAGCGAGGACGTGATCCGCGCGGGTGGCGCTGATGCGTCCGGATGGGTTGGCCGAAGGGGCCGCGAGCGGCCGCCCGACAGCATGGAGCAGGTCGCGGGCGACCGGATGGTTAGGCGACCGAACCGCGACGGTGTCCAGTCCTGCCGTCACCCGCGGGGAGAGGCCGTGGCCCGGTCGCAGCGGCAGGACGAGCGTCAACGGGCCCGGCCAGTGGCGCGCGATCAGATCCTCCGCGCCCACCACGTCCGCCAGAGCCGCCGCGGCGTCCAGGTCGGGAACGTGCACGATCAGCGGATTGAAGTCCGGGCGTCCCTTCGCTGCGTATATCCGCGCGACCGCACGATCGTCCGTGGCGTCGGCTCCCAGACCGTAGACCGTCTCCGTCGGGAAGGCGACGAGACGGCCCGAGCGCAACATCTCAGCTGCGCGGGCCACCCCCTCGGCATCGGGAAGGAGCCGATGCGTGTGCTGGTGACGCGGTGTTCCTGTTGATGACACGGCAACGCGTTCCCTATCTGTCGCGCGGGGCGCCTAACGGGCGCGGGGCCCGCTGTGCAAGGCGGGGCACGCATCGCGGCGCAATGCTGGGAGGACGAACATGGCCTATCGCGCGCCGGTCAACGATACCCGATTCATCCTCGACCATGTCGTCGGCTACGATCGCGTGAGCTCGACCGAGCGCTACGCCGAAGCGACGCCGGACATGGCCGACGCGATCCTGACCGAGGCGGGGCGTCTCTGCGAGGAGGTGCTCGCGCCCCTGCAGCGGGCCGGGGATACCGATCCGGCGCGCCTAGAGAACGGCGTGGTGCGGACATCGCCGGGCTTCGCCGAGGGCTACGCCGCCATCGCCGAGGGCGGCTGGATGGGAATGTCCGCCGACCCGGACCATGGGGGAATGGGCCTCCCGACGACGCTGACCATGGCGGTGAACGAGTTCATGTCGGGCGCCTGCCTGGCCATTCAGCTCAACCCGCTGATGACGCAGGGACAGATCGAGGCGCTCGAGGCGCATGCTTCCGAGGAGATACGATCCCTCTACCTGCCCAAGCTCGTGTCCGGCGAATGGTGCGGGACGATGAACCTGACGGAACCCCAGGCCGGCTCCGATCTCGGCGCGCTGCGGACCAAGGCCGAGCCGCGCGGAGACGGGACCTACTCTGTCGCCGGACAGAAGATCTACATCTCCTGGGCGGACAACGATTTCACTGAGAACGTCTGCCATCTCGTGCTGGCACGCCTCCCCGACGCGCCGGCCGGCAGCCGCGGCATTAGCCTGTTCCTCGTGCCGAAACGCCTGCCCGACGAGGCGGGGCGTGCCGGCGTGGCGAACGATCTGCGGGTCGTCAGCCTCGAGCACAAGATGGGGCTTCACGGCTCGCCCACCGCCGTGATGTCCTACGATGGGGCGACGGGCTGGCTCGTCGGGCGGCCGCATGGCGGGCTCGCGGCCATGTTCACGATGATGAACAACGCCCGCCTCGGCGTCGCGATGCAGGGCGTGGGCGTGGCCGAAGCGGCGACCCAGCACGCGCTGGCCTATGCTTCCGGACGCGTCCAGGGGCGTACGCAGGTCGAGCGGGGCTCGATCCTCGAGCACGCCGACGTCCGGCGTACCGCCGTTACGATGAGGGGAGATGTCTTCGCCGCCCGGGCCCTCGCGCTCGACTGCGCGGTCTCCCTCGACCTCGAGAGAGCGACCGGCGAGGCTCGATGGGCCGCCCGGGGGGCCTTCCTCACCCCGATCGCCAAATCCTACGGGACCGAGACCGGAATCGCCGTGGCGAACATGGGAATCCAGCTTCACGGGGGGATGGGCTACGTCGAGGAGACGGGCGCGGCGCAGTACCTCCGCGATGTCCGCGTGAGCGCGATCTACGAGGGCACCAACGGCATTCAGGCGATGGATCTCGTAGGCCGCAAGCTGGCCGATGGGGGAGAGGCGGCGATGGCGCTGACGGACGAGATCGCCGCACTGGGCGACGCGGAGCTGGCCTCTGCGGCGGAGGAGCTGCGCGAGCTTACGCACTGGATGGTCTCTTGCCCCATGGACGACCGGGCGGCCGGTGCGGCACCATATCTCGCTGCCTTCGCGAGGATCCTCGGGGCGGGCTACCACGTCCGTGCCGGGGCGTGCGACGAGGCCCGGGGGCGTCTTGCGGCCCATGCGGTGCCACGCCTCCTCGCGGAGGCGCGGGCTGAGATGACGAAGGCGCGCGCCGGTGCCGAGGCGCTGCGGGCGGTGACGACGGAAGAGCTTGCCGCGTGAGCCTGCGCGAGGGCGAGGAAGGCGGACCGGCACCTGACCCGGAACTCGCGCCCGGTGATGCGGACGGCGACGGGCTCCGCTTCCCCTGGGCCGAGGCGCCGACGGAGGGCGAGTTCCTCGAGGTGGCCGAGGGAGTCCTCTGGGCTCGCGTCCCGCTGCCGATGGCTCTCGATCACGTGAACGTCTATTTCCTCGAGGAGGAGGACGGCTGGGCGATGGTGGACACCGGGCTCGATACCCGCCGCACCCGTGCTCTCCTCGACCGCATGTTCGAGCGTCTCGGCAAGCCGGTGAACCGCCTCCTCGTCACGCACTATCACCCCGATCACATCGGCCTCGCGGGTTGGATGAGGGAACGCGGCGCGGAATTGATCTGCACCAGAACGACCTGGCTGACGGCAAGGATGCTTCAGCTCGACGTCCAGGACCGACCGGACGAGGCCACGCTGCGTTTCTGGCACCGCAACGGGATGGACGAGGACGTGGTCGCGCGACGGTTGCAGGAGCGGCCGTTCAACTTTGCGGACTGCACCTCCCCCCTGCCCCTGGGATACACGCGCATCAAGGCGGGTGATCGGATCACGCTGGGCGGGCGGGCTTGGAGCGTCGAGGAAGGGAACGGCCACGCGTGGGAGCACGCGGTGCTCTTCGAGGAGGGTGGCACGCTCGTCCTTGGCGGGGATCAGATCCTGCCCGGCATCTCGCCGAACATCGGCGTCCATGCGTCGGAGCCGATGTCCGATCCCCTCGCGGCATGGATGGAGAGTTGCCGCGCCCTCCTCGGCCAAGCCCAGCCGGACCATCTCGTGCTGCCGGGCCACAAGCTGCCTTTCCGTGGCCTACGCCTGCGCCTGCAGCAGATGATCGCGAACCACGACGGGGCCTTGGCCCGGCTGGAGTCCCACCTCGCCGAGCCGAGGAGGGGCGGAGAGTGCTTCGTGCCGCTGTTCCGTCGGGAGATCGATGGCGGGGCCTACGGATTGGCGTTCGTCGAGACGGTCGCGCATCTCAACCATTTGCTGCTGCGCGGACGCATCCGCAGGTGGGACAGGGGCGACGGCGTCTGGCTCTGGCAGGCGAACGGCTGACGCCCGGGCGGGACGTGACAGGCGCGCCCTGCCGCGATATGGCGCCCCGACGCGCGACTGCGCGACCGGAGCAGACGAACGAGGACGGCATGGCCGATCAAGGCGATCACAAGCACGGCACGATGGATACCACCAGCCAGGAACGGACCTTCGCGGGGTTCGTCCGCTTCACGAAGGTTGCCGTCCTGGTGATCGTGGTGATCCTCGTCCTGCTGGCGATCTTCCGCACCTGACGGGTCGCCACGGATCCGCCCCTGGCGGAACGTCCGGGACTAGCGGTCGAGGCAGAGCCCCGCGCATACCCACTGCGAATCGTCGGCCGAACTGAGTGACGTGGCTTGGCCCGACCCTTCCGTGACGGTCGGCCGTCATATCGGATCGATATCCCCGGCCTCGCGGGTGGCGTGGAACCCACGTTCCCACTTGGCGAACCTTCCCGCGGAGATCGCGTCCCGCATCTGCGCCATCAGCTCCCCGTAGTAGTGCAGGTTGTGCCAGGTGAGCAGCATCGCCGCGATGATCTCCTTGGCACGACTCACGTGGTGGAGATACGCCCGCGAGTAGGTCCTGCAGCATGGGCAGGCGCATTTATCGTCGAGCGGGCGGGGGTCTTCGGCATGCCGTACATTGCGGATGTTCACCTGCCCCCGGCGCGTCCAGGCCTGGCCCGTCCGGCCGGAGCGGGTCGGGAGGACGCAGTCCATCATGTCGATCCCCCTCGCCACCGCCCCCACGATGTCGTCGGGCTTCCCCACCCCCATGAGATAACGGGGCCTGTCCTCGGGCAGCATGCCTGGTGCGACGTCGAGGACGTCGAACATGGCCTCCTGCCCTTCCCCGACGGCGAGCCCGCCGACCGCGTAGCCCTCGAAACCGATCCGGGTCAGCGCCGCCGCCGATTCGGCCCGCAGGTCCGGCTCGAGCCCGCCCTGCTGAATTCCGAACAGAGCATGGCCCGGTCGGTCGCCGAAGGCCTCGCGCGAGCGTTCGGCCCAGCGCATCGAAAGCCGCATCGAGCTCTCGATCCGCTCCCGGTCCGCCGGCAGGGAGGGGCACTCGTCGAACGCCATCACGATGTCGGAGCCGAGCAGTCGCTGGATCTCCATGCTTCGCTCCGGGGTAAGCCGATGCCTGCTCCCGTCGATATGCGAGCGGAACGTGACCCCATCCTCGTCGAGCTTCCGCAAATCCGCGAGGCTCATCACCTGAAACCCCCCGGAATCTGTGAGGATCGGACGCTCCCACCCCATGAAGCGGTGCAGTCCGCCTAGCCGCGCCACCCGCTCCGCGCCGGGGCGCAGCATCAGGTGGTACGTGTTCCCCAGGAGCACGTCCGCGCCCGTCGCCCGGACGCTTTCGGGAAGCATCGCCTTCACGGTGCCGGCAGTCCCGACGGGCATGAAGGCGGGCGTCCGAATGTCCCCGCGCAGAGTGGAGATCGTGCCGCGCCGGGCCCGCCCATCGGTGGCCTCGAGGGCAAATGCGAAACGGTCGGTCATGGCCCCGGCCGATAGCGGAGCGGGACGCGCGGGGAAAGCGATGCCCCCGCGGCCTCTCCCGAGTGTTCCGGAAAGGGCGACGGGGCACGTCCGGCCCGACCGGCGGCGGCGATCGACGGTCCGGGACTGGACCGCCGGCGAGCAATTCCCTACCTTCGTGGTCAATCTTTCCGCCGCTACGCCGGCGAACCGTCACACGGGGGCCGCAGGATGAACCAGACCGCGCAGACCGACCACCTGGAGGGGGCGCCGCTGATCGCGCCATCGAGCACGGATCACCCCCTGCACGAGGCCGTGGTCGAGGCGTGCCGCTCCGTCTTCGACCCGGAGATCCCGGTGAACATCTACGACCTCGGGCTGGTCTACACGATCCAGATCGACCCCGAGAATGCCGTCCGCATCGTGATGACCCTCACGGCACCGGGCTGTCCCGTCGCGGGGGAGATGCCGGGCTGGGTCGCCGACGCGGTCGAGCCGCTTCCGGGCGTGAAGCACGTCGATGTCGAACTGACCTGGGATCCGCCCTGGGGCATGGAGATGATGTCGGACGAGGCGAGGCTCGAGCTCGGGTTCATGTGACCCGGGCCGCCTTCGCCATTGAGCGGAGGCATTGCCTTCCCTAGGCTCCGGCCTGGGCCCCGAACGGGCGTGGACGTCGTGGAGGACGGCGGTCCGGGGCCGGTACGGAGCGGGCGGCCGTCGCGGAGGCGTCATGGAGCCGTCGTCGCGTCGTGACCCGTGCGTCGCATTCCCTGCGCCGCGCGCATCCGCGCCGCGACAGGGAGACCAAGATGACACAGAGATTCCTCATGATCCTGGCCGCGACGACGGCCGGGGCTCCGGCCTTCGCCGAAGCGCACCTGCCGGGCGAGCAGGCGCTGACCTACGGGCCGCGGCCCGCCTACCTCATCTCCCAGATGGAGGATGGCGAGCTGAAGTCGCAGCTTCAGGCGTGCCTGGGGCAGACCCCGCAGACGAGCAAGTTCTCGATCGGCCACCGCGGCGCACCCCTTCTGTTCCCCGAGCACACGGTCGCCTCGAACGTCGCGGCCGCGCAGATGGGGGCCGGGATCCTCGAATGCGACGTGACCTTCACCGAGGATCACGAGCTGGTCTGCCGTCATGCGCAGAACGATCTGCACACCACGACCGACATCCTCCTCACGGACCTCGCGGAGACCTGCGTCACGCCCTTCACGTCCGCCTCCGGGGACGAGGACGCGACGGCCGAGTGCCGGACCTCCGAGATCACACTTGACGAGTTCCGGACGCTCACGCCGAAGATGGATGCCGCGGACGGTTCGGCCACGACCGCCGAGGACTACGTGGGCGGCGGAGTCGCGTCTTGGCGAACGACCCTCTACAGCACGCCTGACGCGGGCCTGATGACCCACGCGGAGTCGGTGGCCCTGTTCGACAGCCTCGGCGCCGACTTCACTCCTGAGCTCAAGTCCCCATCGGTGGAGATGCCGCACGAGGGCTTCAGCCAGGAGGACTACGCGCAGAAGCTCGTCGACGAGTACAAGGAGGCCGGGATCGACCCGTCGCGGGTCTGGCTGCAGAGCTTCAACCTCGAGGACGTGCTGTACTGGATCGAGAACGAGCCCGAGTTCGGCGCTCAGGCCGTGTACCTGATGGACGAGTACGACGACGAGGGCTACACGCCGATGGATCCGGCGACTTGGCCCAATACGATGGGCGAGCTGAAGGAGATGGGCGTCAACTACATCGCCCCTCCGCTCTGGATGCTCGTCACCACGGAAGGCGGAGAGATCGTGCCCTCGACGCTGGCCACCGAGGCGGCCGCGGCGGATCTGGGGATCATCACCTGGACGCTGGAACGTTCGGGCCCGCTGCGGACGGGTGGGGGCTGGTACTTCCAGTCGATCGCGGACGTGACCGACAATGACGGGGTCTACTTCGAGGTGTTGCACGTCCTCGCGCAGGACGTCGGCGTCGAGGGAGTCTTCTCCGACTGGCCCGCCACGACGACATTCTACGCGAACTGCTTCGGTCTTTAGTGGAGGCGGGACGGGGGGGAGGACCGGAGGCCGTCGAATAAGGCGGAGGCGGGTTTGCACACAACGTCCTTGTGCGACTCCCTTTCTTTCCGAATAGTTAATTTAGAGCGCCCGTTCAGACACCGGGCCCCCATCTCCGGTGTCGACATAACTGACGCTTCTCTGTACTGGACCGCCGTGAGATCCCCCATCGTCTTGCGGCGGTCTTGTTTTGTCTGGAGCAGGTCAATCGTCGCGCCCCTTGAGGGATGCAATGTTGATCTTTAACTTCAGGTGAAGCTGCAGGAGACACCGATGTTTGCCATTCCCGGACAAGCGCCTGTGACGGTTACGCCTTCCGCCGCGGCCCAGATCGCGCGCCTCATGGCACGCGGCAATTCGGCCGGGCTCCGCATCGGCGTGAAGAAGGGCGGGTGCGCCGGAATGGAATACACGATGGACTACGTGGCGGAGGCGGAGGCGAACGACGAGGTGGTCGAAGTGCCCCACGAGGGAGCCGTCGCCCGAGTGCTGATTGCACCGATGGCGCAGATGTTTCTTTTCGGGACGGAAATAGACTACGAGACGTCGCTTCTCGAATCCGGCTTCAAGTTTAGGAATCCCAACGTCGTTGACGCTTGCGGCTGCGGCGAATCCATCAAGTTCGACGAGGCGCTCGGCCAGGAAGGCTGACTAGGCGGCGGGGAAGGGTGGCATCTGCGCTGCTGCGGCTTCCCTTCGGAGCGCGGCTGCCGGTATCCTCCTGCGAACGGAGGTCATCATGCGCCCAGTCGTCGGCATCGTCACGAACCACTACCTGATCAATGATCAGTACCCGGCCCATGCGAACGGCGTCATGAACTCGGAGGCCGTGGCGGAGGTGGCCGGCGCCCTGCCCCTCCAGATCCCGGCCGATCCCCGGCTTGCGCCCATGGACGACCTGCTCGAGCGGTTCGACGGCTTCCTGCTGACGGGCGGCAGGCCGAACGTCCACCCATCCGAATACGGCCATGACGAGACCGAGGCGCATGGCGCCTTCGACCGCGGGCGGGACCGCGTCGCCCTTTCGCTCGTTCGCGCGTGCGTCGAGCGTGGTCAGCCGATCCTCGGGATCTGCCGCGGATTCCAGGAGTTCAATGTGGCCCTCGGGGGCACCTTGCACCCGGAAATCCGCGACCTCCCGGGTCGGATGAACCACCGGATGCCCCCCGACGGCACCATCGAGGAGAAGTTCGCCCTGCGCCACGAGGTGAGGCTCTCACCGAACGGTCCCTTCGCGCGGATCTTCGGATCTGAGGTCGTGATGACCAACACCCTGCATGGGCAGGGCATCCTCGAGCCAGGCGCCCGCATCCGGGTCGACGGGAAGGCGCCGGACGGCACGCCCGAGGCCATTTATGTCGATGGCGCACCGGGCTTCGCCCTCGCGGTCCAGTGGCATCCCGAGTACCGGGCCGCGTGCGACCCGGTTTCCCGACCCCTGTTCGAGGCGTTCGGGGAAGCCTGTCGTGCTTGGGCGGCCGGCCGACGGAGCGGATCCGCGATCAGGGTCGCCTGACCCTTCCGCCGGCCTTGGGAACCGTCAGGTTTCCCGCGGGCCGCTCGCCATCCGAAGCACGGAGCGCACGCGTTCCCAATCGCGCGCGGCCTCCTTGTGGCCCGCGATCTTCTCTTCGCTGGCGCGGTGAGCGGCTTCGGCCTCGGCCTTCGGCCCCAATGCGCGTCTGAGGGCGTGCGCATGGCGCACGGCATCCTGTTGCCTGAGCATGGCATTTACTCCTCTCTCCCGGTGCCAAGATGCCAGAAGGTGCCGGCCATCCGCAAGGGTCGGCCGCCAAAGCGTTTTCACCCGTACTGCGCCAGCATTCCGAGCAGGTGGGCATGGGTGTCCGCGTCCTGCGCCCGCTTGTCGTGACGCCAGCGGAGCATACGCGGGAATCGCAGCGCCACGCCCGACTTGTGCCGCGTGCTCTCCTGTATGCCCTCGAAACCGATCTCGAACACATGCTCCGCGGGGACCTGCCGAACAGGCCCGAAGCGGGCGAGCGTGTTTCGCCGGACCCAGGCGGTGATCTTGCGGAACTCGGCGTCCGTCAGCCCAGAATACGCCTTCGTGAAGGGGACGAGCTCGTTTCCCCGCCAGACGGCGAAGGTGAAATCCGTATAGAGATTTGCCCTCCTCCCGGAACCGGCCTGGGCGTAAACCATGACAGCTTCGATTGTGAGCGGGTCGAGCTTCCACTTCCACCAATCCCCCCGCTTGCGCCCCACGTGATACGGCGAGTCGCGCCGCTTGAGCATGAGCCCCTCCGCCCCCGTCTCACGCGCCTCGACCCGGACGGCGCCGAGCGCCTCCCACGTCGTTTCCGGTACGAGCGGCGAGAGGAGGAGCGGCGACGCCGGAGGCAGACCTTCGAGGAGCGCCTCGAGGCGGCCACGCCGCTCCGACCACGGACGGGCCCGCAGGTCCTCGCCCCCGTCCTCGAGCAGATCGTAGGCATAGAGGATCGCCGGCGCCTCCTTGAGCAACGTCTTGGGCACCGTCTTGCGGCCGATGCGGCGCTGCAGCCTGGCGAAGGGAAGCGGCCGCCCGGCGTCGGCGTCCCACGCCAGGATCTCGCCGTCGATCACCGTTCCCCGGCGCGTCGCCTCGGCCGGCAGCATGTCGAGGGCCCTGCCGATCTCGGGGAAGCGGTCGGTGATGAGTTCCTCGCCGCGCGACCAGAGGTGATGCTCCCCCTGCCGGAGAATGAGCTGTCCGCGGATGCCATCCCATTTCCATTCGGCAGCGAATTCCCCCGCCGGGCCCAACGCGCCCTCCGGGTCCCCCTCGATCCCGTGGGCAAGGCAGAAGGGATACGGTCGGCTCAGGTCGGCCGATGGATCGGGCGCCTCGATCAGGGCAGTCCAACTCGTCGTCTCGGGCTTCCAGGCGCCCATGATCCGGTGTGCCAGCTCCGCCTCGGCAATGCCGGTCGCGAGGCCGAGCGCGCGGGTCATCAGGCGTTGGCTCACGCCGACGCGGAAGCTGCCCGTGATGAGCTTGTTGAAGACGAAGCGCTCCGTACCTTCGAGCGCATCCCACGCGGCGAGGATCCGCTCGCGACGCTCGGCCTCATCCAGCGCCGCGAGGCTGCGCAGTTCGCCGATCCAGTCCGCGAGGCTCCGCTCCTGCGGTGCACCCGCCGGCGGAAGGATCAGGTGGATCGTCTCGGCGAGATCGCCCGCGACGGATCTACTCTCCTCGAAGAGCCACAAAGGTAGACCCGCCCTCTCCGCTGCCCATTCCGCCAGACGGGTCGCGTTCACCGTCCGCTTGGGGCGCCGCCCCGAGAGCAGGGCGACCGTCCAGAGCCGGTCTCCCTCCCGAGCTTCCTCGAAGTAGAGCCTGAGCGCCTCCGTCTTCCTAGACGTCTTCGTCGTCTCGTCGAGGGCGCGGTAGAGGGCAGCGAAACGGTGCATGGCCCCGCGCGACCTAGCGCGAAGCCCCGCCCTCCCAAGGACCCGCCGTCACCGCCTGCGGCGCAGCAGGGCCAAGACGCCGAGCCCGCCGAGAAGCAACGGTGCCCCGGCCGGCAGGGGAACGGGTGCCGCATCGAAGACGCCGGCTTCCCCGAAGAGTTCGCCGTCCTCCAGCACCAAGGGAGTGAAGGCATCGAACAGCCCGATATCCGGGTCGGGGAAGTCGATCCCGTTCACGCCTTCCCGAAAGATCACGTCGAGGAAGGTCGGCACCCCGCCCATCACCTCGAGTTTGGGCAGGAACGGGAACAGGACGTCGTTCTCCTCGGTCGCAACGATCGAGCCGAGGGAGAGGGTGAGGTCGAGGTCCGGCCCGAGGAGTTCTCCATCGCCATCCGGATCGAGCAGATCGTCGTCGAACCCCATCCTGCCCGTCACGATCTCGCCGAGGTAGATGCTCGTACCGGGATCGGTCAGCACGACCTCGAGCGAGACGGGGAAGGAGACCAGCGCCGCCTGCGAGGGCAGCGCCGCGAGCGAGGCGGCGAGGACCGTGGCGGCGGCGAGCGAGCGAGCGAACATCGGCAGAGTGTACCCCTTCGTGGTCGGAACCGCCGGACTGCATCACGAACGGCCCGATTGCACAACTGCGTCCCGGCAGTCGCGTTGCCGGCAGCGGACAGGGATCGTGACTGCGCATCACCCGGGCTGCGCTCCTTCCCCGTCCGCGAGGAACCGCGCGATGCGCGTCACGGCCCGATCTGCCTTCGGCGTCTGGTCCAGCGCCAGATGCCAGACGTGGGGCGCGCGCTGCTCCTTCTCCAGCGTCACCGTTCCGCCATGCCGCCGGATCCGGTCCGCGATGGCGTCCGCGTCGCCTTCCAGCCACTCGCCGCGGGCCGCGTGAATGAGAACCGGCGGCGCGCCGGTATAGTCACCGTGGATCGGGGAGAGCCTTGGATCGTCCGGATCCGCGCCGGCGCGATAGGCGGCACCGAGGCGATAGAGCGTCGCGAGCGGGAGGAGGAGGTCGGAGGCGCGCTCCGGCACCGGCCGGTCCGGATCGAGATCGACGCAGGGGGAGATCAGCGCCACGCGGGATGGACGGATGCCCCCGCGGATCAGGGCCGGCAGGATGGCGAGGGCGAGCGTCGCACCGGCGCTGTCACCTCCCAGCGCGAACTCGCCCCCCTTCGCCAAGTCGCGGGCCACGGCGAGGCAATCCTCCCAGGCCGCCGGAAAGGGGTGCTCGGGCGCAAGGCGGTAGTCCGGGACGCAGGACGCAAGCACGCCGCGGGAGGCGAGCGCGTCGGTGAGCATCGCGTGGGTCCGGGGCGAGCCGAACGCGAAACCGCCGCCGTGGAGCCAGAGGAACCGTCCGACCGGTGCCGGGGGTCTGACCTCACGGCACGGGACGCCCCCGCGTTCGGTCCAGTCCCTCGTCAGGCCGGGCAGTGTCGTGTCGTCCCGTCCCCCGGCCTCGAACAGGGCCCGCTTGCGGGTCCAGTCCATCGGCAAGGCGAGCATCGGCTTGGCGAGGAGGAGCGACGTCCAGGCGAGCGCCTCGTCGCGTAGGGCCCCCGACAGCTTCAACCGGCGTCCTCCTCGACAACGTCCGCCGCATCCTCCGTCTCGAAACCCTCCCCCTCGTATTCCGTGCTCACGACATGCGCATCGTAGCCTGCCTCGCGAAGGTATCGCCGGAACGGCGCCGTGTATCCGTGGGTGACGAAAATGCGCTCCGCCCCCGTGGCCGCGATGGCCGCGTTCAGGCCCGGCCAGTCGGCGTGGTCCGAGATGACGAAGCCCCGGTCCGCGGCCCGCCTCCGCCGCACGCCGCGCAGGCGCATCCAGCCGGATGCGAAGGCGGTCGACGCGCCGCCGAACCGCCGCATCCACGGGCTTCCGAGCGCCGACGGCGGTGCGATCACAAGCGCCCCGGGATGGGACTTCACGTCGGTCTCCGGCGTGACACGGATCGTGTCGGGCAGGCGGACGCCCTGATCCCGCAACACACCGTTGGTGGCTTCGACCGCGCCGTGGGTAAGTATCGGGCCGATGCCGGCGTCCACCGTCGTCATCAGTCTCTGCGCCTTGCCGAGGGCATAGGCGCCCACGACCGAGACCCGGCCATCGGCGGCGTTCGCGGCCCACCACCCGTCGATCTGGCGTTTCAGCTCGGCCTCGTCGTCCCAGGTGAAGATGGGAAGTCCGAAGGTGCATTCGCTGACGAAAGCATGCGCCCTAACGGGCTCCCACGGTTCGGACAGCGCGTCGGGCGTGGTCTTGTAGTCCCCCGAGACGACCCAGACCTCGCCCCTGTGCTCGACGCGGATCTGCGCGGAGCCGGGGACGTGGCCGGCCGGGTGATAGCTGACCGTCGCGTCCCCGATCCGGCGCCGCTCCCCATAGGCGACCGTCTCGATGACTGCCTCCTGGAGCCGATGCCGCATCACCGGCGCGGCGGCCTCCGTGGCGAGGTAGCGTCGCATGCCCCAGCGCGCATGGTCGGAGTGCCCGTGGGTGATCAGCGCACGATCGACCGGACGCCACGGATCGATGTAGAAATCACCCGCTGGGCAGTAGATCCCCTCGTCGCGGAACTCGAGCACCATGCGCGCCTCCTCCCGAAGCGCAACTAGGCCAGGCGGGGGCGAAGGGGAGTCGTCCGGTCTTTCACCATGACATTGGCCGGACCCTGCGGGCGCAACCTCCCGCGGGTCCGGCACGTCATGTCGGCAGACCGGCGCGGAGCCTCAGCCGGCGCGCCACCAGCCGACGCGCTTGGGCCTGGCCTGCCCGGCCGCTTCAGCTCCATCGACGGTCTGGTCGCCGGCGTCCGCCTGGTCCGCGTCCGTGGCCACCTCCGCCGGTCCTGCGTGTTCGCCGTCCGCGTCGAGGCCAACCGCGCCGTCGACCGCGACGCCACTATCGGAAGGACTCTCGGCCACTTCCGGCACGGCGGGGGCTTCGGCTCCGTCGCCCGAAGAACCTCCAACGCCGACAAGCGTGGCGACTTCGGCCACTTCCGGAGAGGGCTCCGTCGAGGGAGCCGGAGCCTTGGCCCGAGCACGCTTCCGGCGCGAGGCCGGCTGAGGAGTCTCCGAGGAGCCGTCCGGCTCGGGGGCGTCGACGTCCGCAGGCTCGGTCGCCACGTCGGCCGTCGGTTCCTCCGCAGGTACGGGCGCCTCCTCGGAAGGTGCTTCGGTCACGGCCGGCTGGACCTCATCCGCGTCTCCGGCTGAAGCTTCGACCTCAGGGTCTTTCGTCTCCGCATCTCCGCTAGCCTGTTGGGCCGACGCGGGCTGCGGCGTCGCGGGGTCAGGCGTCGCGGGCTCGGGGACCGAATCCCCGGTGGACGCCGCTCCGGGTTCGGCCGGAGCCTCACCCGCGTCGGGAGCGCCGCTGCCCTCCCGCGCGTCGGGCGCCCCTCCGTTGCCCCCGCCCTTGCGACGCCGCGACCGGCGGCGGCGCTTCTTCCGGGGCCCGCCCGTTTCGCCGGCATCGCCCTCGCCATCGCCGGCGTCCGGACCGCGACGATCGTCCTCCGCCGCATCCTTCACAGGCGCATCCTCCAAGGGCGCGGCCTCGGCCGCCTCCGCTCCGTCCAGCTCGTCCTCCTCGACCTCCGGCTCGTCCATGTCCGCCAGGGACGTGCTGAGTTGGACGACGTTTCCGGCCACCTTCGGCACCGTGCGGGACGCGGTCTTGAGTTTCTCCATCGACCAGTCGGGCGCCGTCAGCGACGCGTCCGCCTCGATACGGATGGAAAGTCCCCAGCGCGCCTCTGTCACTGCGAGGTGCTCGCGCTTGTCGTTCACGAGGTAATTCGCGACGCCCACGGGCAGCTTCAGCAGCACCTCGCGCGATCGCTCCCGCGCGCCTTCCTCCTCGACCGCGCGGAGGACCTGCAGCGCCACCGAGTTGTCCGAACGCAGCAGGCCCGTGCCGTGGCAGTGCGAGCAGGGCTGGGTCGTGGCCTCGAGCATGCCGGGGCGCATCCGCTGGCGCGACATCTCGAGAAGGCCGAAGCTGCTGATCCGGCCGATCTGGATGCGCGCCCGATCGTGCTTGAGCGCATCCTTCAGACGCTTCTCGACGGCGGCATTGTTGCGCCGTTCGTCCATGTCGATGAAGTCGATCACGATGAGGCCCGCGAGGTCGCGCAGCCGCATCTGACGGGCGACCTCCTCGGCCGCCTCGAGGTTCGTCTTGAGGGCCGTCTCCTCGATCGAGCCCTCCTTCGTCGCCTTGCCGCTGTTGACGTCGATCGCCACGAGCGCCTCGGTGATCCCGATCACGATGTAGCCGCCCGACGGAAGCTGGACCGTCGGATTGAACATCGCATCGAGGTAGGCGTCCACGCCGTAGCGCGCAAAGAGGGGGAGCGGATCGCCGTGGTGATGCACGTTCTTCGCGTGCGACGGCATGATCAGCTTCATGTACTCCTTAGCCTGACGGTATCCCGTCTCGCCGGCGACGATCACCTCGTCGATCTCGCGCGTGTAGAGGTCGCGGATCGAGCGGTGGATCAGGTTGCCCTCCTCGTAGATCGGCGCCGGAGCGATCGACTTAAGCGTAAGCTCGCGGATCTGCTCCCACTGCCGCTGGAGGTACTCGTAGTCCCGCTTGATCTCGGTCTTTGTCCGCTTGGCCCCGGCCGTGCGGATGATGAGCCCCGCGCCGCGGGGCACGTCCATCTCGGACGCGATGTCCTTGAGCTTCTTGCGATCCGTGACGGACGTGATCTTCCGGCTGATCCCGCCGCCCCGTGCCGTATTCGGCATGAGGACGCAATAACGCCCCGCGAGGCTGAGATAGGTCGTCAGCGCCGCGCCCTTGTTGCCGCGCTCCTCCTTCACGACCTGAACCAGCATGATCTGCCGGACCTTGATCACCTCCTGGATCTTGTACCGGCGGGGGCGCGGCTTCCGAGGGGCACGCGCCTCGGCGACCTCGTCCTCGGCGGATCCCTCGTCGGCGGCCGCACCGGCCCCCTCCACGACGTCGACCGGATCGCCCCGATCCGCGTCGCCACCGTCGTCGAGGTCGAGGACCTCCATGCCCGCGGCGTCCCGGCGCTCCGGCCGGGCCTCGGCCTCCGGCGCGTCCGCCTCTCCTGCGCCGGCATTCTCCGGCGTCGTATGGCCCTGATCCTCCGACACCTCTTCCGAGACGGACTCGTCGCCCAGTCCGGTATCCTCGGCCATGCTTCCCCGCGGCCGGGCGTCCGGGTGATCGCCGTCCTCGGGCTCGTCTTCGCCCTCGGACTCTCCCGTCCCTTCAACGACCGGTTCTCCGTCCGAACCGTCCGTCTCGCTGTTCTCTGGCGCGCGCTCCTCCTCCACGATGCGGTCCGCCGCATCGGAGAGGTCGGGCGCCTCGCCGCTGACGATACCGCTGGCGCCGCCTCCGGCCTGCTTCACGATGGAGTCGTCGGCCGGCTCCTCCTCCGCGGGCGCATCGGTTTCGCCCTTCTCCTGAACGGACGCCGTCCCGGCGTCCCCGGGATCGCTCGTCCCCGGCTCGGCAGCTTCATCCCCTCGACTCGCAGCCTCGGCCTCGTCGCTCGCCTCCGGTTCGGTCGCGCCCGATTCCACTTCATCGGAGCGGGCAGAGGAGCGGCGCCGGCTGCGACTGCGGGAGCGACCGCGTTTCGCCGGCGCCGGACGTTCGCCGTCCGTCGCGCCGCCATTCCCCTCCGCATCGTCGGACTCGCCGGCCTCTTCGGCCTCGCGCGCATCCTGTTCCTTCGCCTGCGCCATCTCTTCGGCGAGCAGGGCTTCCCGATCCGCCTTCGGGATCTGGTAGTAGTCGGGGTGGATCTCGTTGAAGGCGAGGAACCCGTGGCGGTTCCCGCCGTAGTCGACGAACGCGGCCTGGAGCGACGGCTCCACGCGCGTCACCTTCGCCAGGTAGATGTTCCCCGCGAGCTGCCTCTTCGAGGCGCTCTCGAAATCAAACTCGTCGACCTTGGTCCCGTCCACCACCACGACGCGGGTCTCTTCCGCGTGCGTGGCGTCGATCAGCATCTTCTTCGCCATGTGTCCTCGGACGCGCGGCCCTCCCTACCCGGGGGTCCGGGGCGGCGCGGAAAGTTGTGGCGCGATGCGACGCTCCGCCGGGGCGGTGTCTCCGCGTCCCGTCGGGTCTAGGCTGCGTCGGCGTCATCACGCGATCTCGTCCTGGGCGCGCGCAGGGCGGCGCCGATCCAATGTGCCCCCGCGGCGTCAGGGCGCGCGCACCGGGCGGTGTGGGTCCCCGGTCAACTTGACAGGGGCCTCGGGCTCGTCCCGCAGGGCATTCGACGTGCCGGGGGCGGGAAAAGAATCTTTCCGTGCGGCAAGCAGCGCACCCCGGCTTCCTAACCTGCGACGGCGCTCCTTGACAATGCCGCGACATGCCACCCCTCACCGGCGACCAATTCCTAGTCGCCGCGGCCCTCGAACCTGCGAAGCTCGACCCCGTCCGACTCGAGCGCGGCCCGCACGGCCTGCGCGATGGCGACGGCGCTTGGGCCGTCCCCGTGCAGGCAGATGCTGTCCACCGCGGCGGGCACCGGTCCGTCCGGCGTCGCCACCGCGCCCTCGCGCACGGCCCGCACCATGTTCTCCGCCGCCCGCTCCGGCTCGTGGATCATCGCACCGGGCTCGCCCCGCGGCACGAGCGTCAGATCGGAGCGGTAGCCCCTGTCGGCGAAGATCTCGCCCGCCCATGCGGCCCCCAGGGAGCGGGCCGCCTGCTCCTGCGCGGTGCCGGCGATCACCAGCAGCACGACGTCCGCATCGACCGCGAGGGCCGCCTCGTAGGCCGCCCGCGCCATGTCGGCATCCTCCGAGGCCATGTTGGCCATCGCACCGTGGAGCTTGAGGTGGCGGACCCGTCCTCCGAGCCGCGCCGCCATCGCCCTCGCCGCGCCGAACTGTACCGTCACCAGGTTGGCCAGGCTGCGATGCGGGAGCGTCATCCGCCGCCTGCCGAAGCCCTGGAGGTCGGCGAAGCCGGGATGGGCGCCGATGCCCACCCCGCGCTCGATCGCCGTCTCCATCGTCCGGGCCATGACGTCCCAGTCGCCTGCATGCATGCCACAGGCCACGTTCGCCGAGGTCACGACGTCAAGGAGCGCCGAGTCGTCCCCCATGCGCCAGGGTCCGAAGCTCTCGCCCATGTCCGCGTTCAGATCGACCCTCATCGCACCCCCTCCCCCGGCTCCGCGCCATCCTCGCCCGTGACCACGCCATCGATCAGCTGCCGCGTGAGCAGGTGGGGATCCTCCTCGGGCCTCCGCGTCAGCAGTTCCGTCGCGGGCGGCCCAGGCATCGCCGCCCGTCCCTCCGACCGATCGACCCAGCGGAGCCGGATCGGCGCCCCGGGCGGCGCCTGCATGGCGCGCGGCATGTCCGCCGGGATAATGGTGGCGATCCGCGGGTATCCCCCGGTGGTCTGGCATTCCGGGCCGAGCAGGTACGGCTGCCCGTCTCCGGCCATCTGCAGATCGCCCGGAACGACGAACTCGCTCAGGAGTACGAGCTGACCCTTGGCGGCGAACCCCTCCCCGTCCGACGCGAGCCGAATGCCCTGGCGGTTGCCCCGCGCGTCCCGGCGGAAGGCCGTCGACACGAGCCGCCGCCTCGTCTTCTCGTCGAAGAGCCGGGTCTGTGGCCCCGCGACGATGCGAAGCGTCCCGCCGTCGAAGCGCTGCGGGGTGGTCGACAGCCGAACGGGTCGGCAAACGCCCCGCGGCTCGTAGGGAAGCGCGTCGCCCGGGCGCAGAGCCCGGCCCAGCCCGGCCGCGAGATGCGCACCCCGCCCGCCCATCAGGGGTTCGGTCAGCAACCCGCCGGAGACGTGGAGATAGGACCACGAGCCGCCGCCCGTGCCTGGCCGCAGGACCAGTTCGGCCGCGGCCTCCACGGAATGCACTGCGTGCCAGACGAGGCGGCGGTCCCCGCTTTCAACCCGCATGGGCGCCCCGGTGAGCGCCACGTTGGTCGGCGCCGAGAAACGAAGTCGGAGGGGCGCCTGTGGGATCTCGAGGCCGACCCCCGGCTCCTCGCCGAGGAGAGCCGCCGCCTCCTCCCGCGCGCGCCGGTCCATCGCGCCTCCGCGGCCGAGTCCGGCCGCGAGCCATCCCTCCCGTCCATCGTCCTGCACCGTCGTCATGGGACCGCAGGCGACGATCTCGAGCGTTCCGCTCATTTGAGCGGTTCCCAGCGGGCGCCGCCATGGCCCTCCGGATCCGCGTCCGCCGCAGTTCTCAAACCATCCGGATTGACCGAGGGGAAAGTGACGACATCCCCCGCCGCCAGGGCGATGGGCCGTCGGCGGTCGGGGCGACAACACCCGAACATCGTCCGGCCCACTTGTCGCCAGCCCGTCGGCGCCTCGGTCCCGAACAGGACGAACTGCCGCACCGCGAGCACCAGCGCCCCCTCGGGCACCCTCGGGGTCAGGCCCGAGAGGCGCGGGACGTCCCATTCCGGCGGCAGGATCCCGAGATACGGCATACCCGGCGCGAAGCCGAGGGCGAGGACCCGCAGGCGCGCCTGCGACAAGACCTCGACCGCCTCGGCTTCGCCCATGCCTGCGGCCCGCGCGACCTCGCCGAGCTGCGGCCCGTCTTCGCCACCATAGCTCGTGGGGATGTGCCAGAGCCGCCGCTCGGGTTCGGGTGCCCGCGTCCAATCCCTCGCGGCGAGGCGTTCGCGAAGTCGCGCGCCCACCTCCTCCTCGTCGGCAGCCCCGTCCAGCCGAACGAGAACCGATGCGAGAGAGGGCGCCGTCTCCACGACCCCTGGAATCGGCTCATCCTCGAGCGACGCGCGGAAGGCGATGCAGGCCCGGTTCGCCTCCTCGTCAAGCCGCGACGCGAAGCGAACGAGCAGCGCATCGAGGCCAAGGGGGACGATCTCGGGGCTCTCTCCCATCCCTCCAAGTCGCCCGGGCAGGGACGGACGGTCAAGCGAGGACTTGATCGACGGGCGGCCCCGTGGGAGCGGAGCCCGTCCGCGAACCGGGGAGGAGGCGATGCGGCTGGCCTGCACGACGACGACGGCGCGCGCCGCGCTGGACCCGCTGCTCCACGACGTCGCCTTCGCGGCGATGGCGCACGGCCTCCACGTGGCGGGCGTCGTCCAGATCAACTCCGAGACCGGCGGCGGGCGACGCTGCGACATGGACGCCCTCGTTCTCCCGGCCGGGCCGCGGTTCCGGATCAGCCAGTCCCTCGGCCGCGAGTCCCGTGGCTGCCGCCTCGACCCGGAGGGGCTGGAACGTGCCGTGGCCGCCGCCGAGGCGGAGCTGCGGGGGGGAGCGGACCTGCTGATCGTGAACAAGTTCGGCAAGCAGGAGGCCGCCGGACGCGGCTTCCGGCCCGTCATCGCCGACGCGCTGGAGAGGGGCGCGGCCGTCCTGGTCGGCGTCAGCGAGTTGAACCTGCCCGCGCTGGAGGCATTCGTGGGGGAGCCGCCGGAGCGATTGCGGCCAGACCTTGCCGCCCTTCTCGCCTGGTGCGTCGATGGGTCTGCCGCAAAAAGACTGCGAGTCGGCGCCTGACCCTCCCGGTGCGACTACCGAACCGGCTGCGCATCAATCGGATCGGACGGTAAGCGATACGGCCCCGTGCGAACGACAAGCCTCCCGATCATCCGCCAGTACGATTGACCCTAGAGGTAGGCCGATAGCGACAGAGATCTTCTCCTCAGAAGCTTACACTGCGTAGTGAAAGCTCTCGTTGAACCACCGGACGGTCGCGATGCACACCAAGCTTTGCTCCCAGGCTGCGTCCTGCGCGGCGACGAAAGCATCCCTGCAAAGTCGCGAAGCACCACCAATCCTGTGCCCACCTACATTCCTCAGGACGTGCCATCCCTGTCCTCGCCCATGAGCATGGACCGGATTTCGCGACGGACGAGCTTGCGGACGTTCCGGGTGATCCGCTCCCCGAGGGGCCCCGAAAGCTCCTCCCTCACGATCTCGGCGATCATCCCGCGCAGTTCCTCCTCGGGGATGTCGAGCCCGCGCTGGGGCGCCGGAACCGGAAGGCTCGGTTCGTCCGGATTCCGAGGACCTCCGAGAGGCAACACGACCGGAGAGACGAGGCGCAGGGGAGGCTCGGCCGGTCGTGGCTCGCTCGACCCGGTCCCGCCGAATTTCGCGGAACTGGCGGGGTGGTCGCTCCCGCCATCGACGCGACCGGGCGACGCGTCGACCCGCCGATCCGCTCCGAGCACCAGACGCTCGGAAGACGGTTGCGCAGAGGCTCCTGCCGAGCGGCTCTCTCCGTTCCCGGCCGAGCCGTGGGGGCCGGCGACACCCATCGCCGCCTCGAGTTCGCTTCGCGCGGGGGCTTCGGCCCGCGCCCGCGCCTCCTCGGCGACGAGGCGGCGTATGGAGGACACGACGTCCTCGATGTCGTCACGCTCGCCCATGCGCCCCCGGACCGCCCGCCGCAGCCGTCACGCGGCGCCCATAGCCGCACTAACAGGCTAGCATCGCCGGGACCATCGGGCAAACGAGACCGCCCTCAGGTAGCCGATCCTGGAGGGAAGCCGCGTTCTCTAGTTGCGTCCATAGCGCCGGAGGACACGGTCGAGCTTTGTGCCGTACTCCGTGCCCCACGACGTGGGCGCGTCCGCGACCGAACGGTAGTACTCACCCGGATCATACCTCTCGACGCTCAGGCCGAGATGGGTGGTCGTCAGGAGGCCCACTGCCGCGAGCACCTGATACACCGCCACGGCCGCATCCGCATTGGCCTCCACGAGGAGCAGCTGCGCGTCGAGCAGGTCCTGCTCGGCGTCGAGAACGTCGAGCGTGGTCCTGGCCCCGAGAAGCGCCTCCTCCCGCGTCCCCTCGAAGGCGAGCCGCGAGGCGCGCACCTGCTCTTGGGCGGACATGATCTGGGCACGGGAGATGCTCAGCAAGGCATAGGCCCGGCCGACGTTCTCGGCCACCTCGCGGCCGCGCTGGGCCAGTTCCGACCGGCTGGCGTTCAGCTCCGCCTGTGCCTGCCGCCCCAGGGAGGGAAGACGCCCACCGCTGTAGAGACGCTGGCGCGCCGTGAGTCCGAGCGTCAGATCCTCGTCGCCCGACAGGTTCGAGTTCACCCGCGCGTCGAACCCGACCGACGGGAGGCGGTCCGCGTCCCTGGCCGCCACGAAGAGCTCATTCGCCGTCACCGCGTGCTGTTGCGCCGAGATGCTGGGGTTGACCTGCAGCGCCAGCGACGTCGCCCGGTCCTCGTTCGGCGGGATCTCCGGCGCCGGCGGCAGCGGCGCGAGTGGACCCTGAGGCGGGCGGCCCACGACCTGCTCGTAGACCTCGATCGCGATCTCGACCTGCCCCCGCGCGGCGGCGAGCGCGGACTGTCCCGCCGCCAGGCGCGACTCAGACAGGGCGACGTCCGTCCGGGTGACTTCGCCGACCTCGAACCGGTCCCGCGTGGCCTGGAGTTCCTCGCTCACGAGGCGGAGGTTTCCCTCCTGCACCTCGACCCGGCGCCGTGTGGCGAGCAGGTCCGTGTAGGCTTGCACTGCCGACAGAAGCACCTGCTGCTCGACCTGCGTCAACCCATGACGGGCCGAGAGGACCGCCTCCTTCGCGGCACCGAGCCGCAGAGAACGCCCTCCGCCGTCGAGCAAAAGCCAGTCAAGCACGAGGCCGAGCGAGTAGGACGTCGTGGTGCGGGGTCCGACCGGCACGAACACCTCACCGTCGACGATGGTGGAGGACCCGCGCGGCCGCTCGTCGACGATCCGCTTGTTGTAGCTAGCGATGAAATCGAGCGTCGGCCGAAGCGCGGCGACCGCCTGCGCGACGCGCTCGTCGTTCACACGCAGGAGCTGTCTCTGCTGCTCGATCAGCGGCGAGTTGTTGTAGGCCAGAACGAGGGCGTCGCTCAGGGTGTCCGCCCGCGCCGCCCCGACCATCGTCAACCCCGCGAGAACGGCCGCGCCGACCCCCCGCTTCAGCCTGCCCGTCCGCGGCCGTCCGGCCATCGTCCTGCTCATTCCCGCCTCCTCGATTCCGGCCCGGCTGCCGCGGCCGGTCCAGTGTCGTCCGACGGTGGCACCCCGTGCGGGCCCGCCCGTCGATCCGCCCGTCAGAAGGTGAAGCCCCGCTCCACCGCGAATCCGGGCAGCATCGCCGTCCCGGCGTTGAACTCGGTCGCCCATGCCATCCGCCCATGCGTGCGCCGGCCGAGGCGTGCCTCTCCGAGGCGCCCGTCGCCCTCGATGAACACCGCGCAAATGCGGCCTCCCTCGCGCAGCTGATCCACGAGGGCATCCGGCACTTCGGCGACGCCGCCCTCGACGAGGATCGCATCGAAGGGCGCCGCCTTCGGAGCGCCATCCACCAGCGACCCCGTGAGGACGACAGCGTTGTCCACGCCCTGGGCCGACAGGTTCGCCTCCGCCTCGGCGGCGAGTCCCTCGTCCTCCTCGACGGCGACCACCGAGCGGCAAATATGCGCCAATACGGCCGTTCCGTAGCCGAGGCCCGCGCCGATATGGAGCACGTCGTCCTCCCGGCCGAGATCCAGCGCGTCGAGCATCTTGGCCAGTGTCCGCGCCTCGGTCATCTCGCGACCGTCGCCAAGCGGGATCGGAAGCTCCCCATAGGCGACCGCTTCGCGGCCGGAGGGAACGTACGCCTCGCGCGGAACGTCGAGCATGGCCGCGATGATCGGGAACTTCGTGACGTCGTTCGGCCGCACCTGCGTGTCGACCATCATCTCCCGCAGCCTGGCGGCGCTCCGCATGTTCGACATCCGAGCTCGCCCCTCCGGTTCGACGTCCTCGCCGGTCAGATTGCATGCCCCCGGACAGGAGGCAACGTGCAAGGGTCGTGGGTCCGCCGGGCGGGGCTCGCTATGGCAGGGAGGGCACGGAACCGCGTACGCCCCCGGGATGTGGGGGCCCATCCCGGAACGGGGCGGCGGGCGCGCTGACGATCGGCAGACGACTCATCACGATCGCCCCAGCGCCTCTCTCATCAGGTGATGAAGCTTAGGGTCCGAAAGGCTCCCTTGCCGGGGAGGCAAGCACTCAGGCTGAGGCGCGCTGGTGCATCCGGTTTTGCTCTACCGCCTACGCCCGCCAAGTCGGCGCCGTCGATCGACGGCGCCATCTCGTAATCGCGGCCCGACGCGGCCGGACGCAAGAGAGCTAGGTTCGCGCGGCAAGACCGGATCAGGCGGTCTCGCCCTCCTCCTCGAGCTTCTCGACCTCCGCCTGAAGCTCCTCCTTCGTGACGGAGCGCTCCGTCACCTGGGCGAGTTCGAGGATGTAGTCGATCACCTTGTCCTCGAAGATCGGCGCGCGCAGCTGCTGCTGGGCCTGCGGGTTCTTCTGGATGAACTCGAAGAACTGCCGCTCCTGGCCGGGATACTGCCGCGCCTGCGCCATGACCGCCTGCGACATCTCCTGTTCGGAGACCTGGATCTTCTGCTTGTTGCCCACCTCGGCGAGCAGGAGCCCGAGCCGCACGCGACGCTCGGCGAGCTTGCGGTGCTCGTCGGTCGTCTCGATCTCGCCGTGATCGTGACCCTGCACCTCGGGATGCTCCTCATGCCAGAGCTGATGCGCGATCTGGCTCGCCTCGGCGTCGAGGAGGGAGGGGGGGAGCTCGAACTCGACCTTGCCGTCGAGCGAATCGAGGAGCCGCCGCTTGAGGACCTGCCGCGCCGCTCCGCCGTACTCGGCCTTGAGCCGCTCGCCGATCTGGTTCCGCAGCGCATCGAGATCGTCCGCGCCGAAGCGCTTGGCGAGCTCGTCGTCTATGGGGGCCTCGACGGGCGCCTTCACCTCCTTGACGGTGACCTCGAAGGACGCGGCCTTCCCGGCGAGATGGGAGGCCTGGTAATCCTCGGGGAAGGACACCTCGACCTTGCGCTCATCGCCCGCCGCCGCGCCGGAGAGCTGATCCTCGAAGCCGGGGATGAAGCTCTGCGAGCCGAGAACGAGGGGATAGTCCTCCGCCGCGCCGCCCTCGAACGCCTCCCCGTCGACGAAGCCCTTGAAGTCGATGACGATCTGATCGCCTTCCTCCGCCGCTCCCTCCTTCGTCTCGAAGGTCTGTGCGCTCTTGGCCAAGCTCTCGAGCGCCTCCTGCACGTCGGACTCGGCCGGCTCGACGACGAGCTTCTCGACCTCGACGTCGCCGAAGGAGACGTCCGGGATGTCGGGCATTCGCTCGTAGGTCATTTCGACCTCGACGTCGTCGCCCTCCTTCCACGCCTCGTTCGTCATCTTGACGTCGGGCTGTCCGGCAGGGCGGTCCCCGGTCTCCTCGAAATGACGCGACATGGCGCCGTCGATCGTCTCCTGCATCGCCTCGCCGAGGAGGCGCTGGCCGAACTGCTTGCGGAGGAGCGGCAGGGGCACCTTGCCCTTGCGGAAGCCCTTCATCGCGATCTCGGGCTGCGCCTCGGTCAGCTTGTCGGTCACCTTGGCGTCGAGGTCGGAGGCCGGGACGGTGATCCTGTAGCCCCGCTTGAGGCCATCGTTCAGTGTCTCGGTGACTTGCATGTTCGGTCCTTGCGGCGGATGTGGGCTGGCCGCCGGCGGGTGGCGCAACGGCACATGCCCCGCCGGTCGGCGGGGCGCGATCGGGCCGTCCTCTAATCACGCCGCCGCAGGGACGCAAGGCCGCCCCCAGGACGAGCCTTCGGGCGCGGCGAGACCCCGGTCTGCCCGTCCGGACCGGCGTCCGCCAGACCGCCCTCGGCGCCCGTCCGGCCCTCGCGGGCCGACCGCGACCGTCAGTAGATGTAGCGGATCTGGTCGCCCCAGAACCGCTCGATCCGCCGCAGCGTGTCGACCAGCTCGAGCTGCGACGCGTCCGTCAGGATGTTGGCGGACTTGGCGCCGACGGCGTGGCGCTCGAACAGCATGCCGAGCGCGTCCCTCACCGCCCGCCCCTTCTCGGTCAGGCGGACCCGGACTGCGCGGCGGTCGATGCTGCAGCGCTGGTGGTGCATGTAGCCCAGCTCGACGAGCTTCTTGAGATTGTAGGAGACGTTCGAGCCCTGATAGTAGCCCCGGGTCTTGAGCTCCCCCGCCGTCACCTCGGCATCGCCGATGTTGAACAGCAGGAGGCCCTGGACGGGGTTGATCTCGAGGACGCCGGTGCGTTCGAACTCGTCCTTGATCAGGTCGAGAAGGAGGCGGTGCAGCCGCTCGATCAGCGCGAGCGCGTCGAGATAGCCGGCTTCGCAACCGGGGGCGCGGCGGGGGCGGAAGGTCTCCAACCTGCTCATGGTGTCTGGCTCCGAAGGATTATCTTCGACCCTTTAACACCACCGGACTGAACATAACGTAAACGTCAGCGCGCCGCGCTCGCGTGCCCCGCCAGTTCCCGGACGAGCGGCGCGTAGCGCGGCGGCGCCTCGGCCCGGCCGGTGACCCACTGGAACAGGTCGTGATCGTTCTCGCCCAGCACCGCCTCGAAGAGGGCGAGCCCCTCCTCGTCGAGCCCGTCGAGCCGCGCATCCGCGTAGCCGCCGAGGATCAGGTCCATCTCCTTGATGCCACGCCGCCAGGCCCGGATCCGCATGCGCTTCACGCGCCGCTCGCGCTCGTCCATCGCCCCGCTCCCTTGCCGCCCGTCGCGGCGCAGTCCTATGACGGGCGCCGTCCCGCCGCCAGCCCCGGAGCCGCCATGCACCTCTCAGCCGCAGCCTCGCGCATCCAGCCCTCGGCCACCGTGGCGATCAGCGGCCTCGCCCGCGACCTGCGCGCCGAGGGCCGGGACGTGATCGCCCTGGCGGCGGGCGAGCCCGACTTCGACACGCCCGAGCACGTCCGCGAGGCGGCGATCCGGGCCATCCGGAACGGCGAAACGCGCTATACGGCGGTCGACGGGACGCCGGAACTCAAGGCGGCCATCGCGCGCAAGTTCGCCCGCGAGAACGGCCTCGACTACGCGCCCGACGAGATCGGTGTCGGCACGGGCGGCAAGCAGGTGCTTTACAACGCTCTCGTTGCCACGCTCGACCCGGGCGACGAGGTGGTGATCCCCGCGCCCTACTGGGTCTCCTACCCGGACATCGTCCGCCTGACGGGGGCGACGCCCGTGCCCGTGCCCTGCCCGCTCGAGGCGGGCTTCAAGCTGGACCCCGAGGCGCTCGAACGGGCGATCACGCCGCGCACCCGCTGGCTCGTGCTCAACTCGCCGTCGAACCCCACCGGCGCGGGCTACGCGGAGGCGGAGATCGCGGCGCTCGCCGACGTGCTCCTGCGGCACCCCCATGTCTGGCTCCTAACCGACAACATCTACGAGCACCTCGTCTTCGACGGGTTCCGCTTCGCCACGCCGGCCGCGGTCGCGCCCGGGCTCAGGGAACGCACGCTCACGGTCAACGGGGTGTCGAAGGCCTACTGCATGACCGGCTGGCGCATCGGCTACGCCGGCGGGCCGGCGCCCCTGATCGCCGCGATGCGCAAGATCCAGTCGCAGAGCACGTCGAACCCCTGCTCCGTCTCGCAGGCCGCGGCCGTGGCGGCGCTCGACGGGCCGACCGACTTCATCGCCCGCAACAACCGCGCCTTCGTCCGCCGCAGGGACATGGTCGTGACCGGGCTCGACGCCTGCCCCGGCATCGCCTGCCCGATGCCGCAGGGGGCGTTCTACGTGTACCCCTCCGTCGCGGGATGCATCGGGCGCACCACTGCGGGGGGCGCCCGGCTCGAGGACGACGCGGCCTTCGCGCGCGCCCTGCTGGAGGAGGAGGGCGTCGCCGTGGTGCCGGGGGAGGCGTTCGGGCTCTCGCCGCATGTCCGCATCTCCTACGCGACCTCGGACGAGGCGCTCGCCGAGGCGCTCGAGCGGATCCGACGCTTCTGCGAGGGCCTGACCTGAGCGGTCAGGCCGCCAGCGGCTCCGGCCTGGGGGCGAGGCGCCAGAAGCGGGCCATCAAGGTGCCCGCCGCCGCCGTCAGGCCGATCACGAGGCCCCACCAGATGCCCACCGGCCCCAGCCCGGCCTCGAAGCCGAGGAACCACGAGGCGGGAATGCCGAGCACCAAGTAGCTGAGCACCGCCCAGACCATCGGCATCGCGGTGTCCTGCAGACCGCGGAGCAGCCCCAGCGCCATCACCTGCGCCGCGTCCACGAACTGGAACGCCGCCGCGAGGAGGAGGAGCACCCCGCCCAACGCGAGGATCGCGCCGCGGTCCGGGTCCTCCCGTCCGACAAACAGGGCCACGAGCATCTCCCCCAGCGTGAGGTAGAGCGCCACTGCCACCAGCGCGACCAGCGCCGAGAGGAGCAGCGCCGCCCAAGCGGCGCGGCGGAGCGCCAAGACGTCCCCGCGTCCGCGCGCCTGGCCGACCCTGACCGTCGCGGCGGAGGAGAGGCCGAGATGCACCATGAAGGTCGCTTGGGCGATCTGGAGCACGATGCCGTGCGAGGCGAGGGGCACGGTGCCCAGCGTGCCCATCATGAAGACGGAGACGGCGAAGAGGGAGGACTCCGCCAGATGCGTCAGGCCGATGGGCCAGCCGAGCCGGAGGAGCTTCCGCAAGGTCGGCCATTCCGGACGCCACGGGTTCCGCAGCAGCGCGAAGCGCGCCATCCCGGGGCCGCGGAGCGCGTAGGCCAGCAGGATCGCGGCGGAGACGACCTGCACCGCCACCGAGGCCACCGCCGCGCCCCGCACCCCCATCTCCGGGAACCCCCAGTTGCCGTAGATCAGGAGCCAGTTGAGCCCGGCATTTGCGACCGCGGCCGCGACCGTGGCCCAGAACACGACCCGCGTCCGCTCCAGCGCGCTGAGATGGGCGCGCAGCGTCGCCATGATCATCGCGGGCAGCATGCCGAAGCCGGCCACGCGGAGATAGGCCTGCACGTCCTGCGAGAGCGCCTCCTCCTGCCCCAGCAGCCGCATGAGCGGGGCGGAGAACCACGTCACCGGCATCACCGCCAGGCCGTAGCCCACGCCGAACCACAGCGCCATGCGCGTCGCCCGCCGGGCCGCCTGCTCCTCGCCCCGCGCCTCGGCCTCCGCGACGATCGCCGTGAGCGCGTAGGACACGCCGATGCCGACGACGAAGAAGGTGAAGAACACCGTGGTGCCGAGCGTCCCGGCGGCCAGCGCCTCCACGGAGTACCGCCCTAGCATCAACGTGTCCGTCGACCCGATCAGTACCTGACCGAGCTGCGAGCCGACGAGCGGCAGGCCGAGCACGAGCGTGCGGCGCATGTGACGGGCGATCGTGTCCATGCGCCCGCCCCTACGCCCCGTGTCCGGCCCGGTCCATGCCCCGCGCTCCCGGAGTGGCCTCCCGACCCGCTCGGTTCAGGCCTCCTTCACCGACGCCAAGAAGAACGCGTTTGCGCCCCGTCGCGGCCACGCCCATCCTTGCGGGACACCCGAAGAGGACGATACCGATGCCCGTCTCCCCTACCCCGTTTCCCTCCCACGACCTCGACAGCGCCCCTGAGGCGAGCAGGCCGCTTCTCGAGGGGTCGCAGAAGGCGTTCGGCCGCCTCCCCGGCCTCCACAAGGTCATGGCCGAGAGCCCGCAGATGCTCGAGGGATACCAGACCCTCCACCGCCTCTTCGGCGAGACGGCGTTCGACGCCGAGGAACTGACGGTCGTGTGGCAGGCGATCAACGTCGAGCACGAGTGCCACTACTGCGTGCCCGCGCATACGGGCATCGCGAAGCGCATGAAGGTGTCGGACGAGCTCGTCGACGCGCTGCGGGAGGAACGGCCGCTGCCGTCGCCCAAGCTCGAGGCGCTGCGCACCTTCACGCTTCAGATGCTCCGGCAGCGCGGCAACGTCACGACGGCGCAGATGCAGGCCTTCTTCGACGCGGGCTACGACCACCGCGCCGTGCTGGAGGTGGTGCTGGGCCTCGCGCAGAAGGTGATGTCCAACTACGTGAACCACGTCGCCGAGACGCCACTCGACGATGCGGCCAAGGCCTTCACGTGGGAGCGCCGGAAGCCCGACGCGGCCTGACGGATCGGGGGGCGGGGCGCGGTCGGAGCGCCCCGCCCGTCCGCCTCAGCCGACGAGCTCGAGGCCGGAGAAGAAGTAGGCGATCTCCTCCCGCGCGGTGTCGGGCCCGTCCGAGCCGTGCACGGAGTTCTCGCCGATCGACAGCGCGAACAGCTTGCGGATGGTGCCCTCGTCGGCCTCCTCGGGGTTCGTCTTGCCCATGACCTCGCGGTTCCTCGAGATCGCGTCCTCGCCCTCGAGCACCTGCACCACGATCGGCTCGGACGACATGAACGTCGTCAGCTCGTCGAAGAACGCCCGCTCCCGGTGGATGGCGTAGAAGGTCTCGGCCTGCTTCTTCGTCATGTGGATGCGCTTCGACGCGATCACCCGCAGCCCCGCCTCCTCCAGCTTCTGGACGATGGCGCCCGTCAGGTTGCGCCGGGTGGCGTCGGGCTTGATGATCGAGAATGTGCGCTCGAGGGCCATGATGCTCTCCAAGTGTCGGGATTCCGCGCGACCCGTAGCAGCGGGCCGGGGGGAAGGGAACCGGGCGGTCTGCCCCGTTTCGCGGGGGCTGCGGAGGGGCCGGATCCCATTTCGGGGCAAGTCCGGAGGGGCCGGATCCCATTTCGTACGTTTCGGGGCAACCCGCCCCGGCCGCGTTGACAGGGCGCCCGCCCCGCGCCCATGAGGCGGCATGCTTCGCCTCACGGACGTCACCCTCTCGGTCGCCGGCCGCCCCCTGCTGGAGGGCGCCTCGGCCGCCGTGCCCGCGGGCCACAAGGTCGGCCTCGTGGGGCGCAACGGGACGGGCAAGACCACCTTGTTCCGGCTCCTGCGGGGCGAGCTCTCGGCGGAGGCGGGCGAGGTCTCCCTGCCGGCGGGGGCGCGGATCGGGGGCGTGGCGCAGGAGGCGCCGGCGGGGCCGCAATCCCTGCTCGAAACGGTGCTCGCCGCCGACGGCGAGCGGGCCTCCCTGCTCGAGCGGGCCGAGCGGGAGCAGGACCCGGGCCGCATCGCCGAGATCCAGACGCGGCTCGCGGACATCGACGCCTGGTCGGCCGAGGCGCGAGCGGCGACGATCCTGAAGGGCCTGGGCTTCGACGAGGCGGCGCAGGCCCGCCCCACGGCCGACTTCTCGGGCGGCTGGCGGATGCGCGTCGCCCTGGCCGGCGTGCTCTTCGCGCGGCCCGACCTGCTGCTGCTCGACGAGCCGACGAACTACCTCGACCTCGAGGGCGCGCTGTGGCTGGAGACCTACCTCGCCCGTTACCCGCACACGGTGCTCGTGATCTCGCACGACAGGGGGCTCCTGAACCGCGCGGTGGGTCACATCCTGCATCTCGAGGACCGGCGGCTGACGCTCTATGCCGGCGCCTACGACGCCTTCGCGCGGGCCCGGGCCGAGCGGCGCGCGGTGCAGGCGGCCGAGGCCGCGAAGCAGGCGCAGCGGCGGGCGCACATGCAATCCTACGTGGACCGGTTCCGCTACAAGGCGGACAAGGCCCGGCAGGCGCAGAGCCGCATCAAGGCGCTGGAGCGGATGGTGATCGTGCGCGCGCCCGAAGACGAGGCCCGGACGCGCTTCGCCTTCCCCGAGCCCGGGGAGCTGAACCCGCCGATCCTGCGCCTCGACGGGGCGGCGGTGGGATATGGCGGCCCGCCGGTGCTCTCGCGGCTCACCTTGCGGATCGACCAGGACGACCGGATCGCGCTCCTGGGCCGGAACGGCGAGGGAAAGTCGACGCTCTCCAAACTGTTGGCGAACGAGCTTCAGGTGATGGATGGAGGCCGCTGGGCGGCCTCGAAGCTGCGCGTGGGCTACTTCGCGCAGCACCAGCTCGACGCGCTCCGCGCCGACGAGTCGCCGCTCGATCACCTCCGCCGCGTCCGCCCCGAGGAGGCGCCGGCGAAGCTGCGCGCGCGGCTGGCCGGGTTCGGCCTCACGGCGGAGCAGGCGGATCTCGAGGCGGCGCGGCTCTCGGGCGGGCAGAAGGCGCGGCTGTCGCTGCTGCTGGCCACGATCGACGCGCCGCACCTGCTGATCCTCGACGAGCCGACCAACCACCTCGACATCGACAGCCGCGAGGCGCTGGTGGAGGCGCTGGGCGCCTACCGGGGCGCGGTGGTGATCGTGAGCCACGACATGCACCTGCTGGGGCTCGTGGCCGATCGGCTCTGGCTGGTGAAGGGCGGCCGGGTGGCGCCCTACGAGGGCGACCTCGAGGCCTACCGCGCCGAGCTCCTCTCGGGCGAGGCGAAGGACGAGGGCCGCCCCGCGAAGGCGGCCAAGGCCGCGAGGCAGGCCGGGCGGTACGGGGCGAAGGCCGGGGGCGCGGCCGCCGCGCGCCCGGCGCGCGACCGCCTCCCCGACCTGCGAGCCGAAGTCCGCCGCTGCGAGGCGCGGGTCGAGAAGATCCAGCAGATGCACGGCAAGCTGAGCGCGAAGCTGGCCGATCCGGCACTCTACGAGGACGACCGGGCCGCCGACCTCGCGGTGTGGAACCGCAAGTTCGCCGAGGTCGAGGAGGGGCTGGCGCGGGCCGAGGCGCTGTGGATGGCCGCGATGGAGGCGCTGGACCGGGCCGAACGGGGCGCGGCGTGACCGCCGAGCTCCTCGTGCTGTTCGCCGGCGTCTGGCTGATGCAGCTCGCGCCCGGGCCCAACTCGCTCGCCGTCGCGGGGGTGGCGATGCGCAGCGGCCGGTCCGAGGCGCTGATGGCCGCCGCCGGGGTGGCGCTGGGCGTGTTCGTCTGGGCCGTGCTCTTCGCCCTCGGGCTGGGCGCCCTGATCGCGCG
>CAZWWR010000010.1:36992-41422 GCA_964637265.1 uncultured Jannaschia sp.
CCCTCGCCGTCAACCCCGAGAACCGATGGGCTGCCGCGACGCTCACGGCGCTGGAGCTCGCGGGGGGAACCTGGCTCCTCGTGCTGGCGGCGCGCACGCTCCTCGCCCCGCCCCCATCCTCCGCGTCGGGCGGGCCCGCCGCGCGCGCGGCGGCCGGCCGGGGCGGGTTCCTGCTCGGGATCGGCGTGGTGATGACCAATCCGAAGGCGGCGATGCTCTGGGTGGGCGTGACGCTCTACCTCGCCTCGATCGGGATGCGCGGCGCGGGGTTCGCCCTCGTGGGCGTGGGCGTCGCGCTTTCGGCGCTGGCGATCTACGGCGCGCAGGGCTGGCTCTTCTCGACCGGTCGCGCGCGCGCCGTCTTCGCGCGCCGCGGGACGGCCGTCCGGCGGGCGATGGCGGCGGCGTTCGGCCTGATCGGGCTGCGGCTGCTCTGGGCCGGAACGGCGGGGCTGTCGTGACCTGGGCCGAGACCGTGACGGCCTTCGTGGCGCTGTTCGTGGTGATCGACCCGATCGGCACGACGCCCATCTTCGTGGCCCTGACCCGGCACATGCCGCCCCGGCGCCGCCGCATCGTGGCGGTGCGCGCGGTGGCGGTGGCGGCGGGCATCCTGCTGCTCTTCGCGGTGCTGGGCGAATCGGTGCTCGCCTTCTTCGGGATCTCGATGCCGGCCTTCCGCATCGCGGGCGGGCTGCTCCTGTTCCTCACCGCGCTCGAGATGCTGTTCGAGCGGCGCACGAAGCGGCGCGAGGGCAAGGTGCCCGAGCACGAGGCTGACGGCGGCGACGACCCGTCCGTCTTCCCGCTCGCGCTGCCGCTGATCGCCGGGCCGGGCGCCATCGCCACGGTGATCCTGCTGGCCGACGGCGAGGGCTGGGCGGGCACCGCCTGGGCCAGCGGGGTGATGCTCGCGGTGCTGGCGGTCTGCCTCGTCTCGTTCTCGCTGGCCACCTACGTGGACCGCCTGCTCGGGGTGACGGGGATCAACGTGGTGACGCGGGTTCTGGGGATGCTGCTCGCCGCGCTGTCGGTGCAGTTCGTGGTGGACGGGGTCCGGGGCCTCGGCGCCATCTGGTAGGGGCGGACCCCCGCGCGGGGGCGCTCCCTCTGGTAGCGGGCGCGCGGACCCCTATCTCCTGCGCATGACGTTCGATCAGTCGATGCAGCTCCTCTATCTCTCCCTCCTCGGCGCGGTGATCGGGGGGTACTTCCTCGTGGCCAACCGGCGGCGCATGGGGCGGATGGTGCAGATGGCGGCGATCTGGTTCTTCATCTTCGTGGGCATGGTGCTCGTGGTCGGCCTCTGGGAGGACGTGAGCCGCACCGCGATGCCGCGGCAGGACGTGATCCTGAGCGACGGCGGCGTGGTGATCGAGGTCCCGCGGGAGCGGGACGGGCACTATCACATGACGCTCGGGGTGAACGGCGCGCCGATCCGCTTCATCGTCGACACCGGGGCGAGCGACCTCGTGCTGAGCCGGGACGACGCGGCGCGCGCGGGGATCGACCTCGGCGCGCTGCGCTATCTCGGGCGGGCCTACACCGCCAACGGCGAGGTGCGCACCGCGCAGGTGCGGCTCGACGAGGTCGAGGTCGGCGGCATGGTCGACCGGGGCGTGCCCGCGGTGGTGAACGAGGGCGACATGCGGGTGAGCCTGCTGGGCATGAGCTACCTGCAGGAGTTCGGCCGCATCGAGATCGCCGACGACACGCTGCGGCTGGTGCGGTAGCGGGCGCCCGGGGGGGGCCTCAGCGCGCCTCCTCGTGCTCCAGCCTGAGCCGGGCGATGGCCTCGTGGCGGGCGGCCGCCTGCTGGTCGAGCAGGGCGCCGCGCACGAAGTCCAGATGCTCCTCGATGGCCGCCCGGGCGCCGGCGGCGTCGCGCTCCTGGAGGGCGGCGTTGATCGCGCGGTGCTGCTCGAGCAAGCGGTCGCGCACGGAGCGCTGCCGGAACATGAGCTGGCGGTTGTAGAACACCCCCTCTCGGAGCAGGTCCATCATCGCGCGCATCAGGTGCAGCATGATGACGTTGTGGCTCGCCTCGACGATGGCCATGTGGAACTCGACGTCGAGCCGGGCCTCCTCCTCGGGGTTCCGCTTCCGATGGGCGGCGTCGATCTTGCGCATGATGGCGTCGATCACCCGAAGGTCGGTGTCGGAGCCCGCCTCCGCGGCGCGCGAGGCGGCGAGGCCCTCCATGTCGCGGCGGAAGGCGATGTAGTCCAGCACCGCCTCCTCGTGGCCCGCCAGGAGCCGCACGAGCGCGGGCGAGAAGGCGGAGCCCAGCACGTCGGCCACGTAGATCCCCGCCCCCGCGCGCGCGGTCAGCAGGCCGCCGGCCTGCAGCTCCGAGACGGCCTCCCGCAGCGAGGGCCGGGAGACGCCGAGCCGCTCGGAGAGCTCGCGCTCGGGCGGCAGGCGGTCGCCCGGCCGGAGGATCCCGCGCAGGATGAGCCCCTCGATCTGCCGCACGACGGACCCGGACAACCTCTCTGACGCGATCTTCTGGAACGGCATGGATCCCCCCGAATTGGTCAGAAATTAGGACCGATTCACGGGGGAGGGAAGGCCCGGCGGGCACCGGGGCGCGGGGAGGCGTCAGGCGGTGGGCGTGATCACGATCTCCACCCGGCGGTTCGCCTGCCGGCCCTCGGGCGTCTGGTTCGTCGCCACCGGCTGATCCTCGCCGCGGCCCAGGGCCGTCACGCGCCCGGGGTTCACCCCCTGCTCGTAGAGGATGCCGGCGACCGCGCGGGCGCGGCGCTGGGAGAGGTCGAGGTTGTACTCGGCCGAGCCGGTGTTGTCGGTGTGGCCGAGCACCTGGACGGTGGAGGCGGGGTACTGCTGGAGGTTGCGGCCCAGCGCGCGGATGTCGTCCTGCAGGTCGGCGCGGACGGCGGCCGACTCGGTCGTGAACACGATGTCCTGCGGCATCGTCACGACGAGCGCGCCGCCGGTGGTCTCGACGGTGACGCGGTCGTCGCCGATCTCGCGCCGGAGATCCTGCGCCTGGCGGTCGAGCTGGTTGCCTACGACCGATCCGATGCCGGCGCCGACCAGCCCTCCGATCGCGGCGCTCTCGAGGCGGTCGTCGTCGCCGATGACGGCGCCGGCGATGGCGCCCGCGGCCGCGCCGGTCGCGGCGCCCTGCTGGGTGCGGTCGAGATCCTGGACGGCCGGGGCGCAGGCGGCGAGGGCGGCCGCGGCGAGGGCGGTGCAGGCCGTGGGAAGGTGTTTCGGCATGGGAATGTCTCTCGGAGGTCGGGCGGAGGCGGGGGCGATGCGGGCGGGGCCGTTGGTGGCGGGCCGGCCGGCGGCGGCGCGGCGGACTGGAGGGTTCAGGGGTCGGCGCTACCGCTTCGGGGCGCGGACATGCAATAGCGCGGCCGCCGGGGGCGTGCGGGATGGGCGCGTGGCCGGTCGGAAGGCTTCGCGGCGGGACGTACCGGTGCGGAGGTCCCAAGCAGGCTGGAGGGGTCTGACCGCCTTCGGATCGGTGCGGCCCGCCGATGCATCAAACGCGAGACGGCACAGGAGTGCGCTGTGGGACGCCATGCGATCCGGACCTCGGGGTGGGCTCGACGCGTGGAGGCGCATCTCCGACGCCTGGCGTGGCATCCCCGGCCGGGCGAGATCGCCGGAACTACGCGCGATCTGCCCGATGCGTCTGGCCGCGGCAGCGCCGAACCGGGGGGCGGCGACGCGATGGTGAAGCTGGGCGCTCAATGTCTGGCGGGTGTGGGCGGCCGTACTGCTGTGAACTCGCCTTGCAGGAGCGCTGACCCGTTGGGCCGGTTCGGCGCTGGAATGGCGCGGCTGGCGCGAGTCGGTTCCGTGCCGGGGAGGACTGGGGTGACGGTTCTGATAGGCGTTGTCCGGTGGTTCGCCCCCGGGAGGGTCAGCGGTCCTCAATGGTCGCCCGGCAGTGGCCTTAATCGGCGACCTTCAGCCTTCCTGCCGATCCGGGACCCCCGTGCGTAACGTGAAGGACAGCCGCACCGGCCAGGACCCGCCCCGCCATTCGTCAGCCCGCCGCGCCTTCCGCCCCGGCACCGCGGGGGCGCTCGTTTCGGGCGGTCTCCCAGGCGAGGATGGCGCGCTTCACCGGGAGGCCCCAGTGGTAGCCGCCGAGCGCGCCCGTCTTGCGGAGCGCACGGTGGCACGGGATCAGGAGGCCGACGGGGTTGCGGCCCACCGCGGTGCCCACGGCGCGCACGGCGCGGGGGCTGCCGACGGCCTCGGCCAGGGCGCCGTAGGTCGTCACCCGGCCCTCGGGGACGCGCATCAGCGCCTCCCAGACCTTGATCTGGAACGGCCCGCCATGGACGTGGAGCCGGCCCCGCCCTGACAGCGCGGCCTCGAGCACCGGGGCCACGGCGCCCGGATCGTCCCGCAGCGCGGCGCCGGGCCAGCGGCGCGCCATCTCG
>CAZWWR010000011.1:0-19941 GCA_964637265.1 uncultured Jannaschia sp.
CCGCAGGGTCCGCCCGCGAGGTCAGATCAGAATGGGGCTGGGACACCGCTTACGAAGAACGGCCTGACCCCGCATCAGGAGATGTACCGCAATATCGTCGTCGAGACCCTCCGGGGCGGCGCCGTGCGGAGAGTCGCCGATGGCCCCGCCTTCCAGGTACTGCTCGCCCATCCCCCCTGGGATCGGGCGATCAAGCTCTCGACGGTACCGATGATGCTCGCCTACGAGGCCGACATGGCCGTGCGCTCCTCGCCGCACGTGGTCTCGGCCGACCACAAGGGGGCGGACGAGGTTCTCGTCGACGCGCGCGCCGCCGCGCGGGACGGCCGGCTGATCGACCTCGTCCAATCGGCCGCGGTCATTCCCCCGGTGTTCGACGTGCAGGGTTGGGATGGCCGGCCGGTGGGCGACGGAGGCGTGGCGAACAACGCCCCCCTGCCGGACCCCGATTCCGGCCGCACGTTGATCCTGTTGACGCGCCGCTTCCGCAACCTGTCCGACGATCTTGAGCGCCTCTACGTCCAGCCGAGCGAAGCTGTGCCAGCCGACAAGATCGACTTCACCAGCCGCGAGAGGATCGAGGCGACCCGGGAGGCGGGCGAAGCCGACGGGCGCACCTCCCTCGAGTGGCATCTCGCGGGCCGCCGGGGGAGGTGGGCGGGCGGCACGTAACCCTTGCTGAACCCCCTTCGTCGTCTCCGCCATCGGCATGTCTCTCCTCAACTCGATCCCGGAGGTGGCGTTAACCCCCGCCATCCCCGAAGCCGCCCAGGAGGACCCATCGAAGCGCGCCGCCCGCGTTGAGATATCGAACGGCCGCTGGCAGCGATCCTGCCGGCTAAGGCCATCGCGCACACGGCGAGCGCGAGCGGCGCCTGGACGCGGTCGAGGGGGATGAAACGCGCATCGTCGGACCCGAAGGTGCGGTCGCCCTCGTCACCGGCATGGTAGGACCGATCTTGGTCGCTTCGGACCGTGGCGGTCGCACGCATGGCCGGCCAGGTCGCCCGTCCGCGGCAAGTCATGGCCGCCTTCGGGATGTCCCCAGAGCGGTCGGCGGACGAGATGAAGCCTAGGAGCATGATCCAGATCGACAAGTCGGCGGGAACGGTCCCTGCGCCGCCCCTGTTCAACTGATCCAACGCGCGGACCCTGAAGTCACGCGCCCTTGATCGATTGGAACGCCGATGATGGACGAAGATCCCGCGCCCGCACCGACACGCCAACGCCCATCGGCCCCGCCCCTTCTGGCCGGTCTTCAGGTCACCGTCGCGGTGATCCTGATCGGCTGGGCCCTACATGCGACGGCCTCCGTGAGTGCGCTGCTCGCCGCGGCGTTCTTCGCCGCGGTGATGCTGGCCCCGCTGGATGCATCGGTTTGCGCGCGCGCGGGAGGCCGGCGTTGGGTCGGGCATCTGGCGTCGCTCGTGGTGATGGTCGTGGTGTTGCTCGCCTTCGCGGCGGGGCTTCTCTTCGCGGCCCAGCGGATCGCGTCCGACTTTCCTACGCTTGGCCGGTCGGAGGTGGCCGAAGGGTCGAATGCGGGCGAGGCGGTTGGCGACGAGGACGGCGCGACCGGGGGTGGGGCGGGCGAAGTCCTTGACGGTCTGGGCCTGACCGTCAGCGACCTCTTCGCGCGGCTGGCGAACGCGGCGGGCGACCTCGCCCTCACGGGGCTTCAATACGGCACCACGGCGCTCGCGGGCATCGTGCTGACGATCTTCCTCGCGTTGATGATGCTGGTGGACGCGCCGAGCTGGCGCCGCCGCGTGGCACGCGTCGCCGGTGAACGGCGGCGCGACGAGGCGCTGGAGACGATGGCTGTGATGGGCCGCATGGTGCGCCGCTTCGTGCTGGTGCGCGCGGCGATGGGGCTGGTGACGGCGCTCCTCTACATGGGGTGGCTGTGGCTCTTCGGGGTGGACCTCATCCTCGTCTGGGGAATCCTGACCTTCCTCCTGGGCTTCGTGCCCAACCTCGGCTCGGTCCTGTCCGGTCTGCTGCCCACGATCTACGCGGTCCTTACGAAGGATCCCGGCACGGCGCTCGCTGTCGGGGCGGGGCTCTTGGCGGTGGAGCAGGTGATCGGCAACTACGTCGACCCGCGCGTACAAGGCCGACAGGTGTCGATCTCACCTGCGGTGATCCTGTGCGCCCTGCTGATCTTCGCCTGGCTCTGGGGCGTGCCCGGGGCGCTCCTGTCGACGCCCGTGCTGATCGCGGCCGTGGTGGTCTTCGCGCGCATCGATGCGCTGCGCCCAATGGCGCTGCTGCTGAGCGACTGCGATGACTATGACGGGCTCGACGAGATGGTGCGGGGGTAAGTTGCTCCGATCCACGCACACCGCACCATCTTCGGCCCGGCCGCCCGACGGGCGACCGCAGATCACCGCCATCGGCGCTCCTGGTCCCGCAGTCGGATCCCCCGTCCTTGCACGAACCGTTCCGTTCTAGTTGCAGAGACGCATGATCACACCCACCTGAAAGGGTCCCGAACGCATACCTGATCTGCGACTCGCTGAACGTCCGAGATCCGCTCTGCGGAACAAAGCCGCCGTTCGAAGCGGTATGACGGACTTGGGAGAGGCGGCGCGGAAACCGGGAGGCCGGTGGTTGCATTACCTCCCAAGCTGGAGCGTACACATCACCTATTTCAAGAGCCTTTCCGCTGCGGGCTTCGCGGCCACCGCCATCAGCTACGGCCCCGGGCGGATGGGGTTCGGCCTTTTCGTTCCGGAGTTCAGGTCCGTCTTCTCGATGTCGTCCTCCACGGTGGGGCTCGTCTCGAGCTTCGGCTTCGCGGGCTTCTTCGCGGGCCTCCTGATCGCGCAGTTCTTCCTCAACCGGCGGGGCCCTGAGTTCCCGATCCTGACCGGGCTGGCGGCGGCAACCATCGGGCTGGGGATCGTGGCGCTCGCCCCGGGGGTCCCGACGCTCACGGCCGGCATCTTCATCGCGTCCTCCAGCGCCGGGTTCGCTTGGACGCCGTTCAACGATGCCGTGAGCCGCAAGGTCCGGGACGGAGACCGCCCCACGGCCCTGTCGGCCATCAGCACGGGCACCGCCGTTGGGATCGCCCTGGCGGGCGCCGTTGCGCTTGGGATGGCGTTGATCGGCTTCAGCTGGCGGCTCTGCTGGGGGATCTTCGCAGGAGCGGCCGCGCTTACCCTCGTGGGAAACTGGATGGTACTGCGTCACGTCGAGAAGTCGCCGGAGGACCTGCTCGACCGGGCGTGGCGCGAGGTGCTGCATCCCTCGGCCACACCCCTGTTCGCCGTCTCCTTCGTTTTCGGCCTCACGTCGGCCGTCTACATCGCCTTCGCCGCCGACCGCTTCGCCGAAGCGGACATGTCCGGCATGCCGGACGGCGCGACGGCGCCGCTGGTCTTCATCACCTACGGCGTGTTCGGTCTGACCGGGCTGGTTACAGGTCGGGTGCGGGACACGATCGGCCTCACCTGGCTCTTGCGCGCGCTTCTGATCACCGCGGCGGCATCGCTGGTTCTCGCCGCCCTGCTGCCGGGCAGCTGGGGTGGGCTGATTGCCTCGGCCGGGCTTCAGGGGGTCAACGTCATGATGACGAGCGCGGTGTTGGCGTTCTGGTCCGAGCGGCTGTTCCCGTCGCTCCCGTCGCTGGGGTTCACGGCGACCGTTCTGGCCCTGGCGGCAGGCAACGTCATCGGACCGGCGCTGGCCGGACTGGTCTCGGACGGAATCGGAACGGAGACGATGTTTTATGCCACGGCCGTCATACCGCTCGCTGCGACCGCAATCCTGAGAACCAAGTTCGTGGTGGAGCGGCCCGCTGGAACCTCGGACTAACAGCAAGCGCCCGAAGTCGCGTTCGAGCTTCCTCTCTCGAAGCATTGAGGGAAGTGTCCGCCGTGCAAGAGCCATGATCCGCGCCATTCCGATCTTCCCGTCCGAAATTCACAAGGAACCGCGCGATGGAAGCAGTCGAAAAAGGCTTGAGGCGGACCTCGGACCCGTCAGATCCGCAACGTCCCGCTGAGTATGATGATACGCGACGGCCGCCCGTACCGCATCTTGCATGGCGGCGCCCCACCGAGCGAAGCCAGTGCCATGCGCCCCCCGTGACAGTCTCGCTCTGCGACACGGCCCGGACGGTCGGACTCGGACCGACGCGATGGGCGCCCCCACGCGCCCAACCGGGCAAGCCCGACGAAGCGCGGCACTGGTACCGGCAGCGCCGCGCATACGGTGACGCGAGCCACAGGGGGTCTCTCAGGCAGCCTCGGCCGCGCCAAGGGAGGCGTAGAAGGCGCTCTCGAAGTCGAGGTAGCCGGTGAAGGACACCGGGTCGCCGAAGGGCAGGATCTGCGTCGCCCAGAAGCCACCGTAGCCGTTCGTCCGGTCGATCCAGTAGAACAGGTTCGCTAGCCCCGCCCAGCCCAGCGCCCCCGCGGGCCGCCCCGTGGGGGCCTGCTCGTCGTTCACCATGAAGCTGTAGGACCACGACTTCGACAGGCCGGGAAAGAACTCCGCGTCGTTCGACAGCGACGGGATTACTCCGGGGAGCATGCCGATCTTCTTCTCGCCCAGGTGGTTGCGCTCGGCCATCGCCACGGTCTCCGGCGCGAGGACCCGCCCGTTCGCGCCCATCCCGTCGTTGAGCCACATCCGGATGAACTTCATGTAGTCGCCCACGGTGCCGTAGAGCCCGTGGCCGCCCATGTGCACCTCCGGCTCGGCGGGGAGCTCGAACTCCATCGGGGTGAGCGAGCCGTCCTCGCCGCGCGCGTGCATCCCCGCGAGCCTGCCGCGCATGGCGTCGGTCAGCTCGAAGGTCGTGTCCGTCATGCCGAGCGGCTCGAAGATGCGCGTGCGGAAGACCTCGCCCAGGCGCTTGCCCGCGATGCCCTCCACGACCTGGCCCAGCCAGTCGATGTTGCTGCCGTACTCCCACTTATCGCCCGGATCGAACTGGAGCGGCGTCATCAGCGCGGCCTTCGACGCGGTGATGACGCTGAGCTGGCCCTTCTCCTGGGCAAGGCGGTTGTAGGTCTCGCTGAAGAAGTCGTAGCCCAGCCCCGCGGTGTGCAGCATCAGGTGCTTCGCCGTGATCGGGCGCTTGGGCGCCCGGAGGATCGGCTCGCCCGCGTCGTCGAAGCCCTCGATCACCTGGAGCTCTCCGATATCCGGCGCGTAGTCGCTGGCCGGCGCGTCGAGGTCGAGCGTGCCCTCCTCCACGAGCTGGAGCGCCGCGGTGGCGGTCACCGCCTTCGTGGTCGAGAAGATCGCGAAGACGTCGTCCACGGTCATCGCCGCGTCCCCGTCCGTCCGCCGGACGCCCGCGGCGCCCTCGTAGAGGTTCCGCTCCCGATCCGTGACCATCGCCACGACGCCCGGAACCCGCGGGTCTGCATCGACGACGCCCTTTAGGACGGCATCCGCATCGAAATCTCGGCTCATGGTTTCCTCCCTGTCGAAAGTGAGGCGTGCCGCGCCTCCCACGCGGCACGCCGGGCATCGCGTCTCAGGCGCCCTGGGCCGCGCCCCGGGACATCGCGGCCTCGCTCATCATGAAGCCGGGATATCCAGACGTGGCCACCTCGTCGCACTTGTCGCGATAGGCGCCCACGCCGCCGGTATAGGACAGCACGCGGCGCGGCTTCCCAGGCACGTTGGAGCCCGTGTACCACGATTCCGTCTTGGAGATCAGGTTGGCGCTCGCCGTCTCGTCGTGGTGGCGGACCCAGGCGTCCTCGGCCTCCTCGGTCGGCTCGATCACGTCCATCCCGCGGGCGCGCATGTCGGCGATGCAGCGCGCGATCCATTCCGTCTGCTGCTGCAGGCAGGTCGTCATGTTGCACAGCGCGGCCGAGGGCGCGAGCGGCGCGCCCGTCATGAAGAGGTTCGGGTAGCCGTGCTTCATGAGCCCCATCGTCGTGCGGATGTCCCGTCTCCACTCCTCGGATAGCTTGCGGCCGCCGCGCCCGGTGATGTCGATCCGCGCGAGCGCGCCCGAGCCCGCGTCGAAGCCCACGGCCATGATGATCGCGTCCACCTCGTAGACGGTGCCGTCCGCCAGCTTCACGCCCTCGGGCACAATCTCCGCGATCGGGTTGTCGCGCACGCCCACCGCCTCGACATTGTCGCGCAGGTAGGCCTCCAGGTAGCCGGACTCGAGCGGAACGCGATGGGTGCCGAAGCCGTAGTCGTCCGGCCCCGGCACGAGCAGGTCGATGAGCCGCGGGTCCTTGAGCCGCGCCCGCATCTTCTCGCGGACGAACTCGGACACCTGCTCGCTCACCTCCTCGTCGAAGAACATCTCGCCGAAGGAGGCGAGCCAGAGCTTGAGCGAGCCGTCGGCATAGACCTCCTCCAGCACCTCGCGCCGGCGTTCGGGCGTGAGATCCGCCCAGGCGTTCTCGAAGTCGTACTCGAAGCCGGTGAAGGTGCGCGGCAGGGTGTCCCGGAACTCCTCGAAGCGGCCCTTGTACCACGCCGCCTCGTCGGGGCCGTATTTCGGGTTCTTCATCGGCAGCACGTATTGCGGCGTGCGCACGAAGACCGTCAGATGCGCCACCTGCGATGCGATGGTCTGGATCACCTGGATGCCCGTGGCGCCTGTGCCGATGACGGCTACGCGCTTGCCCTCCAGGTCAAGCCCCTCCTTCGGGTAGCGGCCGGTATGCACGATCTCGCCGCGGAAGCTGTCCTGGCTCGGGAAGCGGTCCTCCAGCGGCGCCGAGAGCATCCCCGTACAGCCGACGAGGTAGCGCACGCGGGCGGTCTCGCCGGTGTCGGTCTCGACCGTCCAGCGGCCCGCCGCCTTGTCGAAGGTCGCCTTCGTGACGGTCGTGGAGAAGGAGATGTCGCGGCGCAGGTCAAGACGGTCGGCGACGTAGTGCAGCCAGCGCTCGATCTCGCGCTGCCCGGGGAAGCGCTCGGACCAGGTCCAGTCCTTGTAGAGACGCTCGTCGAAGAGGTACTGGTAGATGTAGGCCTCGCTGTCGAACTTGGCGCCCGGATAGCGGTTCCAGTACCACGTCCCGCCCACGTCGCTTGCAGTGTCGCATGCGTGGACCTTCAGCCCCTGCTCGCGGAGCTGGTGGAGCTGGTAGAGCCCGGCCACACCCGTCCCGATCACCAGCGCATCGAGCTCGTCCGGCAGCGGGACCCGCCCGGGCACCTGCGTCGCGTCCAACATCGGCTGTCCTCCCCTCTGGTCGCGGCCCCTCCCGGCGCCGAGGCGCCCGCCGCGTCCGGCGAGACTGGCCGATCCGGGGGCGGACGGTCTTGAACGTTCCCGGGCCGGGCCTTGTACGTTCCGCGCGCCGCCGCGCCCGCCTCAGGAAGCGCGGCGGCGGAAGGCGGCCGGGGTCTCCGCGAACGCGGCACGGAAGGCCCGCGTCAGGTGCGCCTGGTCGCAGAAGCCGCAATCGGCCGCGACCGCCTTGATCGGCAGGTCCGTCCGGGCGAGCAGCCGACGCGCCCGCTCCAGGCGCCGGGCCTTGACGTAGGCATAGGGCGGCACGCCGAAGCTCCGCCGGAACTGCCGGGCGAAGAGGCAGGGCGTCGTCTCCAGCGCGTCGGCCATCGTCTTGAGGTCGAGCGAGGTGGCGAGGTTCGTGTCGACGAACTCCGCGATCCATCTCTGCTGGCGCGGGGAAAGCGTCCCGCGCCGGGGCGTCCGGGCCAGCCGGACGGAGGCGTAGCGGCGCAGGAGGTGGATGATCAGCCCCCGCGCGACCGTATCGACGTAGAGCGCGCCGCCGAGCCCCGAGGTCTGGGCCTCCTGCGAGATCGCCTCGGCCGCGCGCGACATCATCGGGTCCTCGGTACGCAGCACGTCATGGAGCGTCACCTCCGAGACGGCGCAATCCATCACCTCGCTGGCCACGTCGGCCACGAGCGCGCTCGACAGGTAGACATGGGTGACGTCGATCCGCTGGCGCCAGGTCCAGTGCGCCCGCTGCGCGCGGGTCAGGAGCGACGCCGCCCCGGGCCCCAGGGTCTCGCGCGTCCAACGGCCGTCGAAGCGGCGCTGCATCGGTGTGGTGCCCGTCCGGTAGCTGACGAGCATAAAGTCCCGCATTGCCGGCACCACGACGTCCTGCCCCTCATAGCGGTAGGAGCGCAGCGCGACGTTCTTCCAGCCCTGGCCGTCGCTGGCCAGGAGCACCTTGCCCGGAACCCAGTCAGGCAGCTCCTCGAAAGGTATGAGCCCTCCCATCAAGCGCCTCCTCCCACGGCGGCTCTTGGGACCTGACCCAGGGTCTCCCGACCGGTCGGCACAGGCCGCCTCGGATTTCGAACTCCCCCTCGCGTTACGTCGCCCACAAGGAAGATAGCATCGACGGCATGTGCGTGACATCCTACTGAAAACGTCCCGCCATGCGCCCTGCGCGGCCATCCGGACGGACCATGATGCCACGTGCCGGAGCGTATGCCGTCATGATGTCCAGGCGGCTTTTCCCATCCCGAACTGGACGGCGAGACGAGGACGGGCGGAGAGATTTACGAACGTATCGAGGCGGCCTTGTTTCGCAAAGCCTCCCCGGAATTTACATCGTGGGGTCAGCGACATAGCTGGGCGTCATGTCCAGGCCTGCGCCCCCCCGCTACCGCACCCTGAACTGGTCCGCCCACAACGCCGCGCTGCGTGAGCGCGGGTCGCCGACGGTCTGGTTCGATCCCGGCATGGCATGGCACGCGGCGCCGTCGGGCAGGCGCGTGCGGCGGGAGACCTTCTTGGGCGAGGAGGATCGGTGATCGGTCCGGGGGACCGACCGCCCGACGAGCGCGATCCAGGCGTGCCTGACGATCAAGGTCCTGTTTGGGCTGCCCCTCCCGCAAACGACCCCTTGAATGAGCCATGGGTCGCCATCGGTTCGAGAGTCATGGCGAACGGCGGGGCTGTGGGAGACGATCTTGGAGACGCTGAACGAGGGGGCCGCCGAGCTCGACCCCCCGCCCGACCGGCTTCTGATGATCGACAGCAGGATCGTCCGGGCGCATCAGCATGCGGCCGGTGCAAGGGGGGGACTCCGCGACAGGGCATCAGGCGCTCGAGAGGTGGCCAGACGACCAAGATCCACCTCTACACGAACGGCTTAGGCCTGCCCATGCGCACCGACGTAACGCTGGGCCAGACCTCCAACCACAAGGGCTTCGACCTCGTCATGGGCTGTGACCTGCCCGCGCCGGGCGCCAACCGAACCCTCTACGCGCTGCGCAACCTCGTCGCGCGCTGCTTCCGACGGCTCAAGAACACCCGCCGCGTTTCAACCCGCTACGGCAAGATCGCCACGAGCTTCGTCGACATCGCGTGTATCCGGTTGTGGATCAGGCGTTTTATCAACACGTCCCAACTCGATAGTCCTGCGCGATCCGATCCCGAACCTTGCCTACCGCACGTCCTCCAACGGCACGACAAGCGCACCTACGTCCCCGTCGGCGCGCGCCGCGTTCAGGAACCGCCGGTCCGCCGTGACGACCGGCGCACCCGCCTCCATGGCGAGGGCAAGATAGACGCAGTCGTAGACCGGGTGGTCGAGGAGACGCGCGAGGCGGAACGCCTGACCCACGAGCCCGCCCGGATCCCCCGGCATCGACCACGGCGCCGAGGCGAGGCGGTCCAGGGCATCGGCCCCGTCGTCGGCGGAGATCGTCCCGCGGCGCTGCATCACCCAGAGCGCGTTCGCGGCCTCAACGAGGATCAGGGACGGGGCATGAAGGGGGCGGCCGTCGAGCAGTCGGGCGGCAACCTCGGACCTGTCCTCCTCCACCACCCACTTCAGCGCGACCGAGGCATCGACGACGGCACTCCCGAGGGCGGTCACCGCCCGGCGTCGGGGTGGCCGTCCCGGGCCGCGCGCACGAGCGCGGTCGAGTCCCCATCGTGGCGCAGGCGGGTCCGGAGCCGCGCCGCAGCGGCCGCGAAATCCTCGGCGCGGGCTTGCGAGGGCGAGAGCGCCGCGCGCAGGATCATGCGGTGCTCGGCCTCGGCGGAGCGGCCGTTGGCGGCGGCCCTGACCTTCAGCGCCTGGGCGATCTCGCGATCCACGTCGCGCACGGTAAGGGTAGTCATGCTCGGCCTCCGTCCCGGTCGTCGTTCATCTAGCAGGTCGGGCGCAAGTTTGCCAGCAATGCTGTCATCCTGTAGTCATACTCCGGGCCCATCCGCGTCGATGCCCGCGGAGCCGTCCGGGAGGTGGTGGAAGCTGACCTGTCGCGATCTCAGACGTCGACCTTGCGCATGGCGAGCTCCGACATGACCGCCCTCGCCGCCGATCAGAGCGGACCCACCTCGGCACCCCGGATGCCGCCGCGCGCGGCCGCAGCTGCGGGACGCCGAGGAGGCGCGCGATGATCCGATCCCTCCGGGCGGCCGCCCTCTGCGCGTCCCTGCTCCTGTCGCCCGGCGCGGGCGCCGCCCAGCCCCTTCCCGCGCTCGATCTCGATCCCGCCGCCACCGCCGTGTCGGGGCTCTCCAGCGGTGCCTTCATGGCCGTGCAGCTGCAGGTGGCCTTCTCGAGGCGCATCGCCGGCGCGGGCATCGTGGCGGGCGGGCCGTATGGCTGCGCGGAGGGGAACGTCTACCGCGCCCTGCGGGTGTGCATGAACGCCTATCTGGGCCGGCCCGATGCCGCCGCCTCGCTCGAGGAGATGCGCGCGCTCGCCGCGGCGGGGCGCATCGACGACACCGCCCACCTGGCGCCGGACCGGGTCTACCTCTTCCACGGCCGGGCCGACGACACCGTCGCGCGGGCCTCGATGGACGCGCTGCGCGAGAGCTACGCGGCACTCGGGCTGGCCGCGGATCGGGTGCGCTACGTGGGCGACGTCCCTGCCGGCCACGGCTTCGTCACCGAGCGGGGCGACCTGAGCTGCGGGGTCACGGCGCCCGACTTCCTCGTCGATTGCGACATCGACCAGGCGGGCGACATCCTGGGCCATCTTCATGGCCCCCTCGCCCCGGCGGCGGAGCCCCGCACGGACGGCCTGCTGCGCTTCGACCAGGCCACTTACGCCGCAGACGTGCCCGGCATGGACGACACGGGCTTCGTCTACGTGCCCGCCTCCTGCGCGTCCGGCGCCCCCTGCCGGCTGCACGTCGCGCTGCACGGCTGCCGGCAGGGCCGCGAGGAGTTGGGCGAGGCCTATGCCCGGCTGACGGGGTACAACCGATGGGCGGAGGCCAACGGGATCGTCGTGCTCTACCCCCAGGCTCGCAGCATCCCCGCACCGTGGTGGAACGTGTTCGGCGGCAACCCCAACGGCTGCTGGGACTGGTGGGGCTACGCGGGCGACGACCATCTCACCCGGGAGGCCCCTCAGATCGCCGCAATCGCCCGCATGGCCACCGCCCTGGGCGCCCCGCTCACGGAGTAGCGCGGGGTCCGTTGCGTTGAGCGCGTTCCATGTTGCTGGGACCAAGCTGCGCGGTGGTACTGCCTGTCGTACCGCGACGTGCGGGACCTGCTGGCCGAGCGGGGCGTGGCGGTGGACACCTCGAGCGTACACCGCTGGGTGCGCAAGCTCAGACCCGGGATCGCCAGACGCATGACGAAGCACCGGACATGGCCCGGCATGTGCTGGCATATGGACGAACCGAAGGTCCGCGCGCAGCAGCGAGACCTATCTCAGGGTCGGCGGGCGGTGGTGCTATCTCTGGCGCGCCATCGACCGGAAGGGGCAGGTGATCGACTTCCGGCTCACCGCCCGGCGGGATCTCAGGGCTGCGCGGGCGTTCTTCCGCAGAGCGCAAGATGCTGCCCGGTGCTTCCAACCATCCGCGATCACCACCGACAAGGCGCATAGCTACAAGCGCATCATCGCGGAGGCCAACCGCCATGCGCCGCCTGGCGAGGAGATCGTGCACGTCACCCGCAAAGGTGCGAACAACCGGATCGAGAGCGACCACGCCGCGCTCAAGAAGATCACCACGCTCATGCGAGGCTTCCAATCGCTCTCCAGTGCCAAGGCAACCCTCCGCGGCATCGAGGCCGTACGCGCCATCCGGCGCGGCCATGTCCCCCCACCACTCTCCGGCATCACGGGCAAGATCCGCTTCCTCAACGGACTGTTCGGGATCGCCGCCTGAACAGGCCCGCCTCCGGGCCGGCCCCCCTCGCCGCCAAACGATCAGCGCAACGGTCCCAACGCGCTCAACGCAACGGACCCATCGTGAGTTGTTGACATGCCCCGTCGTGGCCCTGTCGGACCGCTTCCAAGTAGGCATCGTGCGCAAGGGCGCGCCCCCGCGCGAGCTGCGGATCGGGCCATGCCCTCCCTGCACCCCTACGAGAGGACATCACCGGGACCGGTCCCAGCCTCCGACGATCGTCATGTCCGGCCGCCTCGGCGTTCCGGTCGGGCGCGGGGGGCCTCAGCGGGCAGGCGCGATCCGTCGCGTGTCGTGCTTCTCCTTGCCTCGGCGCCGATCGGCCTGCACATTCGGCGGCGCCCCGAAGCGCCTGACGTCCCCATGGCACAGGCCTGCGACATGAGGGATGGACGCGCCGGATGGTGTTCGAAGTCTTCGCCATCGGCGCCGCGTTCGCCTTCGGGCTCGCCGTCCGCCCGCTTGGCCTGCCGCCGCTCGTAGGCTTCCTCGCGGCCGGGTTCTTCATCAACGCGGTCGGGCCGCGCCTCGGCATGCCGTCGGAGACGGGCCCGATCCTCGACTACATCGCCAATCTCGGCGTCCTGATCCTGCTCTTCACCGTCGGGCTCAAGCTCAAGCTGCGCCAGATCGGCGAGCCCCATGTCGTGGGCGTCTCGCTGCTGCACTTCGCGCTGTCGGTCGCGCTCTTCACGCCGGTCGCGCGGGCGTTCTTCACGGAGGACTGGACGGTGGCGCTCCTCGTCGGGATCGCGCTCGCCTTCTCCTCCACGGTGCTGGCGGCCAAGATGCTCGAGGCCAAGGGCGAGATGGGGAACTTCCACGGCCGCGCGGCCATCGGCATCCTGATCGTGCAGGACGTCATCGCGCTCGTCGTGCTGGCGGTGTTCTCGGGCAAGGTGCCGGGGCCCTGGGCGCTCCTGATCTTCGCCGTGCCGCTGCTGCGCCCGGTCATCTACAAGCTGCTCGACCTCGCGGGGCACGACGAGGTGCTCGTGCTGGCAGGCATGGCGCTCAGCCTCGTCATCGGGGGCTACGGTTTCGAGATCATCGGACTCAAGGGCGAGATCGGCGCGCTCGTCATGGGGCTGCTGCTGTCGAACCACCCCCGCGCAAGCGAGCTGTCGAGCTCGCTGTGGTCGCTCAAGGAGGTCTTCCTCGTCGGCTTCTTCCTGTCGATCGGCATGTCGGGCCTGCCCGACTGGAACGCGCTCCTCTTCGCCGTCGTCATGGGGGTCCTGCTGCCGCTCAAGGCGGTGCTGTTCTTCTTCCTGCTCGTCGCCTTCCGCCTGCGCGCGCGGACCGCGTTCCTCGCCGCGCTCGCGCTCGGCGTCTACAGCGAGTTCGGGCTGATCGTGGCTGCCGGGATCCCGGCGGCAGAACCCTTCGTCGTGCCGCTCGCCATCGCCGTGTCGGTCTCCTTCCTGATCGGCGCGCCGCTCAACCGGCTGGCCCATCCGCTCTTCGAGCGGTTCGAGACGCGGCTCGGCCGGTACGAGCGGCAGATCAGGCATCCCGACGAGCAGCCGACCGATCTCGGCGACGCCGACACGCTGGTCTTCGGTATGGGGCGGACCGGGGTCGCGGCCTACGAGGCGCTGGTGGAGAGCGGCATGCGCCCGGTCGGCCTCGACGCGGACGCCTACAAGGCCGCCGCCCAGGCAGAGGCCGGGCGCGACGTGGTCTTCGCCGACGCCGAGGACAGCAACTTCTGGACCAGCGTGGACCTTACGGGGATCAGGGCGGCGGTCCTGGCCATGGACGATCTGGAGGCGAAGCTCATCGCGACCCGCACGCTCCGCGCGAAGGGGTTCATTGGCCCGATCGTCAGCCACGCCCTGCACGAGGATCACGTCGCCCTTATCCGGGAGGCCGGCGCCGACCGGACATACCTCACGATGCGCGAGGCGGGACGGAGCCTCGCCGAGCACGCCGTCCGGGCGGAGAGACCGACGCGTCCGACCTGACCTCGGGCGGGGTGCCGTCCCGTTGATCGGTCCGGGGCTGGGAGGGCTGTTTACCGTCAGGTCCAGCCGACGAGGCCGGCGGTCTTCGGCAGGCGCCGCGGCAGCTTCCTAGCCGCCTTCCGATCTCGGTGCGGTCGAAGGATCTCCTCGGGCACAAGGCCATGCTCGTCCACCACGTGCCACGACCGGAGGCGCCGGCCGCGGGCCGAGACCCGCATCTCGTCAAGATGCCCGACGTCATCGGAGCGGGGCCGGCGACACCGCAGCCCCCGCGCGCAGGCTGAGCGGGACGCGAAGGCGGGCCGGCATGCGAGCCCGCCTCCGAGCGTCCCCGCCCCGGAACGGAGGGCCTCCGTGGCAGTCATCTCCTCGGTTCGTCGACGGCGCCTCCTGCCCTTGACCGATCCGGCTGCGTTCTATTTGTGTTCCTCGTCCGACGGCGGGCTCGTCTGTGAGCGCCGGCCTGTCGGATCCTCTCCGCGGTCGGTCCCGGACGGTGGCGCGGCGAGGTGATCGCCAACCATGGGGCGGGGTCGCAGGCGAAGGGCAGTCCGGACGGTGGAGGCCCGACCCCCGGCGCAGCGCGAGGCGCGCCGCAAGCAGCCACCGATCCGCGGCGGACGCGCCCGACCGCGGGGCCCGATGCGACGGCCCGGCTCCGGCCAGCAGGATCGCACGAGGGTGGAGGGACCGACCCGGCCGTCCGGCGGGGGCCGGTCGTCCTGTGCCCTCTGCTCGAACCCTCACCAACCAGCAGGACGACGATGGCGGAATCTGCACGACGCTCTCGGAAAGACATGGCGGCCACGAACGATCCGGCGACGAACACGGGCTCCTCGGTCCAGTCGCCACTACAGGACCCCCGACAGGACCATCGGAGCCCTACCCGAACGGCCTCGAACCACTCGGGGGCGACCTCCCGACCCCAAGCCCGGTCCGGCTCCCGGTCCGACCTCGATCTCCTCCTCGCCGTGGTCCTCGACTGGGCCGCACCGGAAGGAGACGAGGTCGAGCCGGAGGCGGCCGATCGCTTCGCCACGACCATCGCGGACTGGTGGGAGCATGTCGGCCTCGATCTCGCCGTCCCGCGCACGGTCCCGGACCTCCTGCCCGTGATGCGGGCCCACTACCGCATCCGCGCCGGCGTCTACGACGTCGCCCGCCTCGAGACCGACCCCGTCACCTGGCCCCCCTGCGCCACCGCCATCGCGGCCGTGGCGCAGGGGCAGACCGGCGGAGGATGCGCACCGGAGCGGAGGGACGGCCCGCGGGAGGACATCGCGTGATCTCCCCCGTTCGTCCTCCCCGCATGTCCCCTGCCTCCCCCATGCCCGCCGGGCATCTCGATGGGCGGGGAACGAGAGCCCGGAGTCTGGCCTGATGTTTTGGCACTCTGACCTGATGATTTGTGAACATGCCGAAAAGGTCGACATCCGCAGCTACGGGCAGCACCCTCCCCGCGGCCGGCTCTTCCACCGGGGCCGCCCCATCGCCATCACCTCCACGCCCTGCACCTTCGGCGGATGCCGCTACTGGTTCCTCTGCCCCGGTTGCGGCCGGCGCTGCGCCATCCTCTACCCCACCCTCTGCCGCACCTGCCGGCGCGGTCGCTACCTCCTCGAGACCCTCTCGCCCGAGAACAGGCGCATCCTGAAGGCCCACCGCCTGCGGCGCCGTCTCGGCCAGCGCAAGGGCGGCCTCGAGAAGCCCATGCCGCCCAAGCCCCACCTCATGCGCTGGCACACCTATCTCCGCCTGCGTCGCGAACTGCAGGCCCTCGAGAAGCAGATCGCACGCGACGCCGTGCGGGCCTTTCCGAGCATCGGCCCCCTGCCCGACGGGGACTGATCCCCCGACATTCCGACCGCCCGCCAACCGGCTCGGCCCATCGCCGCGGCGGCCCTCCGCCGACGGCCTTCCGAGGAATGCCCCCCACGGATGGTTCCTCCCGCACCATCCGCCCCCATATGTGGATCGCTCCGGCGAGGGGAGGCGCCGGGGCGGAGCTCGTGCCGACACGGAGGCCAGATCGTGCCCGACCCCCACCCTCCCCGCTTCCCCGGCCCCTCCTCTCCGGATACCCTGGTCCTGCAATCGGAGCTCCACGCCGCTCCCGGTGCCGCCCCCTCCCCTCCATCCGCACGCGAAACCGTGCAATCACGGACGCGGGCTTCCCCTGCCCCATATATGGCTCGCGCGGGCGCACGCGGGACTCACCCGACGTATGATCCCTCCTCTGTCCCTGGACGTGCCGGACGGGGGGTTCCCGACGAGGGGGATGAATCCCGCGTGGCCCTGGGCGCGGACGACCTCGCCCTCGAGGCCCCCCTCCGGAGGCCGCGCATCACCGCCGCACTCCCCATCGGCACGCAGGCCAGCTTCATCGCGGCCGCACGTCGCGCCGCGGCCCTCGGCCACCCGCTGGATGCACTTCTCACGGTCCGCTGGTCCAGCCTCCCGGAGGAGACGCCGGCGGCCGGGACCGGGCGATCCGAAGCGGTAGCCGACCATGCTCTCCGCCGGCCCGACCCCGGACCTGTCCCGCGCATCCGCCGTCTCGTCGAGACCATCCGTCACTGGCTCGCGCGCCGCGGCTGCCCGGCTCTCTACATCTGGGTCCGCGAGAGCGTTCGCGGCGAGGGCGAGCACTGGCACCTCGCCTTGCACCTGCCCGAGCACCTGCACGACGCGTTCGGCCCCTACCTCGCATCGCGTCTGGGCGAGCCGATCGGGCCCGCACGGAGCCACGCCCGGGGCCGGACCGATGGCGAGCTCTTCCAGGGCGAGCGCGGCGGCTGGCATCTCGCACGCGATACTCGTCCGGAGGAGCGGGGTGGCTGGCTCGCGGCCTACCTCGGCAAGGGAGAGCCCTCGCAGGTCCCGTTCCGCGGGCGAGTGCGCCCGAACCGTCGCAAGCCCGTCCGCGGACGGGCCCACGGAGGCACCATCCCCGGCGATGGCTACGATGCGCCGCAGTGAACCCTTGTCGGCACGTCAGCCCGCGCCGTCCGCTTCGACATGGCCCGCGCCCTCAAGCCGCCCAGGAACGAGCGACCGCGCTGGACATGAGGTGGTGGGGGAGCCGCAACGCCCGTACGGGCGCGGAGAGGGCGCAGGGAAGGCCGACCAGTTTGGTGCATGGGGGGGCATAAGAGCGGCGGACTCATGCGTCAGAGGCGCGCTCAGGGCCTCCACGGACGTTCCTGCCATGGGCGCGTCGATCGCCTCCTGTCCCGACGCCCTCCCCTGCCCTATGCGTCGGCGGGACGCTCGAAGATGTGGTCGGCAATCTCGAGGCCCGGCGTCGGCCAGCTGCACAAGCCGGGCGACGGCCCCAGCCAAGTGCACCGCCCACGACCGCCGCTGTTCTCCACCGGGCTGCCGGCATCTCCGTCACGGCCACCGCGGAGCCGACCGATCTTCCTCACCAGAGCCGCGTCACTCCGTAGGCGTCGAAGACCCGCTCGTTCGAGACGAGGACCCAGCCACGGGCGAGGGCCTGGGCGATGAGCATGCGGTCGAACGGATCGCGATGGGGGCCCGGAAGTCGTCCGGCCTCCTCGGCGTCGACCAGCGAGATGGAAAGCGTCTCGAAGCCCTGCGCGGCGAGCACGCCTGTCACGTCGGAGGCGACTGCCGCCGCACCGGGCAGCTTGCCCAACCGATGCTTGGTGGTGATCTCCCAGGCGGAGGCGGCGCTGACGTGGACGGGGCGGTCGGGCTCGCCAATGGCCCTGCGGGCAGCGACCGAGAGCGCGTCGTCGCCGTCGAGCCACCACAGCAGCGCATGCGTGTCGAGAAGGAGCGGCCGGCGCGCCTGCCCTGCCCCGGCACGGTCCGCACCGGCATCGGCATCGGCCAGCCCGGGCACCCTGCCCTACTCCCAGGCGGCCAGCTCGTCCTCCGGCAACGGCTCGAAGAAGCGCGCGTCGACCTTGGCCTTCCCCTTCATCGCCCCGAACACCCGGACGGGCCTCTCGGCCTCGTAGGGAACCAGGCGCGCCACGGGCCGTCCCCTGCGCGAGACGATCACCTCGCCGCCGCGCTCGACCTCGACAACGAGCTGCGACAGCCGCGTCTTCGCCTCGTGGATGTTCACCACCTGCATGGTCAGTTCCTCTCGACCTGGTCTGATAGCTAGTCCGGTCTGTCTCTTATCACAACGTCCTTCCTTCCTCTCTCAGCATCAGTTCTCGGTTCCTTCTCAGCCCGCTTCCCTGCGGTCCTTTGATCTCCAGGCCGTAGTGTTTAAGCATATGTGTTAAGCACTAAGTGTTCTCGCCGAAAAAGTCCCAGATATAATAACAATATCAACTATTTAATAAGTTACTATGTGCGGGAATTATCCCAATGATGTGCGGGAATTATCCCAGAGGATGTGCGGGATCTATCCCAGGGTAGCCGAGGGTTATCCACAGGCTATGGCATCTGCCGCCGTTAGGGGGTGTGCGGAGTTTATCCCAGGTGCTAGAAGCCCATATGCGGGAAACTTCCCAGGACGAGGTGATCGAGGACGTCGCGCTTCCAGCGGTGGCGACCGCTCGTCAGCTCGACCTCTTCGCACCCGAGGAGATCGTCCGCCCCGACTACAACGTCGGCAAGTTTGCGACCGTACTCTTCGCTTCGCCTTATCTGCGCAATCTCGGCGACAAGCGGCGGGTGGAATGGTCGATGCCCCTGCCCCGCGATTTGGGTGGCGCCGTGGGCGAGCGGGCCGTCGCGGCGATCGTCATCCGCCCCCTCGCGGAGCTGATCGTTCCGACGACGACAACCTTCAAACTCTTCATGGCCGTGATCCAGCTCTGGCGGATGCAGGGGTCCGACCCGTCCGGCATGGTCTACTTCTCGGATCGTCAGCTTGCCGACGTTGCCGGCTGGAAGTGGTCCGGCGTGATCGCCAAGCGGATGCGGGAGCACCTCGACATCCTTCAGGGAACGGCGATCGACTGGGAGTTCTCGTTTCGCCGGGGCGAGACCTTGGAGCGCCTCGTCTCGAAGATGCATCTCCTCGAGGAGATCACCCATGTCGAGCGACGCCTGACCTTCAAGCATGAGGCCTTCACGGCGAACCATGCCGCGCGCATCAACGCGACCCTTGTGCAGAACATGCTCGACAACGTCGTGCGGCCGATCAACTTCGAGGCCCTGCGCCAGATCCGAGGCGATGCGAGCACGCGGCTCTACATGATGCTCGACATGTACCTGGCCGGGAAGCCCAAGTGGGAGCGCCGCTCCTACGAGCTGCTTACCGCCGATCTGGGCTACGAGGGCGCGCGCTACGAGAACCGCGGCGAGCGCAAGCGCACCCTCGCCCGCCTCATCGCGGCGCTCGACGGCAAGGAGCTCGCGAACGGCAAGGTCGGCCTCCGCATGGAGGAGACGGCCGACGGGCGCGACTGGAAGCTCGTTGCACGTCGCGAGCGTCGCATCGAGCGCGAGCGCCCCCATGTCCGGACGATCAGGTCGCAGGTGGATGCCGAGGCACTCGCGGACGACCTCCTCGAGTCGTTCCGCGGCCTGCCCCGCTCAGGCCCGCCGAAGCGGGGCTTCCTCGTCTTCCTTTGCGCGCGCTACCCTGAGCCCGTGCTGCGCGATGCACTCGCCAGGGCGAAGGCGGACTATCGGGGCAATGTGCGCAAAACGGTGGGAGCGGTCTTCCGGCACGAGCTCGAGGGGCTTGTGCGGGAGCGGGGCGATCTCGTTTGGTACAAGGCCTGATCGGACAGATCTTAGGCTTGCTGGTCGGCGTTTCCGAATGGAGCAATGGGCTGGCCCGCCGACAGAACTACGCGGGCAACAGGCTCACCGCAAACGCGCTTTGCATGCAATCAACCATCGCGCTCTGCATGAATGCGTGACTTACATCTTTGCACCAAGAGT
>CAZWWR010000011.1:20041-35398 GCA_964637265.1 uncultured Jannaschia sp.
GCTTCGATGCTTCGATGCTTCGATGCTTCGATGCTTCGATGCTTCGATGCTTCGATGCTTCGAGGCTTCGCGTGTGAGCGCTCTGCGTGCAACGCGTCAGCAATGCTTCACGCTATCGCGCGGAGGAGGCATGACGCGAAGGCGCGGATGCGCCATGCTGCGACGCATGAGAGGCCGAGAAGGCCCCGAAGAGAGCAGGATGGCAGGATGACCTATGTGATCGGGATGATCTCCCAGAAGGGGGGGGTCGGGAAGTCGACGCTCGCCCGCATGATGGCACGCGAGTTCGTGAAAGGCGGCATGAGGGCGAAGATCGCCGACCTCGACACTCAACAGCAGACTTGTACCCATTGGGCGGGTCGGCGCGCCGAGAGCGGCCTCTCGCCCGAGGTCCAGGTGCAGGGCTTTGCCAGCGTGCGCAGCGCGATGGACGACGCGCCCCGGTTCGACGTGATGATCCTCGACGGCAAGCCCGCCGCGTCGGAGCAGACCCTGGAGATCGCGCGCGCCGCCGATCTCTGCGTGATCCCCACGGGGCCGACTCTCGACGACCTACATCCCGGCGTCGTCCTCGCGCATAGCCTGCGGAAGAAGGGCATTACGGGGCGGATCGCCTTCGCCATGTTCAAGACGACATCCAGTGAGCGCGAGACGGCCGCGGCACGCGCCTATCTTACCGAAGCGGGTTACCCAGTCCTGGGCGGCGAGGTCCCGGTCTCGACGGCCTACGGTGCCGCCTCCGACGCCGGCCGGGCCATCACCGAGACCTCCTTCCGAAGCCTCAACCGACGTGCCTCGAAGCTCGCGCAGAGCGTTATCGATCGAATGGCCGACATGGCGCAGGAGGTGGCATAATGGCGACGAACCTTGCGCGCCTGAAGAGTAAGGGCGCGCCGCCGTCGCCCGAAGCCGCCACGGACGTGATCGCGGAGGATCCGCGCCGGGGCCCCGAGCCGCAGCGGCCGATTCAGGTCCGCGTCCCGGAGACGGTCTTCGCCGAGTTCAGCGAGCGGGCAGGGCGCGAGTTCGGCTTCACCCACGGAGCCAAGAAGCAACTCTTCTTGAAGATGTGGAAAGCCTACAAGGCGCAGAACGTAAAATGATGCATTGCGCAATGCATGCAAACTTCGTCGCGTAGATGCTGTCGTGTCGACAGTGATGCACAGACGGCCCTTCGCGGGTCTTCTTCCACCCCAACGAGGGAGATCCGCGTGAACCGCCTTGTGCCCACCTTGCTCGAACGTCGGGACGAGGCGGGGTTCCAACTGATACCGGACATGTCCCTCACGTAAGATGACGGCCGAAAGGCCAAGGCGCTCACCAAGGGGCAACGGCCGGTTGAGGAGGACCGGAGAAGGTGCCTGGAGGCGTGGCATGACCATTCCGCCTGAGGCGGTGCGCGTCGATAGGGACGTGATACGGGCCGAACTGAGCGACGGCCGTACGATCGGCGCCCCGCTCGCCTGGTTCCTACGGCTCGCTCCTGCATGCGACCATTGCCGACCGGAAAGCATATGCCCTCAATTGCCGAGTACTTCACTGGGAGGCCTTGGACGAGGGCATCTCCTTCGTGAGGCTTCTGAGGGACAAGGCAGACGGAACCCGGGTCGACGAACAAGCAGCCTCAGGCCTTCACACCCTTCCGAGGCCGATGGCGTGACCGCCCCCCGGCGGCATCTGGCGTGCTCGAATAGGTCACACGATCAGTCCCTCTTAACATACGTGGCATAACCGATCCGGACTTGTCCCATTGCAATGTCCCCCATTGTCCATACTATGCTTCCATGCCGACCATTAGGTGGGACCCGGAGAAGGAAGAGAGGCTTCGGCAGGTCGCGGATCGCGGCGGCGTGACCTTCGCCGACTGCGTCGTGGCGATCGAAGAAGGCAGGGTGCTCGACGACGTCCCGCACCCGACGCGGGAGAACCAGCGCTTCCTCGTCCTCGCGATCGAGGGCTATACCTACGTCGTGCCCTACGTGCCCGAGCCCGATGGCGGGCTGTTCCTCAAGACCGTGTTCCCCTCGCGCAAGTACACCGCCATCTACTTCAGGAGGCGAGAGACATGACCCGACCCGACCACCGCCCCTTCGTGCCGCTCGACGACGAGGAGCGGGACCTGTCCGAGGCGATCGAGACGGACGGGCACGTCCCCGGGCCGAGCGGCCTGACGCCCGAGCGGATGGAGGCGCTGCAGGCCGCTGCCCGGGCCACGCTGTCCGAGCCGAGCACGAAGGTGTCGATCCGGCTGCCGCGCACGGACCTCGCCCGCATCAAGGCCCGCGCCCTGCGCGAGGGCATTCCCTACCAGACCCTCATCAAGTCGATCCTTCACCAGGCCGTGCAGCGCTGAGGGGGACGCAGCCCTCGCGACAGTGCTTCGGTGAGTTGCCGCGGAAGCGCCCGAAACCACCTGTTATAGCAACAAACGTTCTCCCCGACCGCTCGATCTCTCAGGAGCGTTGCAAAAATCCTGCCCGTAACCTACCCCGTTGCAGAACGTCGCTTCGAGGTTTCCGGCCATGCTCGTCGGATACATGCGCATCTCCACCGCCGAGGGGCGGCAGTCCACGGACCTGCAACGCGATGCGCTCCTCGCGGTGGGGGTAGATGCCCGCAATCTCTACGACGATGTCGCCTCGGGGGCGAAGGTGGACCGCCCGGGGCTGGCGCGGTGCCTAGAATATCTGACGAAGGGCGACGTCCTCGTCGTGTGGAAGCTCGACCGCCTCGGCCGGTCGCTGCCTCACCTCGTCACGCTGCTGGAGGAGCTGAAAGGCAGGGGGGTGCAGTTCCACTCGCTGACAGAGGGCATGGACACGACCACGCCCTCGGGGGAGCTTCTGTTCAACATGGTGGCCTCCCTAGCGCAGTTCGAACGTGCCCTCATCCGCGAGCGGGTGAACGCGGGGCTGGCATCGGCGCGCAGGCGGGGCAGGGTGGGCGGCCGGCCCCGGGCGATCTCGGATGAGAAGATGGAACTGATCGCATCCGCGCTCGCCGATGGCAGGTCCAAGGCCGAGGTCGCGCGAGCGTTCGAAGTCAGCCGGGCGACGCTGCATCGGGAGTTGGCGCGGCGGGGCACGACTTGAGCGGGGTGCCCGTTCCCCTCGCGCCGGACGGGATCGGCGCCTGGCCCGGCAAGACGTTTCCGGCGGGGCGCGAGCATCCTGCACTCTGGCACATGCTCGACGTGGGCGCCTGCGCCGAGGTTCTGGTCGCGCGGCGCGGCTTCGGGGACCCTGCGCTGGACGGGGCGGCGGTCCTCCTCGTCGCGCTGCATGACCTGGGCAAGTTCAGCGCGTCGTTTCGAGGCGCCCTACGACGCAGGGCATCGCAGGCCCTCTACCACTGGCAGCACACCGAGGCTCTCTTGCGCCTCCTCGACGATCGTCTCGCCGAGCGGCTGGGGGGTACCGTGGAAGTTCGTCGCCACTTGGCCGCCGCCGTGGCGGGACATCACGGCGGCCCTCCTCCCAGGCTCGATCCGAGGAAGCGGGGACGGCAGCTCGCCCAGATCGGGGATGAGGGTCTTTTGGCGGCGGAAGCGGCGCTCGCGGCCGTCCTGAACCTTCCGGTCGACGCCTCGCTCGGCGGGCTGGACGAGGATGCCGCCGTCGCGCTGACATGGCGTCTGTCGGGTCTGACGGTGCAGGCGGACTGGATCGGCTCGAACCCCGACTGGTTCGGCCCCGCCCCGCCCGGCATCGCCATCCCGGATTACTGGGAGATGGCGCGTGGGCGTGCGCGGGAGGCGTTACGGGCCGCAGGGCTCGACGCCGCAATGCTTGCCCGCGGCGGCGCGCGTCATGTGCTGCCCAAGGGCCGTTTGCCTCGTCCCATGCAGGCGGCCGTCGGGGAGGGCGTCCTGCCGCTGCCGGATGGACCCGTGCTGGCGTTGATCGAGGACGCGACCGGCGCGGGCAAGACGGAGGCGGCGCTGATCCTTGCCGCGAGGATGATGGAGGCGGGCAAGGCCGGGGGGCTCTTCTTCGCACTGCCCACGATGGCCACGTCGAACGCGATGCTGGGGCGCCTCGACGCGGTGGTCGGCCATCTCTTCGACGGCGTCCCGTCACTGGCGCTGACACATGGACGGGCACGGCAGGACATGCGCTTCCGCGCGATCCGCGGGCGGCGCGGCCGGGACGCCGAGACGCTCCCGCGCTGCGGGGACTGGCTGGCCGATGACCGCCGTCGCGTGCTGCTCGCCGAGGCGGGCGTGGGCACGATCGACCAAGCCCTGATGGCCGTCCTGCCGACGCGCTTCTCGACGCTCCGGTTGGAGGCGCTGTCGCGCCGCGTCCTGATCGTGGACGAGGCGCACAGCTACGACCCCTTCATGGAGGCGGAGCTGTCCCGCCTCCTGGAGATGCAGGCCCGGCTCGGCGGCTCGGCCATCGTGATGACGGCGACCCTGCCGCGGGCGATGCGCGACCGGTTTGCCGCCGCGTATCGGAAGGGCCTGCGCGCCGGGCCCGTGCCGATCCCGGGCAATGCCTACCCCGCGCTCTCGACCGTCGCCCGCGCGGGGGTGGAGACGCGGCGCGTCGACCCCGTCCGCGAGACCTGCCGGACCTTGCCGGTCCGCCGGCTCGCCTCCGCCGATGTCGCCATCGAGGCGATCGTCGGCGCGCAGGCGAAGGGCGCGGCCTGCGTGTGGATCCGGAACGCGGTCGACGATGCCATCGACGCGGTGGAGGCGTTGCGGGCGCGGGGCGTCGCCGCGGACCTGCTGCACGCGCGCTTCGCGCAGTGCGATCGCCTGGCGGCCGAAGTCGAGGCCGTCGCGCGCTTCGGGCGCGACGGGACGCCGGAGGCGCGCGCGGGCCGCGTCCTCGTCGCCACGCAGGTCGTGGAGCAGTCGCTCGACCTCGACTTCGACGTGATGGTCTCCGACCTCGCCCCGATCGGCGCGCTGATCCAGCGGGCCGGGCGGCTCTGGCGGCACATGGACCTGCGCTCCGCCGAGGCACGGCCCGTCGACGGATCCGAACTCCTCGTCCTCGCGCCCGATCCCCGCGACGTCCCGGACGCGCGTTGGCTGCATCGGACGTTCGATCGGGGGGCCTGGGTGTATCCGCCGGACGTGCAGTGGCGCACTGCGCAGGTGCTCTTTGCCGCCGGCGATGTGGGCTCGATGGATGCGCCGGACGGGCTGCGCGCGCTGATCGAGGCCGTCCACGGTGCGGACGCAGTCCCCGTCCCCGGTCCGCTCGAGGCAGCGGAGATGGAGACCGATGCCGAAGCCGCGATCACGCGGCGCATGGCGAACATCCAGCTGATCGAGACCGACGAGCCCTTCGCGCAGCCGCAGCTCGCCCGCGTGTGGGACGACGAGCGCTTCCCGACCCGGCTCGGCATCCCGCAGACGGTGCTGCGCCTGGCGCGGCGGGACGGTGACGCGTTCCGCCCCTGGGGCGAGGACTGGGCGGCGTCCGAGGTGCAGGTCGCCACGCACCGCCTGGAGAAGGTGGGCGGCGTCCCGCAGGACGCGCGGGGCATCGCGGAGGCCAAGCAGCGCTGGCCCCGATGGGCGCGTGAGGCGGTCCCGCTGGCGGTCATGGAAGCGGACGGCCGGATCGGCGAAGGGTTGCGGTATGATGCTAGGTATGGGTTACGTTTCGAACGTTCCCTCGAGGGATGACCCGCATGTGGTCAGCAGGTGTAACGCCCTGTCCGTCCGTTCCCCGCATGCGCGGGGAAGCATGTAGTCAGGTGGTGAAACGGAGTGAGGAGGATAGAAATCTCTTGACTCTCGAATGAACCGCAGCACGACTAGGGCGGTGGGCGAATTGCTTCGCCCACCGAACCCCCGCCGTCTTGAAGGTCTTGCACACCGACGAGACGGACATCGAACCGGCCCGGGGCCGGTGCCGTCGTGTTGGCCTTCTCTCGGTATTACCGGGTTCGAAGGTCGTCAAGCGTCGCGTCCCGGGCAGCATCGAAAGGACGTCCCATGACGAACCCACGCCGCCCCAGCTACCGCCTGACCTTCGAAGACGCCATGCGCGTCTGGCGGATGCATTGGTCCGGAGAGATCAACTCACGGATCGCCGCGCATTTCGACGTGAACCAAGGCCGGATCAGCGAGGTGCTGACCGGAAAGCGTCATGCGGGCAGCGAACACGCTGCTCGTCGAGCACCCGGTTCCGGCTGCGACGTGGCATCCGGGGGACTGCACGCATGAGGTCCGACGACGGCGTGGGTCTGAACCTCGTCACCGATCCCTGGATCCCCGTGCAGACGGCGGACGGGCCTCGCGTGATCCGCCCCGACCAGATCGCCGAGCCGGGGGTGCGGTTCCCCGACTGGCCGCGTGCGGATCTCAACCTGGCCTGCCTCGAATTCTTGGTCGGCCTCGTGTTCCTCGCCGCCCCGCCCGCGAACTGGCGGGACTGGCGCGCGCGGCATGACCCCGATCCGGACGCCCTGCGCGCCGCGATGGCCCCGCTCGCGCCAGCCTTCGAACTTCTGGGCGATGGGCCGCGCTTCATGCAGGAGGCGATCGCGACGAACGAGGCGCCGAACCCGCCCGACATGCTGTTCATCGACAGCGCGGGCGGCTCGACGGCCAAGAAGAACGCCGACCTGATGGTGCGGCGGCTCCGATACGACCGGCTGACCCTGCCCCTCGCCGCGATGGCGCTCTACGCGCTCCAAGCCTTTGCGCCCTCGGGCGGGGCGGGCAACCGGACGTCGATGCGCGGGGGCGGGCCGATGGTGACTCTGGTCCGGCCGGGCGATCCGGGGTCGTCGCAGCTCTGGTCGCTGGTCTGGGCGAACGTGCCGGACGGCGCGGCCCTGACCGACCTCGCCGCGCTGCCCTGGATGCGCCCCGCGTCACCGACCTCCGCCGCGAAGGAGGTGCACCTGCCCGCGCGCGACGACACGAAGCCCGAACCCGAGACGTTCTTCGGCCTGCCCCGCCGGTTGCGGCTGAGGACCGAGACGCGGGACGGCGAGACGGTGGTGACGGGCGTCCATCAGCGCCCCTGGGGCGCGAACTACATCGGCTGGATCCACCCTCTGACGCCCTATTACCGGACCAAAACCGATCGCCTACCAGTGCATCCCAAGGGCGGGACCTTCGGCTACCGCAACTGGCGCGGCGTCGTGCTGGAAGGCGACGAGCGGACCCGCGCCGCGGCGCTCACGACCTATTGGGATCGCACGGACTTGCAGCCCGATGGCGATATGCGGCTGATTGTCGGCGGCTGGGCGATGAACAACATGAGCCCCGTCGACTTCCTCTGGTCCGAGCAGCCGCTCTTCCCGCTCACGCCCGAGCAGGAGGTCCGTGCGTGTGGCATGGTCGAGGCGGCGGAGGGGGCGGGCTTCGCGCTGGCCGCTGCGGTGCGGGACGGCACCGGCGACGACCTGGCCGCGGGGCGTCCCCTGCGCGCCCGGGAGCAGTTCTTCTCCCTCACCCAAACACCGTTCGAGGCCGCGGTGGCACGGATGGACGACGGCGCCGAGGCTGCCTGGCTCGCAATGCTGCGCCAGCACGTGATGAAACTCTTCGACGCGGAGGTCGCGCCCGGCCTCGCCGATCTCCAGCCGCAGCGCCGCGAGGCCGCAGTGATCGCGCGCCGGGTCCTGCTCGCGACCTTGGCGGGGCGCACCAAGGCTGGGGCGACGATCTTCGACGCTCTCGGCATGACCCCGCCGCCCAAGCGGAAACGAAAGGTGGACGCATGACCATCGAGCCCGACAGCAAACCCGACCGGCCAGGGCAGATCGGCCTGAGTTGGTGGGCCGGCCACGTCCGGCCGGCGGACGACACCGGTGCGGCCAAGCGCACCCGTGCCGCGTTGCGCCGCGTCGTCTCGCCGGTGGACGCGGTGTCGATCGAGGCCGTGCACGAGTTCGAGGCGGCGCTCAACAGGGCCGGTCATTCGCTGCGACGCCAGCCCACCCGCCTGACTCTCCTGGCGGTCGCCCTCGGCCATGTGAAGGAACACAGGCGGGGGCATCGTGCCGCGCTAGCCTTCGGCGAGCCCGTGGGGGAGCGCCGTCGCCTCGGGGCGATCCGCTTCGAGGCACTGATCCGCGCGACCGATCCCGACGACCTCCTGCGTCCCCTCGTGCGGGCGCTGGCGGTCGTCGACAGGCGCGTCGACGTCGCGGCACTGGCCGATGATCTGTTCCACTGGTCCGACGGCACCCGCGCACGCTGGTGCTTCGACTATTACGGTGCGCCTTCGGCCGCCCCCGACGAGACCCGATCCCTGGAGACCCCCCGATGAGCCGCTTCCTCCAACTGCATCTCCTAACGGCCTACCCGGTCTCGAACCCCAACCGGGATGACCAGGGGCGACCCAAGACGGCCGTCTATGGCGGCGTTCCGCGACTGCGCATCTCAAGCCAGGCAATCAAGCGCGCTGCACGTCGCTCGGATGCGATGCAATCGGCGCTCAGGGGTCACCTGGGCGAGCGGACGCAGCGGATCGGCGAGCAGGTGATGAAGGTGCTCACCGCCGAGGGCGTGGCCGAGGACACGGCACGCAAGGCCGCCACGTCCGTCGCGGACGTCTTCGGCAAGCTCGACACGGAGGCCGAGAAGAAGGGCCTGATCCGCATCCGGCAGCTCGCCTTCGTCTCGCCCGATGAGCGCGCGGCGGCCATCGACATCGCCCGCAGGGCCGCCGGCGGCGAGGAGGTTGGCAAGGACAAGGACCTCGCCAAGGCCATCCTGCGCACCGCCGACGGTGCCGCCGACATCGCCATGTTCGGACGGATGCTCGCCGACGATCCGGGCTTCAACCGCGAGGCCGCCGTACAGGTCTCGCATGCTGTCACGACCCACCGCGCGCTGGTGGAGGACGACTACTACACCGCCGTCGACGACCTGAAGACGCCTGCCGAGGACGCGGGCGCGGGCTTCGTAGGCGAGGCGGGCTACGGCTCGGGCGTGTTCTACCTCTATGCCTGCGTGGACGCGGACCTGCTCGTCGAGAACCTCCAAGGCGACCGTGACTTGGCCTCCAAGGCCGTCGGCGCGCTGGTCGAGGCGCTGGCCACCGCCACGCCCTCGGGCAAGCGTGCCTCCTTTGCGCACCAGACCCGCGCGGGCTTCGTCCGCGCCGAGCGGGGGGAACAGCAGCCGCGGAGCCTCGCGGGCGCGTTCCTCAAGCCGATCGCCGGCGACGACCTGATGGCCGCGTCGGTCGACGCTCTGACCGACATGGCGAGCAAGATGGATGAGGCCTACGGCGGCTGCTTCGACGGCAGCCCTGAGACCATGGATGTTGGAAAAGGTGTCGGAAGCTTGAAGGCCATCCGCGCCTTCGCCGAGGAGACCGTGGGCACGCGTGCGGATGCCTGACTTCCTCGTCCTGACCCTGGTCGCCCCGATAGGCGCCTTCGGCGACCTCGCCGGTCACGAGCGACGCGGCAGCCACGGCTGGCTGGGCCGGGGCGCGATCCTCGGGCTCCTGGGCGCCGCGCACGGCGTTCGGCGCGACGACGCGGAGGGGCAGGAAGCTCTGCGCGCCTGGCGCATGGCGGTGGCCCAGCTCCTGCCCGGCACGCCGCTACGCGACTTCCACACCGCGCAGACAGTGCCGTCCGCCCGCATCAGGCGACCGGACAGCCGCCGGCATGCCCTGTCGCAGCTGACCCATGCCGACAACCCCGTCGTCACGCGGCGGGACTACGTCACCGACTGCGCCTTCGCGCTGGCGCTCTGGGGCGGCGATCTCGGCGCCGCGCGCGATGCACTGCTCCGCCCGCGCTTCGTCCTCTACCTGGGTCGCAAGTCCTGCCCCCTTTCCGCACCAATGGCGCCCAGGGTCGTGGACGCCCCCGATGCCGCGGCGGCGCTTCGCGAGGCCGTGCTGCCACCCTTCGCATGGCGGAGCCCCGCTCCCGACACGATGCGCCCGATCCTCGTGGCCTCCGACGAGCCGATGGCCGGTGGGCGGCAGGAGACGCGGTGGGACGATCCGACCGACCGCGTGCGATGGCATTTCGGGCCGCGCACCTTGCATGTCCATGTGCCCGCCACGCCGTCGGACACGGGCGCATGACGCTCTACCTGTCCCGCCTGACCCTCGACCGCGCCGCGCCCGCCGCGGCGCTGACGCCTCTTCTCGACCCGGACGACCGGCACCGGGCGGCGGATGCGCATCACCGCCTCGTCTGGACACTCTTCGCCGACGGACCCGATCGGACACGCGACTTCCTATGGCGCGCGGACGGTGCTGGGCGCTTCTTTGCGCTGTCCCGACGCCCGCCCCGCGCGAGCGAGCTGTTCGAGCCGCCCGAGACCAAACTTTTCGATCCGGTCCTGGCCGCGGGCGACCGTCTCGCGTTCATCCTGCGCGCCAACGCCACCAAGGACAGGGCGAGGGCGTCGAAGGACCGCCGGATCGACGTCGTAATGGACGGCCTGCACGACCTTCCCAAGGGCGAGAGGGCCGAACGCCGCGACGCCGTGGCACAGGAGGCCGGGGGCGACTGGCTCGCCCGGCAGGGCGCCGCCAAAGGGTTCGAACCGATCCGCACGACGGTCGAAGGCTACGATACCCTGGCGATCGACCGCGGACGAGGCCGCCGGGGCGCGCGCTTCGGCATCCTCGATATGACGGGAACGATCCGCGTCACCGATCCCAATGCGTTCCTCGCCGCGCTCGCTACGGGCTTCGGCCGCGCGAAGGCGTGGGGCTGCGGCCTGATGCTGATCCGCCGTGCCTGAGACGCCCGGCCTACCCCCGCCTAGGCCAATCCCGCTCAAGGACCGGGCGCAGCTCGTCTTCGTCGAGCGGGCCCGCCTCGACGTGGCCGATGGGGCCTTCGTCGCCGTCAACCCCGACGGCACCCGCACGCACATCCCCGTGGGCGGGCTGGCCGGGCTGATGTTGGAGCCCGGCGCGCGCATCAGCCACGCCGCCGTGGCCTTGGCCGCGAACACTGGCACGCTGATCACTTGGATCGGCGAGGCGGGGGTGCGGCTCTACTCCGCGGGGCAACCCGGGGGCGCGCGGGCCGACAAGCTTCTCTGGCAGGCGTCGCTCGCGCTCGACCCCGCCGCGCGCCTGCGCGTGGTCCGCAGGATGTTCGAGATCCGCTTCGACGAGCCTGCCCCCGCGCGGCGGTCCGTCGACCAGCTGCGCGGCATCGAGGGCGTGCGCGTGCGCAAGACCTACGAGCTCCTGGCCAAGCGATACGAGGTGACATGGAGCCGCCGCGCTTACGACGTCGCCGACTGGGAGGCGGGCGATGTGCCCAACCGGTGCCTCTCGGCCGCGACCGCCTGCCTGCATGGATTGACCGAGGCGGCCGTCCTGGCCGCGGGCTACGCGCCCGCCATCGGGTTCCTCCATACCGGCAAGCCGCGCTCCTTCGTCTACGACATGGCCGATTTGTGGAAGTTCGACACCGTCGTTCCGGAGGCGTTTCGCGTCGCGGGGCTGGCCGCCAAGGGCAAGCTGTCCATGCCCGTGGAGCGCGCCGTGCGGCAGGCCTGCCGCGACCGGTTCCGCGCCTCGGGCCTTCTGAGCAAAATCATCCCTAGGATCGAGGAAGTCCTGACCGCGGGCGACCTGCCCAAACCCGCCTCGCCCGATGACGCGGTTGGTCCGGCCTTCGAGGAGGTGACGTCCGGCGATGATGGTCATCGTGGTTGAGCGCGCGCCCCCGCGCCTGCGGGGACGGCTGCGGGCCTGGCTGCTGGAGGTGCGGGCGGGCGTCTACGTGGGCGACTACTCGGCGCGCACCCGCGAGATGATCTGGGAGCAGGTCACGGGTTTTGTCGAGGACGGCGACGCGGTCATGGTCTGGAAGGCGCCGACCGATCAGGGTTTCGACTTCGCCACGCACGGGAAGAACCGCCGGATGCCTGAGGATTTCGATGGTCTGAAGCTGGTTCGCTTCTTGCCCAAAGACAGCTAGGATCACCGGTAGGTTCTTTGACATCGTCGAAAGGTCGGTAGAACAACCGGTTGCAGCAAGACCGTTCCCTGCACACGCGGGGATGAACCGTCGCTCAGGACGAGGCTCTGCCGGGTGCGCGGCCGTTCCCTGCACACGCGGGGATGAACCGCTCCAGGAGGAGGCCGCGGCGGAGGCGCTGAACCGTTCCCTGCACACGCGGGGATGAACCGACCCTGCGACTGCTCTTCCCACCGCTCGCGCACCGTTCCCTGCACACGCGGGGATGAACCGCTGGCGTGGCGCGAGGGATTTGACGCCGAGGGCCGTTCCCTGCACACGCGGGGATGAACCGCCGCATGTCGTGGCGGGGAGAGTGACAGATGCCCGTTCCCTGCACACGCGGGGATGAACCGTTCCGCCGGCAGCCCCTGCTGTTCATGATCACCCGTTCCCTGCACACGCGGGGATGAACCGTAGCAATCCCCTACTTGCCCCACCGCTTCACCCCGTTCCCTGCACACGCGGGGATGAACCGACGGCGTGGGCGCGGGTGCGTGCGGCGGCGGGCCGTTCCCTGCACACGCGGGGATGAACCGCAGGCTGACGAGAAGCCGGGCTTCCTGTCTCGCCGTTCCCTGCACACGCGGGGATGAACCGCACCACGTCGGGGAAACGCTGGGCGGATCCGACCGTTCCCTGCACACGCGGGGATGAACCGCTGGCACGGGCCTTGCAGGAGGAGGATGGGTTCCGTTCCCTGCACACGCGGGGATGAACCGTCCAAGGGCGTCGCCGCGCACCGCTACAACTCCCGTTCCCTGCACACGCGGGGATGAACCGTCGCCGTAAACGAACTCGGGGCGCTGGATCGACCGTTCCCTGCACACGCGGGGATGAACCGGCCCGAGCCGGTCCCGACCCACGGCGAGCGGGCCGTTCCCTGCACACGCGGGGATGAACCGGTCGAATTGTTTTAATGGATCACCGAGCGTATCCGTTCCCTGCACACGCGGGGATGAACCGGTGATGGGGCGGACCCGGAGACTAACCGCAGACCGTTCCCTGCACACGCGGGGATGAACCGGCCGTCGCGGACACGGGCGGCATCATCGACTGCCGTTCCCTGCACACGCGGGGATGAACCGGGCGACGGAACGCTCGTCATCGAGGTCGTGCGCCGTTCCCTGCACACGCGGGGATGAACCGCCAGCCGTGATCGTGCTGCTGGGCTCTGCTTCCCGTTCCCTGCACACGCGGGGATGAACCGTTCGCGATCGTGTCGGCATGATCGGCGCACGACCGTTCCCTGCACACGCGGGGATGAACCGTCGGGCGAGCGGCACACGCTATTCATGTCCGACCGTTCCCTGCACACGCGGGGATGAACCGCGCGGCATGGCGGACCCGGCCGGGCGGCTGGACCGTTCCCTGCACACGCGGGGATGAACCGGCGCCATCCTGCCGCACGGCGCCATCGGAGAGCCGTTCCCTGCACACGCGGGGATGAACCGTCCCGCCTCGCCGCCATCGTCTCCGAGATCAACCGTTCCCTGCACACGCGGGGATGAACCGGTGATGCCCATGTTCGTCGCGCCGCCCGGATCCCGTTCCCTGCACACGCGGGGATGAACCGTCGGATGCCCGATCATCCCTCGCCGTCCTCGCCCGTTCCCTGCACACGCGGGGATGAACCGCCCTGCGACGCCGTGAAGGTCAGCGCGCCGGGCCGTTCCCTGCACACGCGGGGATGAACCGGCTGAGGGCCTTTTGCGCAACCAGGCCGCCTACCGTTCCCTGCACACGCGGGGATGAACCGACGCCTGACCCCCACGGGCGCCTTTCCGGTGCCCGTTCCCTGCACACGCGGGGATGAACCGGTGCAGTGCTGGACGCAGTTCTTCGTGCCGTCCCGTTCCCTGCACACGCGGGGATGAACCGGCGTCAGCGCACTCGATCTTCATGGCCCTCCGCCGTTCCCTGCACACGCGGGGATGAACCGTGGTCCTTCTTCCTTTCCCAGAGTTGTTCCGGCCGTTCCCTGCACACGCGGGGATGAACCGGCGAGCCTCGGGGTATCGCCGCCGCCCATGATCCGTTCCCTGCACACGCGGGGATGAACCGCCTGCACGCGCTCCTCCATCATCGCAATTGCACCGTTCCCTGCACACGCGGGGATGAACCGGCCCGGTCCAGGCGCTCGTAACCGGGGCGTCCCCGTTCCCTGCACACGCGGGGATGAACCGCCAGACGGGTGCGGATCAATGAAACTACTGAACCGTTCCCTGCACACGCGGGGATGAACCGAAGTAGTTCACCAGCCGCTCGCCCGAATAGGCCGTTCCCTGCACACGCGGGGATGAACCGCTCGACGGGGTGCTGCGATGACCGCCCTCCCCCCGTTCCCTGCACACGCGGGGATGAACCGTACGGCGGGCTCAAGGACGGCGGCGACTACAGCCGTTCCCCGCACACGCGGGGATGAACGGGTGGCGTATATGGCGTGCGAGAGGCTCAACTTCTGGGGAGGGCGTCTCAGCGCGGCCTACATGCGGGGAGCTTGCTACAGACGATCCTGCGGATCTCGGTCGCGGCGATGGCAAAAGGTCAGCTTTCAACCCATGGAGCTGAAATAGCACATATGCTATCTCGTCCGCGTGCGCATCGTTCTCGACACCAACATACTCGTTTCCGCGCTGTTGGTCAGCGGTGGGGCGGGGACCGCGCCGCGTCGCGTGCTGCGCGCCTGTTTGGAGGGCCGGGTCATCCCCTTGATGGGGGCTGCGCTCTTTGCCGAGTACGAAGACGTGCTCGCCCGCGATGCCCTGTTCGCCTCCTCGCCCACAACACCCGCCGAGCGCGATGGGCTGTTCAACGCGTTGATGTCGGTCTGCGTTTGGACGCCGATCTACTATCTGTGGCGTCCGAACCTCGCCGATGCGGGCGACGACCACCTCGTCGAGTTGGCGCTGGCCGGGGGCGCGGACTGGATCGTGACGGCGAACGTCCGCGACTTGGGGCGGGGCGAGTTGCGCTTCGACGGATTGGCCGTCGGCACGGCTGGGGACCTAATGGACCAGTTGGACGAACATGAGGAGAGGACGCCATGAGCGTGATGACCATCCGCCTGCCCGATGCCACGCACGAGCGGCTGCGCGCCTTGGCCCGCATGCGCGGCGTGAGCCTCAACAAGGTGATCGAGGACCTCGCCACGCGCGCGCTGACCGAGCACGACCTCGAGGCCCGCTTCCGCGCCCGCGCCGCTCGCGGCGACCGAGCGACGGCGCTCACGCTGCTCGACCGGCTGGACGGCGACGAGGATGCAGCTGGCAAGTCGGACCCGTACGAATAGGGTCTAGACCCTCGACGGGGGGTGTTCCGCAAGCCGCGGGCCGACCCATATGCGACGCCCGAGGCGTTTCACGCTGGTGTGACCTTGATCGCTTTCTGGCGGTGATCTTCGAGCGTTATCTGGCGCGATCC